>JAWWBN010000051.1:0-17990 GCA_033720955.1 Thermoanaerobaculia bacterium | reverse complement strand
TCGCCGACGCCCTCGAGGGCGTCGGCTGAGCCGGCCCGCGGCTAAGATCCCCCCATGACCCCCACCGCCACCCCCCGCACGGTGCGAGCCCCGCGGGGCGACCGTCTGAGCTGCCGCGGCTGGCAGCAGGAGGCGGCGCTGCGCATGCTGATGAACAACCTCGACCCGGAGGTGGCCGAGCATCCGGAGGAGCTGGTGGTCTATGGCGGCTCCGGCCGGGCGGCGCGCAACTGGGAGTGCTTCGAGGCGATCTGCGCCACCCTGAAGCGGCTGCGCGGCGACGAGACGCTCCTGGTGCAGTCGGGCAAGCCGGTGGCCGTGTTCCGCACCCACCCCGAAGCGCCTCGCGTGCTGATCGCCAACTCGCTGCTGGTGCCCCACTGGGCGACGGCCGACGAGTTCCGGCGTCTCGAGGGTCTGGGGCTCACCATGTACGGCCAGATGACCGCCGGCTCCTGGATCTACATCGGCACCCAGGGGATCCTCCAGGGCACCTACGAGACCCTGGCCGAGTGCGCCCGTCAGAAGTTCGGCTCCAGCCTGGCCGGCCGGCTGACGGTCACCGCCGGGCTGGGGGGCATGGGCGGCGCCCAGCCTCTGGCAGTGACCCTCAACGAGGGCGTCTGTCTGGTGGCCGAGGTGGACCGCTCGCGTATCGACCGCCGGCTGGAGAGCCGCTACCTCGACGTCTGCGCGCCCGACCTCGCCACCGCCGTCGCGCAGGCCGAGGAGGCGCGGGCGGCGCGGCGTCCGCTCTCCGTCGCGGTGGAGGCGAACGCGGTGGATCTTCTGCACCACCTGCTGGAGCACGGCCCGGTGCCGGACGCCCTGACCGACCAGACGTCGGCGCACGACGCGCTGGAGGGCTACGTGCCCCACGGCATGGCCTTCGCCGAGGCGCTGGAGCTGCGGCGTCGCGATCCGGACGAGTACGTGCGCCGCTCCACGGCCTCGATGGGCGCCCACGTCCGGGCCCTGCTGCGTCTCCAGGAGCGGGGCGCGGTGACCTTCGACTACGGCAACAACCTGCGCGGCCAGGCGCTGGCTGCGGGGGTGGAGGAGGCCTTCTCGATCGGCGGCTTCGTGCCGATGTTCATCCGGCCCCTCTTCTGCGAGGGCAAGGGCCCCTTCCGCTGGGCGGTGCTCTCCGGCGACCCCGCCGATCTCGAGGCCACCGACCGGGCCATCGTGGAGACCTTCCCCGAGAACGAGACCCTCGGCCGGTGGATTCGCATGGCGCGGGAGAAGGTGGCCTTCCAGGGTCTTCCGGCGCGGATCTGCTGGCTGGGGTACGGCGAGCGCGCCCGCGCCGGCCGGGTGTTCAACGACCTGGTCTCCAGCGGCCGGGTGTCGGCGCCGATCGTCATCGGCCGCGACCACCTGGACTGCGGCTCGGTGGCCTCCCCCAACCGGGAGACCGAGGGGATGCGCGACGGCTCGGACGCGATCGCCGACTGGCCGGTCCTGAACGCGCTGCTCAACGCGGTCAACGGCGCCACCTGGGTCTCGGTCCACCATGGCGGCGGTGTCGGCATCGGCTACTCCCTGCACGCCGGGATGGTGGTGGTCTGCGACGGCACCGAGGCCGCGGCGGCGCGTCTGGAGCGGGTGCTGACCGGCGACCCCGGCCTGGGGGTGGCCCGTCACGCCGACGCCGGTTACCCCGAGGCCATCGGCTGCGCCACCCGTCACGGCCTCGACCTGCCGATGCGGACGGGGTAGCCCCACGGACCGCGAGCGCGACCCCCGGCCCCTCCTGCTGGCCGCCGGCGCGGCGGCGGCCCTCCCGGGTCTCCTGGCCGCCCTGCTGACGGCCGGGGCGGCCGCGCTCGTCGTCCGTGCCGGCCGGCGCTCGGGGCTGCGGGTGGCCGCCCTCCTGGCCCTGGCGGCGGTCGGCTTCGCTCTGGACGGCGGGGCGCGGCTCGCCGGACCGCGCCGGGCCCCCTCGCCGGAGGTCCTCACCCAGCGGCTGGAGGGGCTCTGGGGGGAGCTGGAGCGGGCCGCCGGCGCCGCCGCCGAGGTTCTCTCGGGCCTGGACGGGCCGGAGCTGACCACCGAGTCGTTCGAGCGGCTGAGCGCGCTGACGGACGGCCTGGGCGAGGGGACCACCCTGCGGCTGCTGGACCCCGACGGCGCGATCGTGGCATGGGCCGGCGAGGGGCTGCTGCACGAGCTCGGCGGACCGGGCTTCGTCCGCGAGGGGCGGGCCTTCCGCGCCGGCCTCACCTCGGTGTCGCTCGCCGCGGTGCGTGCCCTGGACCCGGTGGAGCGGCCCTGGAGGGTGATGGCGGGTCGCAGCCTCTCCGCGGAGTCCCTGCCCGGGACGCGGGCCGGCTCGGGTCCCGCGGTTCGCTGGACCGTCTTCGGGCCGGGGGAGGCGGTGCCGGCCGGGCTCGTTGCCTTTGGCGCCGGGCAGATCCGCGGCGCCGTGCGGAGGGAGGCGCTGGAAACTGCCTCCGGAGGCGTTCGCGGAGTGCCCGCCGCCCGCGGGGCGGGCGCCGTCGCCGTGGCCGGGGCGCTGCTCGTGGCCGGACTGGGAGCCGGCGGCGGCTGGCGGCTCGCCCTTCTGACGGGCGCCCTGGCGGCCCTCGGGCTCGCGGTGGGCGTCCCGGCGCGGCGTCTGCTTCTGCTGCTGCTGTCGGTGGCATACGCCGGCCTGGTCTGGGGCCCCTGGCGAGAGCGGCGGCGGCGGGTGCCGGCGCCGGTGGCGGGGCTCTCGGCGATGGGGCTCGCGGCGGCGACCGCGGCCGGGCTGCAGAGCGCCGCCCCCATCGACCTGGGCTCCCAAGTGTGGGTGGAGCCCGCCGGTGCCGCCCTGCGGCTGGCGTTGTTCGCGGTGGTCGCCGGGACGCTGGGACTCGCGCGGGGAGGACTCGCGCGGGGAGGCGCGGCGGGATCGGCGCCGGGAGCGGAGGGGGAGCCGGCGGAGGGCGATCTCGGGGCGTGGCTGGCGCTGGCTCTGACTCTCGCCGCGGCGGCGGTGATCGACCGGCCGTGGATCGCCGCGGTGCTGCTGGCGGCGGCGGGGGTCGTGGCGGCGGGACACCTCGCGTCGCGGGGCCGGCCTCCGCGGGCTCCGGCGGCGGGGCTGCTGCTGGTGTCCACGGTCCTGCTGTCCGCCGGCGTCTGGGAGGTGGTCTACCGGGAGCGTCTGCGATGGCATCTCGAGACCCGGCTGGCGGCGGAGGCGGCGCCGCCGCTGGCGGGCGAGCGGGAGCAGGTCGCCCGGCGAGCCTGGCGCTTCTTCCGCAACTTCGACCTGGCCCGGGTGGCGCTCAAGGAGTCGCGCCGCCTCGACATCCAGGACCTCGGCCTGGCGGTCTGGAAGGAGTCCGATCTCCCGAGCCGGGGCTGGCTGTCGGCGGTGGTGGTGGAGTCCTGGGACGGCCGCCGCTCCAGCTTCTCGTACGGCCTGCCCATAGACGACGAGGGCGAGCTGGACCGGTCGCCGGTGCTGGGCCGGCGGCTGCCCCCCCCGGAGCTGCTCCGCGGCGCGCTCATCGAGGGGGCCGAGGCCCTGGAGCTCGACGGCCGCGCGTGGGGCTTCGTCCGCTACTGGATCCTGCTGCGGCCGGGCTTCCGCTCGGCCCACGGCCGGCCGGAGGAGCTGGCCCGAACCCTGCTGCGCGGCGGACCCGACCCCTTCGAGCCCACCCCCGGCGTCTTCGAGCCGGCGAGGCTGGAGATCTGGCGCCCCGGCGACGCGGCGGGAGAGTGGCCGGAGGGCCTGTCGCGAGCCGACCTGGTGGAGGGCCGTACGGTTCGGCTGCAGACGGAGGCCGGCCCCGCCTGGGTCCACGCGGTGCCGGAGACCGCTGCCGCGCCGCGCGCCCTGGTGCTGCCCGTGCTGGAGGGTCTGGCCTCCCTGGAGCGCCCCGCCGACCAGGCTGCCGGGGTGCTGCTGCTCGTGGCTGCGGCCGCCGTCGCCGGGCTGCTGCTGCGGCTGGGGGACGCGCTCCAGGCCCTCCGCCTCGCCTGGCGCTCCTACACCCGGCGGCTCCTCCTGGTGGTGGGGGCGCTGGTGCTGCTGCCGATCCTGGCGCTCAACCTCCTCCTCGTGCGGCTCGTCTCCGAGCGTCTTCAGCGGGAGCAGCTCGCCACCGGACGCCAGGCCCTGGAGTCGGCGGAACGGATCCTGGGGGAGTACGTCCTCACCCTGGACCCGGGCTTCGGCATCGAGGCGGCGCTGGACGACGAGCTGCTGGTGTGGCTGTCGCGGGTCGCCCGCCACGAGATCAACCTCTACTGGGAGAGCAGCGTCTACGCCTCCAGCCGGCGGGAGCTGTTCACGGCTGGCCTCCTGCCGGTGCGGATCCCGGGCGAGATCCAGGCGCGGCTCACCCGGCCCGGGGCCAGCTTCGCGGCGCGCACGAACCACGCCGGCGACGCCGACTATCTCGAGCTCTACCAGGGCGTCTCCGTGCCCGGGGTCGCTCCCGGGCCGCCGCGGCTGGTGGCCTCCATGCCGCTCCTGGCCCAGCAGGAGGAGGTGGCGGCGGAGATCGCCCGGGTGCAGCGCCGCGCCTTCCTGGCCACCGCGGCGTTGATGATGCTGTTGGCCGCGGTGGGCGCCCGTCTGGCGCGTGGGTTCACCAAGCCGCTCATGGAGCTGGTGCGGGGGACGCAACGGATCGCCGAGGGCGCGGGCTCGCTGGGCGCCCACCCGGCCGAGCTGGAGCTGGCCACCCTGTCGGCGGCCATCGACAGCATGGCCGAGCGGATCGCCGTGGGGCGGCTGCGGCTGCTGAAGGAGAAGGAGCTGGTCGAGAGGGTGATCGACAGCATCACCTCGGGAGTCATCTCGGTGGACGGCGACGGCCGGGTGCTCCTGGCCAACCGGGTGGCTCAGCGGCTCCTGGGCGTGGCCGTGGGCGAGCCGCTGGTGTCGTCGCTGGGGGGCTCGGAGCGGCTGGCGCCGGTCGCCGGTCTTCTGGCCGGCGACCTGGGGGTGCCTCGCCAGAGCACGGTGCGCCTGGCCGACGCGGAGGGGGAGGAGCGGGAGTGGACCCTGGTGTGGGCGCCGCTGTCGGGAGCCGGCGAGGCGCGGGCGCTGCTGGTCGTGGAGGACGTCACCGAGGTGCTCCGGGGGCAGCGGCTGGAGGCGTGGGCCGAGATGGCGAGGATCATCGCCCACGAGATCAAGAACCCGCTGACCCCCATCCGTCTCTCGGCCGAGCACATGCGGGCGGTCCGCGCCGCCTCGCCCGATCAGTTCGACGCCGTGTTCGAGCGCTGCACCGAGAACATCCTGGCCCAGGTCGCCGAGCTGCAGCAGATCTCGACGGAGTTCCAGGTCTACAGCCGCATTCCCCGCTGCGAGCCCCGGCCAGGCGACCTGGGCGAGCTGGTCGAGGAGGTGGTCTCGGCCTACGCGGCGGCGCCGCCCGCCGGGGTGGAGATCGAGGTCGCCGGCGCCCCCCGGCCCGTGCCGGCCAGCTTCGACGGCCGCCTGCTGCGGCGGGCCGTGCGCAACCTGGTCGAGAACGCCCTGCGCGCCGCCGAGACGGGGGGCCGGGTGCAGGTGGCGCTGCACACCGGCGACGGATGGGCCCGCATCGTGGTGGCCGACGACGGCCCGGGGGTGCCGGAGGGCGACCTGGCCCGGATCTTCGACCCCTACTTTTCGACCCACGACGCGGGAACCGGCCTCGGACTGCCGATCGCGCGGCGCATCGCCGAGGAGCACGGCGGCTCGGTGCGCGCCGCGAACCGGCCCGGGGGCGGTCTCGAAGTGACCATCTCCCTGCCGTTGGAGGGCCGCGAGGGGCCGGGCGCCGGTTCCTGATGCGATAGCATCTCGGCTTTCGTCCCCCCGGCTTCCCACTCTCCAGGAGCTTCCGAATGCCCACGTGCGCGTCTCCGAGCCCGGCCCTCGTCCGCGGCGCCGTCGTCTCGATCTGTCTTCTCCTGGCCGGCTCCGCCGTCCGGCCCGAGTCGCTCTCGCCGCACGACGTGGCCCGTCTGCGCAGTGTCTCGTCGGTGGCGATCTCGCCCGACGGGGGCCACGCCGCCTACCTGCTGAGCGTGCCGCGGGATCCCTTCGCGGAGGAGGATGGGGCCGCCTGGAGCGAGCTCCACCTGTGGGAGCCGGGGCGGTCGACGTCGCGCCCCTACGTCACTGGCGGCGAGACGCTCTCGGCGATCTCCTGGCGTCCGGCCCACGACGAGGTGGCCTTCCTGGCGGAGCGCGCCGGCGACGAGGCCAAGTCGCTCTGGTCGATCGCGGTGGGAGGCGGCGAGGCCCGCCCGCTGGTCCGGCACGCCACCGACATCTCGGCCTACTCCTTCAGCCCGGACGGCATGCGGGTGGCCTTTCTGGCCAAGGAGGAGGAGCCGGAGGGACGGGAGGAGCTCGAGAAGAAGGGCTTCGACGCGGAGATCTTCGAGGAGGAGCTCCTGCGCACGCGGGTCTGGGTGGCGACCCTGGGCGACGAGGGGGCCGAGCCGCGGCCGCTGGAGCTGGAGGGCTCCGCCTCCGAGCTGCACTGGTCGCCCGCGGGCGGCCTGCTGGCGGTGGCGCTGGCGCCGACGTCCCTCATCGACGATCACTACATGCGGCGGCAGATCCACCTGGTGGACGCCGACAGCGGCGAGGTGCGGGGGCGGGTGGGGCACGCCGCCAAGCTCGGCGCGGTGGCGTGGAGCCCCGACGGCCGCCGGCTGGCGATGATCGCCGGCGAGGATCTGCACGACCCCAAGGAGGGAAGGCTGATGGTGGCGGCGGCGGAGGGGGGAGCGCCCGCCGACCTGCTGCCCGGCTACCGCGGGCACGTCGCCGCGATCGCCTGGAGGGGCCCCACCGAGGTGGTCTTCGTGGGGGACGAGGGGGTGTGGACCACCCTGGCCACGGTGGAGGTCGAGAGGGGCGACGGCGCCGTGGAGCGGCTGGCCGCGGGCGGTCCGATCTGGCGCGACCTGGCGGTGAGCGCCGACGGCTCCACGGCGGTCCTGAGGGGCGACACGCCGGCGCATCCGGGCGAGCTCTTCTCCCTGGCCTGGGAGGGGGGCGAGCCCCACCGGCTGACCGACTCGAACCCGTGGTTGGCGGAGCGCGAGCTGGCCTCCCAAGAGCCCGTTGCCTACGCGGCGCGGGACGGCCTGGCGCTCGAGGGGCTGCTGGTGCGCCCGCTCGGCGTGTCGGAGGGACCCGTCCCCGTGGTCCTGATGGTCCACGGGGGACCCGAGGCGCACTACCGCAACGGCTGGCTGACGAGCTACTCGCGCCCCGCCCAGGTGCTGGCCGGCCGCGGGATCGCCTCCTTCTACCCGAACTACCGGGGCAGCACGGGGCGGGGCCTCGAGTTCTCCCGGCTCAGCCAGGGCGACCCCGCAGGGCGGGAGTTCGACGACCTGGTGGACGCGGTGGACCACCTGGCGGCGGCCGGAATCGCCGACCCGAAGCGGGCCGGGATCACCGGCGGCTCCTACGGCGGCTACGCCACCGCCTGGGGCTCGACCTACTACAGCGAGCGGTTCGCCGCCGGGGTGATGTTCGTGGGCATCAGCAACGAGATCTCCAAGGTGGGCACCAGCGACATCCCCAACGAGCTCTACCTGGTCCATCTGCGGCACTGGCCCTGGGAGAAGTGGCAGTTCGCTCTCGAGCGGAGCCCCATCTACTACGCCGAGAAGGCCAGGACGCCGCTCCTGATCCTCCACGGCAAGCAGGACACCCGGGTCTTTCCCGGGCAGTCGATGGAGCTCTACCGGCTTCTCCGGACCCTGGGCAAGACGCCGGTGCGTCTGGTCTTCTACCCGCAGGAGGGGCACGGCAACCGGCGCGCGGCGGCGCGACTGGACTACACCCTGCGGCTCGTGCGCTGGATGGAGCACTACCTGACCGGAGACGGCGGCGAGCCACCGCCGCCGGAGATCGACCCGTCGCCGCCGGCCGGCGCGCAGGCGGAGGGGGAGGAGGGCTCGTGACCCGACGCCGGGGCAGGGGGATGGTGGCGGTCGCCGTCGCGGCGGCGTTGAGCGTGGCCGCGGCCGAGGCGGCGTTCGCGAAGAAGCGGAAGGGGGAGGACGAGGAGACCGCGCCGGTCGAGTCGTTCGCCGCCCGGGTGGCCAAGCTCGAGCGGGCCACCGGTCTTCTGACCTTCCACCTCGACCGCGAGAGCGGCCAGGTCTGGCTGGAGCTGCCCGCTCCCCAGGAGGGGGATGGGGGGGTGGTGGGCGACTACCTGTACGTCGAGGGCCTGGTCACCGGGCTCGGCTCGAATCCCGTGGGCCTCGATCGGGGCCAGCTCGGCGGCCAGCGGCTGGTGCGGCTGCGGCGACTGGGCGGAAGGCTCCTGGTGGAGGAGCTGAACCTGGGCTTCCGCGCCGACTCCTCCGACCCGGCGGAGCGGCTCGCCACCCGCCAGTCCTTCGCCACCGCGGTGCTCTGGGCCGGCAAGATCGAGGTCAGCGCCCCGGACGGCCGGTCGCTGGTGGACCTCACGCCCTTCCTGGTCCGGGACGCGCACGGGGTCGCCGCCACCCTGAAGCGGCAGAGCCAGGGGAAGTTCGAGCTCGACCCCGAGCGCAGCGCCGTGGACCTCGACGCCTGTCTGGCTTTTCCCGACAACCTGGTGTTCGAGGCCCTCCTGACGTGGAGCGGCGAGCCGGAGGGCCCGGAGGTGCCGAGCACCTCCCCCGACCCGCACACCTTCAGCCTCCTCCTGCGCCACTCGCTGGTCCGCCTTCCCGACGACGGCTACCAGCCCCGGGTCTTCGACCCGCGGGCGGGCAGCTTCGCCATCTTCTTCCACGACTACGCCGCGCCGCTGACCGACACCATCGAGCGGCGCTGGATCGTGCGCCACCGGCTGCGGACGGCCCCGGACGCCGAGCCGGCGCTGGTCTACTACGTGGACCCCGGCATCCCCGAGCCCGTGCGCAGCGCCGTGGTCGAGGGGGTGGGCTGGTGGGCCGACGCCTTCGCCGAGGCGGGCTTCCCGGGCGCCTTCCGGGTGGAGCTGCTGCCGGAGGGGGTGCACCCCCTGGACGTGCGCTACAACGTGGTCCAGTGGGTGCACCGCGCGACCCGCGGCTGGTCGTACGGCGGCGGGGTGGTGGACCCCCGCACCGGGGAGCGGATCAAGGGACACGTCTCCCTGGGCTCGCTCCGGGTGCGCCAGGATCGCCGCATCTTCGAGGGGCTGCTCGGCGCCGACGCCACCGGCAGCGGCGCGCCCGACGATCCGGTCGAGCTCTCTCTGGCCCGGATCCGTCAGCTCGCCGCCCACGAGGTGGGCCACACCCTGGGGCTGGCGCACAACTTCGCCGCCAGCACCTACGGCCGCGCCTCGGTGATGGACTACCCGGCGCCGCTGGTCGGCCTGGGCGAGGGCGACGAGCTCGACGTCTCGGCCGCCTACGCGGTGGGGGTGGGGGCCTGGGACCGCTTCGCCATCCGCTACGCCTACGCCGAGCTGCCGCCGGAGAACGAGAGGGTGGAGCTCGCGGCGATGGTCGAGACAGCCCTGGCCGAGGGCCTGGTGATGCTCACCGACCCCGACGCCCGCCCGCCGGGGGCGTCGCACCCGGCGGCGAGCCTCTGGGACAACGGCGCCGACCCGGTGGAGCAGCTCGCCCTGGACATGGAGGTGCGGCGCCGGGCGCTGGCGCGCTTCGGGCCGGGCAACCTGCCCGCCGGGGAGCCGCTGGCCAGGCTGGAGGAGGTCCTGGCCACTCTCTATCTGCGGCACCGCTACCAGTTGGAAGCGGCGGTGAAGGTGGTCGGCGGGGTCGAGTACCGCTACGCCGTGCGCGGCGACGGCCAGCCGCCCGTCGCCGCGATCGACGCCGACCGGCAGCGCGCTGCCCTGGCCGGGGTGCTGGCCACCGTGGAGCCGGCCGCCCTGGACCTGCCCGACGCCGTGCTGGCGGCGCTGCCGCCGCGGCCCTTCGGGCACGGCCGCAGCCGCGAGCAGTTCGCCGGCGGCACCGCGCCGCTCTTCGACCCGCTGGCGGCGGCGACCACGGCGGCGGAGCTGGCAGTGTCGGGTCTGCTGCAGCGGGAGAGGGCGGCGCGGCTGGTGGACCAGAACCGCCGCGACCCCGGGCTCCCGGGTCTCGAGGAGGTGCTGAGCTCGTTGGTGGAGGAGACCTTCGCGGCAGCGGAGGAGGCGACGCCGCGCCGCCGGGAGATCGCCCGGGCCGTCCAGGCCCTGGTCGCGCGCCGGATCGGAGACCTGGCGGCCGACGAGGAGAGCTCGGCCGCGGTGCGGGCGCGCGCCGAGGCCGCCCTGGCGGCGCTCGCGGAGAGGCTCCAGGGGGCCCCGGGCGAGGGCGCCGAGGCCGCCCACCGCGCTTTCCTCCGGCGCGAGATCGACCGGCGGCTGGAGCGCCCGCTGCCCGCCGCGCCGCCGGCCGGGGCGGAGCGGCCCGCGCCTCCGGGCTCGCCGATCGGCGGCGGCTGGGGAGAGTGCTCGATGGGAACCGTACCGGAGGGAGGCTCATGAAGGCCAAGAAGCTGCCGCGCAACGCCTACGAGATCGCCGAGGGGGAGCGCTACGTCCCGTACACCCACGGCGAGACGCTGAGCGAGTTCACCGTCAAGGCGGCGATCTCCGGGATCCTCCTGGGGATCGTCTTCGGCGCCGCCAACACCTACCTCGGCCTCAAGGCGGGGTTGACCATCAGCACCTCCATCCCCGTGGCGGTGCTGACGGTGGTGGCCTTCCGGCTGCTCGGCGCCTTCGGCCTCAAGCATTCGATCCTGGAGGCCAACCTGTCGCAGACGATCGGCTCGGCCAGCTCGTCGGTGGCCTCGGGGGTGTTGTTCACCATCCCGGCCCTCTTCATCTGGGGGATGGACCCGGCGTGGCGGCAGATCACTCTGCTGGCGATGTCGGGCGGGCTCCTGGGCGTGCTGGCCATGGTGCCGTTGCGGCGCTACCTGATCCAGCGCGAGCACGGCAAGCTGCCCTATCCGGAGGGGATGGCCTGCGCCGAGGTGCTGGTGGCCTCCGAGGGGGGCGGCCGGCAGGCGGCGCCGGTCTTCCAGGGGATCGCCGCGGGAATGCTCTTCAAGCTGCTCACCGACGGTTTCAAGGCGGTGAGGGGCTCCTTCGAGCAGGTGGTGGCGGGCAAGGCGCATCTCGAGATCGCCGTGTCACCCGCTCTCGTCGGGGTGGGCTACATCCTCGGCATCCGGGTGGCCACGGTGATGGTCGCCGGAGGCGCCCTGAGCTCCCTCGTCATCATCCCGTTGATCGACTGGTGGGGGAGCGGCGTCGCCCAGCCGGTCTACCCCGAGACCGAGAAGCTGATCTCGGCCATGAGCGCCGGCGAGATCTGGCACCGCTACGTGCGCTACATCGGCGCCGGGGCGGTGGCCACCGGCGGCATCATCACCCTGGTCAAGTCCATCCCCACCATGGTGGAGTCGTTCAAGCTGGGTCTCGCCCAGATCGGGCGGGGCGCCGCGGTGGCGGTGGAGCGCACCGACCGCGATCTCTCCTTCCGCGTGGTGCTGGGGGTGGCCGGCGCGGTCCTCCTGGTGCTGACCCTGGTGCCGGGGATCCTCGGCTATCTCGACTCGGTGGCCGTGCGCGCCATCGCGGCGGTGCTGGCGGCGATCTTCGCCTTCTTCTTCGTCACCGTGAGCTCGCGGATCGTGGGCCTGGTGGGGGTCACCTCGAACCCCACCTCCGGCATGACGATCGCCACGCTGCTGGGCACCAGCCTGATCTTCTACCTGCTCGGCTGGACCGACACCCTGGGCAAGGCCACGGCGCTGATGGTCGGCACCGTGGTCTGCATCGCCGCCTCGATCGCCGGCGACACCTCCCAGGACCTGAAGACCGGCTTCATTCTGGGCGCCACCCCCAAGCGGCAGCAGATCGGCGAGCTGATCGGCGTGATCACCTCCGCGGGCTTCGTCTGCCTGGTGGTGATCCTGCTCAACCAGACGGCCGAGGGCGGGCTGGGCGGAGCCGAGCTGCCGGCGCCGCAGGCGGTGCTGATGAAGCTGGTGATCGACGGCGTGCTGGACCAGAACCTGCCCTGGGGGCTGATCGCCATCGGCGTGGGGATCGCGGCCGTGGCGGCGCTGCTCAAGGTCCCGGTGCTGGCCTTCGCCGTCGGCGTCTACCTTCCGCTCGAGACGATGGCAGCGGTCTTCCTGGGAGGCCTGACCCGCTGGGCCCTGACCCGCGGCCGCGAGGAGGCCGAGGCCGAGCGGCGGCGCGAGCGCGGCGTGCTGTTCGGCTCCGGGCTGGTGGGGGGCGGCGGGCTCACGGGGGTCCTCCTGGCCCTCTGGGTCGGCGTGCGGGGGGGCAAGCGGATCGAGGGGATCGGTCTGGAGCTCTCCGACACCGGCGAGAAGGCCCTGGCTCTCGCCACCCTGGCGGCCCTGGTGGCGATCTTCGCCTGGGTGGCGAAGCGCCGGCAGCGGGCATGATCGAGAGCCGCCGGGCTCTGCGGCGGGCCCCCCCGGTGACGCTCGCGGGTCTGGCGGCGGTCGCCTGGATGGGCCTGTCGTGCCGGGGGGAGGCGGCCGCTCCGGCCGCCGGGGCCGCGTCGCCGGTCGAGCCCAGGAGCCTGACCGTGGAGGTGCGGGCGGCGCACCCGCACGATCCGGGCGCCTTCACCCAGGGCCTGCTCTGGCACGGCGGCTTCCTCTACGAGAGCGTGGGGCAGTACCGCTCCTCGGAGCTGCGCGAGGTGGAGCTGCCGACGGGCCGGGTCGTGCGCCGGAGACGGTTGCCCGACAGCCGCTTCGGCGAGGGCCTGGCGCGCACCCGCGAGCGGCTGGTGCAGCTCACCTGGCGCTCGGGCGAGGCCTGGTTCTGGGACCCGGAGACCCTGGAGCGCCGCGAGATCGGCACCTACCGCGGCGAGGGGTGGGGGCTCTGTTACGACGGCCGGCGTCTCGTGCGCAGCGACGGCACCGACCGCCTGACCTTCCACCACTCCCGCAGCTTCGCCGAGCTCGGGTCGCTGCGGGTCACCCGGGCGGGCCGGCCGCAGATGCTGCTCAACGAGCTCGAGTGCGTGGACGGGGCGGTCTACGCCAACGTCTGGCAGAGCGACGAGATCGTCGAGATCGACCCCGGGAGCGGGGCGGTGACGGCGGTGATCGACGCCTCCGGTCTGCTGACCGAGGAGGAGCGACGGGGGGTGGACGTGCTCAACGGCATCGCCCACGACCCGGAGCGCGGGGTCTTCTACCTGACCGGGAAGTACTGGCCCCGGTTGTTCGAGGTCGTCTTCGGTCCTAGTTGACCGGCGCCTCGACCTTGAGCATCCGGCCCCACGCCTGGCGCAGATTGTCCGGCAGGTCGAGGCGGGGGAAGATCTCCCGCACCTCGTCGCGGCTGACGTAGTTCCAGATGTCGTCCCATTGGGCGTAGCGCAGCAGGTGGGAGATGGCCCAGGCGCGCTGCTCTTCGTCGTCCGACGAGAGGATCTCCTCGAGCTCGGCGGCCGAGACGTCCCGGTCGGGGAAGAAGTACAGAGAGGCCTCGGCCTGAGGGCTCTTGATGTCGTCGCCGCCGCCCGACATGGCCGTTTCAGTATAACCAGACCTCCGGGACACGCAAGCCTTGACGCGTCTCCGAGGGCTCGGCTAAGGTCTCCTGGTTTGCAAGAGCGGGCATAACTCAGTTGGTAGAGTGCAAGCTTCCCAAGCTTGATGTCGCGGGTTCGAGTCCCGTTGCCCGCTCCATGGACTGACCCACGTCATGTCGATCTTCCGACGCGAGACCGAGCAGGAGCCTATGAGCGCACCCACATCCACCCGACAGCCCGATTCCTCCTCCCATCCGGCCGGCCGCACCACCGAGATCGCGGAGGGCTCGAAAGTGGTCGGTGAAGTCACCGGGCCGACCGGCCTGCAGGTGAACGGCGAGGTCGAGGGCAAGATCCACGTCGACAGCGAGGTAGTGGTGGGGGCGAGCGGCACCGTGCGCGGCGAGATCCGCGCCCGCCGGGTGAAGATCGGCGGCAAGGTCTTCGGCAGCGTGCGCGGCCTCGAGAGCGTCGCCATCCTGGCCAACGGCCGGCTGGAGGGCGACGTGGCTGCGCCGGGCCTCTCCATCGTGGACGGCGCCTTCTTCAAGGGCAAGGTCGAGATGGCCGGGGAGCCGCAGGCGGCGGCGCCGCCGAGGCCCGTGCAGTCCGCTGCGCTGCCCCGCGCGGCGGGTGGGGACGTCAAGCCGGCCGCTTCCAGCCTGCCCGGGATGCGCGGCGGGTCGGAATCGGCGTCGTGAAGATCGGGGTCCCGCGCGAGGTCAAGAACCACGAGTATCGCGTGGGCCTGGTGCCGGCCGGGGTCCTCGAGCTCGTCGAGCGGGGCCACGAGGTGCGGGTCGAGCGGGGCGCCGGGGAGGGCAGCGGCTTCCCCGACGCGGAGTACGCCGACGCGGGCGGCCGGCTGGTCGCCGCCGCCGAGCAGGTGTGGGCCGAGTCGGAGATGATCGTCAAGGTCAAGGAGCCGATCGAGGTCGAGTTCGACCGGCTCCAGGAGGGCCAGACCCTCTTCACCTATCTCCACCTCGCGCCGCTGCCCGAGCTGACCGACGTCCTGACCGCCAAGCGGATCACCGGGGTCGCCTACGAGACCATCACCGACCGGTCCGGCGGCCTGCCGCTGCTGACTCCGATGTCGGAGGTCGCGGGCCGCATGGCGGCTCTGGTGGGCGCCTACTACCTGCAGCGGCCCCTGGGCGGCCGCGGCACCCTCCTCTCCGGGGTCCCGGGGGTGCCGCCCGCCGACGTGGTGATCATCGGCGGCGGCATCGTGGGGCTCAACTCGGCCAAGATCGCCCTGGGGATGGGCGCTCGGGTGGCGATCCTCGACACCAACCCGGAGGCGCTGCGCCGCCTGGACAACCTCTTCCACGGCCAGGTGACGACCCTGGCCTCGAACCGGCACTCCCTGCTGGCGGCGCTGGCCCGGGCCGACCTGCTCATCGGCGCGGTGCTCATCCCCGGCCGCTCGGCGCCCAAGCTGATCACCCGGGAGATGCTCTCCCAGATGAAGCCCCGCTCGGTCATCGTGGACGTCTCCGTGGACCAGGGCGGCTGCTTCGAGACCACCCGCCCCACCACCCACTCGGATCCGGTGTTCGAGGTGGACGGCATCGTCCACTACTGCGTCGCCAACATGCCGGGGGCGGTGCCTCGCACCTCGACCCTCGCCCTCAACAACGCCACCCTCCCGTATGCCCTGGCCCTGGCCGAGCACGGCGCGGTGGAGGCGGGTCGCCGCAACCCGGGCCTGATGGCCGGGATCAACACATACGCCGGCCACATCACGTACGCCGCGGTGGCCGAGTCGCAAGACAAGCCCTACAAGCCGATCGACGAGCTGGTCTAGGGCGGCGGCCAGGGGCCCCCGGTCGCCCGCCGCCAGAGCTCGACGAGGTCCGCGGGGACGGGCGCCTCGCAGGCGATCCGCTCGCCGGTCGCCGGATGGGGCAGGGCGATCCGCCAGGCGTGCAGGGCGGGCCGCGGGAAGCGGCGCAGGATCGACGCCACCGCCCCGGGCAGCCCCCGCCAGCGCGCCTCGCCGTACACCGGGTCGCCGACCAGGGGGCAGCGGTGCGCTTTCAAGTGCACACGGATCTGGTGGGTGCGCCCGGTCTCGAGGTCGAGCTCGACCAGCGAGATGCCGGCCGCCGTGGCCCGGGTCGAGTAGCCGGTGGTGGCCGGCCTCCCACGCGGCGTGACGGTCATCCGCTTGCGGTCGCCAGGATGCCGTCCGATCGGCTGGTCCAGCGTCCCGCTGGCTGGGGAGGGGGCGCCGTAGACCACCGCGAGGTAGCGCTTCTCGACCCGGCGCTCGGCGAAGGCGCGCGACAGGGCCTGGTAGGCGGCGGGGGTTCGTGCCGCGACCAGGACGCCGGTGGTGTCGCGATCGAGGCGGTGGACGATCCCCGGACGGCCCGGGCCGCCCACCCCGGCCATCTCCGGGTAGCGGGCCAGGAGACGGTGGGCCAGGGTGCCGCGGTCGCGCCCCGCCCCCGGATGGACCACCAGGCCGGCGGGCTTGTCCACGACCACCAGCGCGGAGTCCTCGTAGAGGAGCGACAGCTCGCCCGGCTCGGGCTCCATCGTGCCCTCCTGGGTCACCGGCTGCGGCTCGCAGGAGATCGTCTCGCCCCCCTGGAGCTTGAGGGACGGCTTGGCGGCCGCGCCGTTCACCGTCACCGCCCCGTCGCGGATCCAGCCCTGGGCGCGGTTGCGGGGGACGTCGAAGCGGCGGGCCAGGTAGACGTCGAGACGCTCGCCGGTGGCGTCCTCACCGCTGGTGAAGCGCTCGACCCGGCTCACGACCCGGCAGGGCCGTCGGCGGCGGGGCCCCCGTCGCCGCGCTCGGCGCCGCGCCGCGGCGCGCGCAGCACGTCCAGCCCCATGAGGAGGATGCCCACCGTGATGGCGCTGTCCGCCAGGTTGAAGGTGTACCAGTGGTAGGTGCCGACGTAGAAGTCCACGAAATCGGTCACCGCGCCGCTGGCGATCCGGTCGATCAGGTTGCCCACGGCGCCGCCGATCACCAGGCAGAGGGAGGTCAGCAGCAGCCGCTGCCGGCGGCGGGCGTGCAGGAAGTAGTAGGCGAGCAGGGCGAAGCCGGCGAGACCGAGCACCGCCAGGATCACCGTTCCGGCGAGCCGGCCGCCGGAGGGAAAGAGGCCGAAGGCGACACCGGTGTTCTTGACGTAGACGAAGTTGAGGAGATCCGGGATCACCTCCACCGGACCCCGCCCGGCGAGGTACCGCTCGGCGAGACCTTTGGTGGCCTGGTCGGCCAGCAGCACGAGCAGGGCGACCAGGAGGTAGAGGCCCTTGCCGGCGACGGTGAGGCCCGGTCGGGCTCCGGAGGTCTGCATGGGGGGCGATCTTACTGGCGGGACCCGAAGAGGCGGGCGGTCTCGGCCACCGCGGCCGCGGCGCGCGAGGGGTCGGCGAAGAGTCGGAGGGCGGCGGCGCCGTGGGCCCCGGCCGCCGCGGCCTCCCGCAGCCGGGCCGTCGTGACGCCGCCCAGGGCCACCACGGAGATGCCGTGGGCGACAGCTCGGCGGAGGCGGTCCACGCCGGTTGCGGGCCCTTTCCCGGGCGTCGCCCAGACGGGGCCGAAGGTCACGTAGTCCGCGCCGTCCCGGGCGGCCGTCGCCACCTCCTCCAGGGTGTGCGTGGAGCGGCCGATCAGCAGCCGGTCCCCGAAGCGTGCGGCCACCGCCGCGGTGGGCAGACCCGTGGAGGCCAGGTGCACGCCGTCGGCGCCGGCCGCGCGCGCGACGTCCGGCCGTCCGCTGACCAGCACCCGGGTGGCGGCGGGAAGCCGCCGCCGCGCCGCCTCCACGATCTCGAAGAGCTCGCGGTCGTCGAGCTCCTTCTCGCGGATCCAGATGGCGGGCAGGCCGGCCTGGGCCATCGCCGAGAGCCAGCTCTCCCACCGCCCGCCGGGATGGTCGGCGCGGCGGCTGACGGCGATCAGCCGGGGCGGCCGCCGAGCTTCCACCGGGCCAGCAGGGTCTCCAGGTCGTGCGCGCCCCAGATCAGGTGGATCAGGCCGAAGCCGGTGATCGCGCCGCGGAAGGCGGAGTGAAGCAGCAGGCCGCGGAGCCAGGCGGTCGGCAACTGGATGAGGGCGCGGTCCCAGTTGGCGCTCCACGGTACCAGGACGAGGAAGACCCCGACCTCCACGCAGTAGAGGATGAAGAGCAGGCGGAAGACCGCCGCGCGGGACATGGACCGAAGATTACTGGACCCCGGTCCGAGCCGCGCGGCGGTTCCGCTCTACCGCCCGTCCTTGCGGCCGCGCGACTTGCTCGAGGAGCTCGAGCCCGAGGCGCTCGACCGCGAGCGCGCCGCCGAGCCGGAGGAGCGCACCGAGCTGCCGCTGGACCGTGGCGAGCTGGCCGAGGGCGACCGGCTGGACGGAGTGCCCGAGCGGGTGGAGGGGCTCCGCTCCGGAGCGGAGGGTGTCCGGGTGGTGGGCTGCCGGTGGCCGACGATGAGTCCATGGATGTGGTGGCCCGGCTGCTGGGACAGAT
>JAWWBN010000050.1:0-18552 GCA_033720955.1 Thermoanaerobaculia bacterium | reverse complement strand
GCCGGTGACGGTGACGGTCTGCGGCCCGGGAGCCGGGCGGGCGGAGCGGCGGCTGAAGCGGCTGCTGGCCGGCGTCCGGCCGGAGCGGCTGATCTTCCTGGGGATCGCCGGCGGGCTCTCCCCGACGCTGGCCGTCGGCGATCTGGTGCAGGCCTCCGAGGTCGTCGGCCCCGGTGGCGAGCGCTTCCGGCCGACCGCGCCGGCGTGGATCTCCGCCGCCCGTCCCGGCACCCTGGCCACGGCGCCGCGGGTCCTGGTGCGGGCGGCGGAGAAGGCCGAGCTCTGGGAGCGGCTGGGACGGCCCGCCGTAGCCGCCGTGGACATGGAGACGGCGGTCTGGGCGCGGCTGGCCGACCGGCACACGGTCCCCTGGGCCGCCCTGCGGGCGATCAGCGACCCGGCCGAGGAGAGCCTCCCGCTGGACTTCAACCGCTATCTCGACGCCGAGGGCGGGGTCTCGGGGCTGCGGGTGGCGCTGGCGGCGCTGCCGCGGCCGGTCCGGATGGCGCGGCTCCTCGACCTGCGCCGGCGGCTGCGGCGGGTGGCGGAGCTGCTGGCCGACGCCGCGGTGGAGGCGATCGGCGGATGACCCTCCGCCGCGCTCTGGGAGGGATGGCGGGCGCCGTGCTGGCCGCCGTGTCGGCGTCGGCCGCGGAGCCCCCGCGGACGCTCTTTCTCCTCCTGGACGCCGTGCCCTTCGACTTCGTCACCGAGGTCACCGATCCGGAGCGGCCGGGCGGACCCCTCCTCGCTACGATGTCCCGGCCCGCGCCGTTCGTCAGCACCTTCCCCTCCTCCACCAGCGTCGCGGCGGCGGGGATCCTCGAGCCGGCCGGGCTGAAGCCGTCGCCGGGCTACGAGGCGCGCTTCTTCGACTGGGAGCGACGTCGGGCGCGGGGCGGCGGCCCGATCAGCTACTTCAAGATCGACTTCCCGTGGCGGGATTTCTTCGACTGGGAGAAGAAGGGCGTGGCCAGAAGCGCGGTGGGCGCGCTGCGCCCGATCAAGGCCAGCCTCTACCGCGTCGAGAAGGCGGTGGCGGCGTTCCTGGAGAGCGACGATCCTCTCTTCTTCGCCTACGTCGAGGCCACCGACACCGCGATCCACCTCAAGGGGCCGCGATCGATGGAGCCGGTTTTCGCCGCCCTGGACCGCGAGCTCGCTGCGGCCCGCCGGCGACGACCCGACCTGGACTTCCGGGTGGTCCTCTTCTCCGACCACGGAATCTCCGGCGGCGAGCCGCTGGCGAACGTCTGGCGCCCGGTCCGTCGCGCCCTGAAGGAGGCCGGCTTCCGCCTGGGTCGCCGGCTGAAGCGGCCCCGCGACGCCGTGCTGACGCCCTTCGGTCTGGTGTCGAGCTTCGAGGTCTACCTGGACCCGGCCGTGGCCCGCGAGGCGGCCGAGGTGCTCGCCACGGTGTCCGGGGTGGACCTCTGCGTCGTGCCGGCGGACGAGACGGCGTGGTGGGTCGAGGGGCGGGAGGGCGCCGCGCGGCTCGAGCGGCTGGCGGCAGGCGAGGAGTGGAGGTACCGTCCCCACACCGGAGATCCGCTCGACTACGCCGGGGTGGTGGCCCGCCTCGCCGAGCGCTCCGGCCGCCCGTCCGCCGACCGCTTCCCCGACGCCTGGTGGCGGGAGGCCACCGCCGGCCACCGCTACCCCGACGCCCTCTACAGGATCGCCCGCGGATTCGACCTGGTGACCAACCCGGCGTCGGTCCTCTGCTCGCTGGAGCCCGGCCACATGTACGGCGCCGCCAAAACGGAGGTGCTGGCGCGGCTCCGCTCGGGCCGGCTGCGGTGGACCCACGGGGCGCTGCACAGCCGGGCGAGCCTGGGCTTTCTCATGACGGACGAGCCGGGCTGGAAGCCGACGCCGGGGCTCCGGTTCGACAGGGGCCTGCTGCCCTTCCTGCCCGCGGAGGAGGCGTCGCGGTGATCGACGGCGGCAGGGCGGTAACATAGTTCGCCGCTACGCCCTCATGGTGACGAGATGAGCCCCGACCTTTCCGCTCCCCCGCTCGGCGGCCCGGCCTCGGCCGGCTTCGCCACGGCCCTCGAGGGTTTCCGCGACCGGTTCGAGGCCGAGCTGGGCCGCTGGCTGGCGCGTCGCCGCCTCGAGATGACCGGCGAGGCGCCGGAGACGGCCGAGCTGGTGGACCGGCTCGACCCCTACGTGCTGCGGGGCGGCAAGCGGGTGCGCCCCGCCGTCCTCTACTACGCCTACCGAGCCTGCGGCGGCCGGGGCGAGGAGAGCGTTCTGCCCGCGGCGATGGCGGCCGAGCTCCTGCACACCTACCTGCTGATCCACGACGACATCATGGACCGCGCGGAGACCCGGCGCGGAGAGCCGGCCGCGCACCGTCAGTTCAGCCGCGACCACCGCGAGCGGGGCTGGGCCGGGGACGCCGACCACCACGGTCTGTCGGTGGCGATCCTGCTGGGGGACCTGGCCCACACCTACGCCGACGAGCTCTTCGCCGCCTGCGACGTCGACGAGAAGCGCCGGGCCGAGGCCGGCGCCCGCTTCTCGCTGATGTGCCGCGAGGTGATCGCCGGCCAGTACCTCGAGATGACGGCCGCGCAGCGGGCCCGGGCGACGGAGGAGGATCTGCTGCGGGTGCTGCGGATGAAGTCCGGGCGCTACAGCGTGCAGCGTCCCATGGAGATCGGCGCCCTGCTCGCCGGCGCGCCCGCCGCCACCCTCGACGGTCTCTCCCGTCTCGGGGGGCTGGCCGGCGAGGCCTTCCAGCTCCAGGACGACCTGCTGGGGATGTTCGGCGACCGGCAGGAGGTCGGCAAGCCGGTGGGCGGAGACCTCGTCGAGGGCAAGTTCACCCTGCTGATCTTCCACACCCTCGGACGGTGCTCCGCGGAGGAGCGCGACGCCGTCCTGGCCGCCCTCGGCAATGCCGGCGCCCGGGCGGAGGAGATCGACCGGGTGCGCGGTATCATCCGCGCCGTCGGCGCGGAGCGCCAGGTGACGGGGATGATCGACGAGCGTCTGCGGGAGGCAGCGGGGATACTGGAGGGCCTCGGCCTCGAGCGCGACGGGCGGGACTTCTTCTCCGGCCTGATCGAGTATCTGCGCACGAGGCGGAGATGACTCGCACCGACGCCTCGACCCGGGACCGCAAGGCCGAGCACATCGACCTGGCGCTGGACGAGCGAATGCAGCTCCGCTCGAGCTTCTTCGACGCCTGGCGGTTCGAGCACCAGGCCCTGCCCGAGGTGGATTTCGCCGAGATCGACGTCTCGACCGAGTTTCTCGGCTACCGTCTGCAGGCGCCCTTCCTGATCTCCTGCATGACCGGCGGCACCGGGCAGGCGACCCGGATCAACCACAATCTGGCGATCGGGGCCGAGGAGACCGGGATCGCGGTCGGCGTCGGGTCGCAGCGCAAGGCGCTGGAGGACCCCGCCCAGGCGGCCAGCTTCCAGATCCGCGACCTGGCTCCCTCGGTGCCGCTGCTGGGCAACCTGGGGGCGGTGCAGCTCAACTACGGCTACGATCTCGCCCACTGCCGGGCCGCCGTCGACATGATCTCCGCCGACGCCCTGGTCTTCCACCTGAACCCTCTGCAGGAGGCGATCCAGCCGGAGGGCGACCTGGACTTCTCCGGCCTGGTGGAGAAGCTGCGCGACGTCGCCGCCCGTCTCCCGGTGCCGGTGATCGCCAAGGAGATCGGCTGCGGGCTTTCGGCCCGCGCCGGCCGGGCGCTCGTGGAGGCGGGGATCACCATACTCGACACCGCCGGCCTGGGCGGCACGAGCTGGGCGCGGATCGAGGCGAGCCGGGCCGACGATCTGGAGCTGGGAGAGCTGTTCGCCGGCTGGGGGGTGCCCACGCCGCGGTCCATCCGCGAGCTCGCGGCCCTCCCCGGGGTGACCGTGATCGGCAGCGGCGGAGTGCGCAACGGCCTCGACGCCGCCAAGGCGATCGCCCTGGGAGCCGACCTCGTGGGGATCGCCCAGCCCTTCCTGACCGCCGCCACCGAGTCGCCCGAGGCGGTGGCGGCCCGGGCCCGGAGAACCGTCCGCGAGCTGAAGATCGCCATGTTCTGCGTCGGCGCGCGCGACCTGAACGAGCTGCGCGGGGCGCGGCTGCTTCCCGCCCGGGAGGCGTGAGCGGTGGACCCGATGGAAGACGATCGGCTGGAGCAGCGGCTGATCGACGAGATCGCGAGCGGCCGCCGGCGGCTGCAGGACCTGCCGCGGGAGCTGGGAGCGCGCCGCGCCGCCGAGATCCGCCGCCGCGGGCTCGCGGCGCGGCACGGCATCGAGCTCGAGCACCTGGGCCGCTACTCGCTGGACGCCGAGCGGGTGTCGGCGCGGCACTGCGAGAACCTCGTGGGGGTGGCCCAGATCCCGATCGGCGTCGCCGGCCCCCTCGCCGTGCGAGGCGAGCAGGTGGACCCCGACGAGGAGCTCTTCGTGCCCCTGGCCACCACCGAGGGCGCCCTGGTGGCCAGCGTCAGCCGCGGCTGCCGGGCGCTGCGCGAGGCGGGGGGCGCGGTGGTGCGGGTGGAGGACGTCGGGATGACGCGCGCCCCGGTCTTTCGCGCCGCGGGCGTCGAGGAGACGCGGGAGTTCATCGGCTGGGTCTACGCCCACGAGGAAGAGCTGCGGCGCACCGCCGAGGCGTCGAGCCGTTTCCTCAAGCTGGTGGAGATCCGCCACCAGGTGATCGGCCGCTCGATCTACCTGCGCTTCCGCTTCCACTCCGGCGACGCCATGGGGATGAACATGGCGACCATCGCCTGCGACCGGATGGTCAAGGAGCTGATCGAGCCGCAGACCGGCGTCCCCTGCGTGGCCCTGTCGGGGAACTTCTGCGTGGACAAGAAGCCGTCGGCGGTCAACTTCCTGGAAGGGCGAGGCAAGCGGGTCTTCGCCGAGGTGGTGCTGGACGGCCGGGTGCTCGCCAACACCCTGAAGACCACCGCCCGAAGGCTGGTCGAGGTGCAGTACCGGAAGAACCTGCTGGGCTCGATCGCCGCCGGGGCCATGGCCTTCAACGCCCACTACGCCAACGTCCTCTCGGCCTTCTTCATCGCCACCGGCCAGGACGTGGCCCAGGTCGTCGAGGGCGCCATGGGGGTGACCTGTGTCGAGCCGCGCGGCCCCGAGGGGGTGTACGCCTCGGTCTTTCTCCCCGACCTGCCGCTGGGCGCGGTCGGCGGCGGCACGGCGCTCGAGACGCAGCGGGAGGCGCTGGCGCTGCTCGGGGTCGAGGCCGACGCCGCGCGCCCCGGCGCCGCCGTGCGGCGGCTGGCCGAGATCGTGGGCGCCGCGGTGCTGGCGGGCGAGCTGTCGCTGCTGTCGGCCTTCACCTCCAGCGACCTGGCCTCCGCCCACGAGCGGCTGGGCCGCGGGCCCCTGCCGGGAGGAGAGTAGCTCGCTCGAGGTCCTGGCGTCCGCTCCCGGCAAGGTGATCCTGATGGGGGAGCACTCCGTGGTCTACGGCCGTCCGGCCCTCGTGGCGGCGCTGGGCCTCTATGCCCGGGCGCGGGCGTCGAACAGCGGCGGACACGGCGTGCGGCTGGTGCTCGACGACCTCGGCCACCACGAGACCGTCGCCTGGGCCGACCTGGTGGCCCTGGCGCGGGCGACGCGAGCCGACTGGGAGAGCTTCGCCGCCGCGCGGGCTCCGTTCCGCGGTCTCGACCGCGACGACCCGGCGGTCCTCGTGAAGCTGGCGCTGGGCGAGGTGGCGGCGGAGCTGGGCCCGCCGGCGTCGGGTCTCGAGCTGCGGGTGACGTCCGAGATCCCCGTGGGCGCCGGCTTCGGCAGCTCGGCGGCGGTGGCGGTGGCGGTCCTCTCGGCGGTGCTGACCTGGGCCGGGGAGCGGGCGGAGCCGGACCGGCTGGAGAGACTGGCCCTCGCCGTCGAGCGGCGGCAGCACGGCACGCCCTCGGGCGTCGACCATCGGACGGTGCTGGCCGGCGGTCTCCACCGCTACGCGCCCGGCGCCGAGCCGGCGCTCACGCCGTGCCCGGCGGGGGGCCTGGTGGAGCGGCTGGCGCTGTACCACACCGGGCGGCCGGCCGAGAGCACGGGCGAGGTGGTGGCCGCGGTGCGCCGCCGCCGGCAGAGCGACCCGGACGCCTTCGACGAGCTGGTGGCGCGGATGGGCGCCGGGGTGGAGGCCCTGGCGGCGGAGGTGGCGAGCGACCGGGAGGACGCGGCCCGGGTGACCGAGCTGATTCGGGGCTTCGAGCGGGCGCTCGAGGGGCTGGGCGTGGTCCCGGCGCCGGTGCGAGAGCGGATCCGCCGGCTGGAGGAGGAGGGCGCGGCGGCCAAGATCTCCGGGGCCGGCGCGCTCTCGGGGAGCGGCGCCGGCGGCCTCCTGGTCTACCTCCCCCCGGAGACGCCCGAGCCGGGCCGGGCTCTCGCCGGCCTGCGGCGGCTGCGCGCCCCGCTGGGGGTGCAGGGCGCGCAGTGCGAGGTGACGGCGTGAGCGGCAGGGCCACGGCCGAGGCGCCCTCCAACATCGCCTTCGTCAAGTATTGGGGGACCCGGGACCTCGAGCGGACCCTGCCCTACAACCCCTCCATCTCGATGACCCTCTCCCGCTGCGTCTCCCGCTGCACGGTGGAGCGGCGGCCGCCGGCCGAGGGAGTGGAGGTGCTCTGGCGGCCGGAGGGAGGCGAGCTGGCGCCGGCGCCGGAGGCGTTTCGCGCCGGGGTGGAGCGACATCTTCGACGGCTGGCCGCGACCGCCGGGGTCGAGAGCGGCTTCCGCGTCGCGACCGCGAACACCTTTCCGACGGGCGCCGGGATCGCTTCGTCCGCCTCCGGCTTCGCCGCCCTCGCGGTGGCTGCCACGGCGGTCCTGGGTCTTCCCGCCGGTTGGCGGGAGCTCTCCGCGCGGGCGCGCGAGAGCGGCTCGGGCTCGGCCGCCCGATCGACTCTGGGAGGCTACGTCGAGTGGCCGGCACCGGAGGCGCTGGAGGGCGAGCACGCGGCCCAGCTCCACCCGGCCGGTCACTGGGCGCTCTCCGACCTGGTGGCGGTGGTGGACGCGAGCCCCAAGAGGGTCTCGTCACGCGACGGTCACCGGGCCGCCCCCGGCAGCCCCTACTTCGCGCGCCGGCTGGAGCTGCTGCCCGGCCGGCTGGATCGGGTGCGGCGGGCGCTGGCCCGGCGCGACATGACGGAGCTGGGCCCGGTGATCGAGGAGGAGGCCCTGGATCTCCATCTGATCGCCATCTCCTCGCGCCCTCCGATCCACTACTGGCGGCCGGGCACCCTGGCGGTGCTCGAGGCGGCCCGCGAGCTGCGCGCCGAAGGGGTCGAGGTGTGGGCCACCATCGACGCCGGCCCCAACGTCCATCTCATCTGCGAGACCGGCGACGAGGCCCGGGTGGAGGAGCGGGTGGCCGCCCTGCCCGAGGTCGAGCGCCTGATCGTGGACCGGGTCGGAGAGGGCCCGCGGCTGCTCGACGAGCACCTGGTCTGAGCCATGGCCACCGAGCTCCTCCTCGTCAAGCTGGGCGGCAGCCTGATCACCGACAAGCGGCGGCCGGGGGTGGCTCGGGACGAGGTCATCCGCCGGCTGGCCTCCGAGGTGGCTGCGGTCGCGGCGGCGCGACCCGGCGGGGTGCTGGTGGGGCACGGCAGCGGCTCGTTCGGCCACCCCGCCGCCGAGCGCTTCCAGCTTGGCGGCGGCGTCACCAGCACCGGGCAGCTCCCGGGAGTCTCCCGCACCCAGCAGGCCGCGGCGCGTCTCCACCGGCGGGTTGTCGAGGCGCTGGCCGAGGCCGGGGCCGCTCCCTTCAGCCTGGCGCCCTCGTCGGGGATGGTGGCGGAGGGAGGGGTGCCGGCGGAGGTCGCGCTCGAGCCGCTGGTCGGGGCCCTGGGGCTGGGCCTGCTGCCGGTGGTCTACGGCGACGTGGTGATCGATCGCCGGCTGGGGGCGTCGATCTGCTCCACCGAGCGGGTCTTCGAGAGCCTGGCGCCGCGGCTGGCGGAGCGCGGCCTGCGGGTGGGCCGGGTGCTCTGGCTGGGCGAGACCGACGGTCTCCTGGACGGGCGGGGCGAGCGGATCGCCCGAGTGGCGCCGGGAGAGGGGGAGCGGGCGCTCGAGCACGCCGGCGACGCGGGCGGGATCGACGTCACCGGCGGGATGCGTCTGCGCATGGAGACCGCCCTGCGGCTGGCGGCTCTGGGGGTGACCAGCCAGATCCTCGACGGCCGCCGGCAGGGGTTGTTGGAGCGGGCGGCGCGGGGCGAGGAGGACTCGGGCACTCTCGTCGAGGCGTTGCCGTAGGATAGAGAGGCGGAGCGACCCCCCGATGAGCGAGCGCAATCTGGCAGTTCAGGCCTCCCGACCGGCTGCCGGCCCCCGTCTGGACGACGAGCGGCTGTACGACCTGCTGGAGAAGACCAGCCGTACCTTCGCCCTGGCCATCCCGCTGCTGCCGCCTCCCACGGTGCGGGAGGTCACCATCGCCTATCTGCTCTTCCGCATCGCGGACACGTTCGAGGACGCGAGCGTCTTCTGGAGCCGGCCGCGGCAGCGCCGGGCGCTGGAGGAGTTCGAGCATCTGCTGGAGGAGCCGTCGGATGGACGGGGCCAGGAGCTCGTTGCCGGCTGGCTGGCCGAGCCCCCCACCGACCACGAGGGCTACCTGGAGCTGCTGCGCGAGACCCCGGGGGTGCTGGCGGCGTGGCGCGAGCTGTCGCCGGCGGCGCGGGAGATCGTCGGCGAGCACACCCGCCGCACGGCCGCGCTCATGGCCGAGTTCGTGGAGCGCTCCGACGACCGGGGGGTGCTCCGTCTGGAGTCGGAGGAGGATCTCGAGCGGTACTGCTACGCCGTGGCCGGGATCGTCGGGGAGATGCTCACTGAGCTCTTTCTGCTGGACCGCCCCGAGCTGGAGTCGGTGGCCGACGATCTGCGCCGGCGGGCGGCGGCCTTCGGCGAGGGGCTGCAGCTCGTCAACATCCTGCGCGACTCGGCCTCGGACCGCACGGAGGGACGCAACTACCTGCCGGAGGAGGTCGTCCCCCGGGCCGAGGTCTTCGCCCGCGCCCGCCGCGACCTCGAGGCCGCCGCGGAGTACACCCTGGCCCTCCAGCGAGCCGGAGGTCCGGACGGCGTCGTGTCGTTCACGGCCGTCCCCATCCTGCTGGCCCGGGCCACCCTGGAGGCGGTGGAGGAGGAGGGCCCGGGCGCCAAGATCACCCGCGAGCAGGTGTACGCGCTCTACCACGGGGTGCTCCAGGCCCTGGAGGCCGGGCGCCCGGTGGTCGAGACCGGCTGAGCCCGCGACGTCGTCTGGCGGGAGGTAAGGGAGGACGGAGGAGGACGCCTCGGACGAGTCGTCGCTTCCGGGAACCTGCGAGCTGAAGGGAGGCGCGGAGATGTTGCTAGGCGATCTGAGCACGTGGCCGGTGGTGGGGATCTCGCTGCTCATCTTCTTCGCCCGGGTCGTCGACGTCTCCCTGGGCACCATGCGGATCATCCTCGTCTCGCGCGGCCCGCGGGGCGTGGCGCCGCTGATCGGCTTCTGCGAGATCCTCATCTGGCTCGTCGCCCTCGGCCAGGTGGTGCAGAACCTCGACCAGCCGATCAACTACCTGGCCTACGCCGGGGGCTACGCCGCGGGCACCTGGCTCGGCCTGATGCTGGACGAGAAGCTCGCGCTGGGTCTGCTGGCGGTGCGCATCATCACCAGCGAGGACGCGGAGGCGCTGATCGCCCGGCTCGCCGAGAGCCGGTTCGGAGTCACCAGCGTGGCCGCGCGGGGTCTGAAGGGTCGGGTGCGCCTGATCTTCACCGTCGTCCGGAGGCGCGACCTGCGCCGGCTCCAGGAGCTGATCCGTCTCGAGAGCCCGGAGGCCTTCGTCTCGGTGAACGACGTGCGGCTGGCCAGCGAAGGCTACTTCGCGCCGTCCTTCTCCGCCTCGCCCCGCCTGCTGGAGCTGCTGCGCAAGAAGTAGAGGGAGCGCGACGGGCGCCGGCGCCGCCTCCGTCGGCATGCCGGATCTCTCGGGGCCGCCTCTCCCGCTCGCGGGGTTGGTCTGCGGGCGACCGGGTAGTAGGGTAGGCGCAGCGTGCGAGGGCGGAGCCGGCCCCGCGACTCGGCAGATGGGCGGGGAGGGAGCCGTCGGCCCGATGATCAAGTTCCTCACCCTCTTTCTCGGCCTGGTGAGCGGTCCGCAGACCGTGCACGTGGCGGTCGAGGAGCCGGTGGCGGCGGTGGAGATCCGGGTCGGGGACCGGGTGCTCGGGCGGATGGACAGAGCGCCCTTCCGCCTCGACGTAGACCTGGGGCAGGATCTCCTGCCGCGCCGGCTGGAGGCGGTGGCGTTCGACGCCGAGGGGGTCGAGCTGGGCCGGGTCGCACAGATCCTGAACCGTCCTCGACCCCCGGCGGAGGCGCGGGTCATCCTGGAGCGCGACGGCGGGGGCCGGGCGACGGCGGCCCTCCTCTCCTGGCAGTCGCTCGAGGGGCGGATGCCGTACCGGGTGTCGGCCACCTTCGACGGCCAGCCCCTGGATGCCGCCGATCCCTCCCGGGTGCCCCTGCCCGACCACGACCCGAAGTCGTTCCACTTCTTCCACGCGCGGCTGGAGTTCGCCGGCGGGGCGGTGGCGGTCGCCCAGGTCAGCTTCGGTGGCACCGGGGCGGAGGTGATCGGCACGGAGCTCACCGCCGTGCCAGTGGCGCTCGCGAAGAGGGGACGGGCCCCCGACGTCCGGAAGCTGTCGAGCTGGTTTCTCGAGGGGGGGCGGGCGCAGCCCGTGGCCAGCATCGAGAAGGGACCGGGCAAGGTCGTCATCGTCCGCTGCTCCGGCGTCCAGGAGGCGATCGAGCGCCTGGAGGGCCGCATCAGCGGCGGCTACGGCGGCGTGACCACCACTTCGGGCGCCTCCAACTCGGGCTCTCCCAACATCGCCCCCATGGCCTCCTCGACGCTGGGTGACCGCGAGCGAGCGGCCCTGGCCCTGGGCGACGAGGTCGGGCTGCACCTGCTCCTGCCCCGCGCGCGGGAGGTGCGGCATCGCTACCTCGGCATGGAGCTGTTCGTGGCCTCGCCGGAGATCACCCCCCGCCAGGGCGGCCTGTACTGGGCGCTGACCCAGACCGTCATCCTGTCCGGGCTGGCGGAGGAGTCGCGGATCGCCGACGCGGTGGCGATCGCCGGGCTGCAGGCGGCCACCGGGAGCCGACGCCGGGCCGTGGTTCTGATCGTCGGCGCCGATGCCGCCGACGGCAGTCGCTACGGTCCGGCCGTGGTGCGGGAGTTCCTGCGCGCCGTAGACGTGCCGTTGCACGTCTGGCGGGTGGGCGAGGATCTCGCGCCGCTGGCCGGGTGGCCCGCGGCCACGGAGATCGCGGACTACAGGGACCTGCGGCGCGCGGTGGAGGAGCTCCGCCGCGATCTGGAGCGCCAGCGCATCGTCTGGCTCTCGGGCCGACACGAGCCGGGGCGTCTCACGCTCGCCGAGGGCGCCGGCGTCGGCTGGCTGACACGCTGAGGGCGGCCCGAGGGCCCTCGGCGACGGCGCCCGCGCGTCCGCCGGCCGAGGTCCGAAGAGAGGCGCCGTCGCCCGAGAGAGCCGCGGTGAGTCGGCTTCGCTTCACGCGAGCGTCAGTCGGCGGAGCAGCCGGCAGGGTCGTAGGCCGCGGACCAGACCAGATCCCTCCCCAGGTCGCACTCCACGTCGTCCTGGCCGACCTGGTAGGGCCCGTCGAAGAGCGGGCACTCACAGATCGCCGCGGTGCTGCCGTCCTCCTTCCGGACGGTCCGGCACGGCGCCGTCATGCAGCCGGCGTAGAGGCCGGTGCAGGGAGTGCAGCCGACGCTTCCGTACTTCGGCAGCTCCGACAGGCCGAAGGTCGAGACGACGTCGGCGCCGGGCATCAGCTCCTGCGGCTCGCGGGCCAGGTACTGACAGACGGGAGCGGAGTTCTCGGCGGAGCAGCCCGAGCCGTCGTGCCCACAGTCGCGGACCGTCTCGACGTAGGCGCAGAGGTTGAGGATGGCGTGGATGTCCACGACGTAGCGATACGGCTCCTCCCGCGGCGGCAGGGCGTAGCACTCGCAGATGGCCACGCCCCTCTCCCGGTCGACCTTGCAGGGCAGGGCCTCGGGTCCGGAGTAGTAGCAGAGGGCGTAGGCCGGGCCGCTGCACGGCAGCATGTTGCTCTCCGCCGTCTGGATGTCCGCGGTCGCCGGGCCGTAGTCGGTCGTCCAGAACACGTTGTAGACGAAGGGCAGCTCGCTGCAGTGCAGCGAGTCGTCCTCTCCGGCCCCCGCGATCGGTCCGGCGGCCGCCGCGGTCAGCAGCGCTACCGCGACGGCGAGACGGCCTGCGAGAGAGGTCCGCATCGGTTCCTCCTGTCCGGCGCGCTCGGGACCGCTTCGCGAGACCCGTCGCGCAGCCGATGGGTCTTGAGGGACTCGTGAGGGGAGACCCTACCATTCGGGCGGCGGTCGCCGCCCGGCGGCTACCCGGGTGCGGTCGGGGGAGCCCCACCGTCCATCGCGACGGGGCCTCTACGGCCGCTCGCGGCGCAGGGCCAGCAGGGTGACGTCGTCCTGGCGCTCGCCGCCGCCGAGGTACGCCGTCATCTCGTCGCGACAGGCCGCCAGCAGATCGGGTAGGGGCAGGTCCGAGGCGGAGCGCAGGGCGGCGGCCGCCCGGCCCACCCCGAACTCCCCGCGCCGGCTCTCGGCCTCGGTCCAGCCGTCGGTGTAGAGGAGCAGGGTATCGCCCTCCGTCAGCTTCAGCGAGCGACTCTCGTACTCGGCCTCCTCGAAGAGACCCAGCGGCACACCGCTCCCCTCGACCGGCCGCACGCCGCGCCGATCCGCGACCAGCGGCCTCGGGTGCCCGGCGTTGGCCAGCTCCACGGTGCCGTCCGCATGGAGGCGCGCCGCGACCAGCGTGGCGTAGCTCCGCGCCCCGGTGGCGGCGTGGAAGCGGCGATTGGCCGCCGCCAGCAGCCGTCCGAGGTCGTCGCCGGGAGCCAGAAGAGAGCGGAAGAGAGCGTGCAGGTGCGACTGCAGCAGCGACGCCGCGACCCCCTTGCCGGCCACGTCGCCCAGGAGGAGATGCGCCGGCTCCTCCGGCCGGCGCGGCGGCACGAAGTCTACGTGGTCGCCGGAGACCGCCCCCTTGGGCTCCCACAGCCACCCTCCCCGCCAGCCGGCGTGACGCAGGTCGACGGGCGGCAGCAGCGCCCGCTGCACCCGGTGGGCGCGCTCCAGATCGCGCTCCAGCGACCTCCGCTCGTCCGCGGAGAGGCACTCCAGGCAGATCGACAGGGAGGAGCTCGCGGCGAGGGAGTCGGCTCCGATGGGGTCGTGGCAGACCGAGCACAGCCGCTCCGGAGGGGCCGCCAGCCGCGACAGCGCCGAGTCCACCCGGCGCAGCAGATCGCCCAGCTCCTCGTCCCAGGCGGCTCCCTCCACCAGCCGGCCCCGCCGGGCGGCCAGCTCGTCGCGCAGCGCCGCCTCGCGGGCGGTCATCGGGAGTCCCCGGCCGCCCGCCGGAGGAGGACGATCTGGCCGGCGTGGTAGACGTTGTGCTGCAGCACGCCGAGGAGCTGCCCCCGGACCGTGGGGTCGGACCCGGCGACCGGATCGTCCAGCCGCTCGTCGTCCAGCTCGAGGGCCGCGGCGTGGAGACGGGCGTGGGCGTCGTCGAGCCGCTCCCGCGCCGTCCGCCAGGCGGCCTCCTCCCCTCCGGCCGCGGGCCAGTCGGCCTCGTCGGGCAGCGCCGCGATCGCCTCCCCGGCGATCCTCCGTCGCGCGACGTCGATCCAGGCGGTCAGGTGGAGGACGATCTCTCCGATCGTGTGGGCCGAGCCGATGGGGCGCCGGGCGGCCAGGACCGCGTCCACGCCGTCGAGCGCCTCGAGAACGGAGGGCCCGTGCCACGCGCCGCCGCGGAAGGCCCGCTCCAGTTGATCCGCCAGGGCGGCCGTCTGGGAGGGTCGAACAGTGGACACCGGCATGAGTAACCTCCTTGAGGTAGTTTGACGGTTAGGATCGTACACTCTCTGAGGTAACCTGTCAAGCTTTCTGAGTCGGTTAGAATCGGGACGAGATGGGCGATACGGCCGGCCAGACCTTCGACCTCAGCGGCGGGGCCCTCTGTCTGGATTTCGTCAACACCTGGGAGGACCGCGGCCGCGGGGAGACGGACGGGCTCCGCAGCTACGACGACCTGCTGGCCTTCGCCGCTCAGACCGGCATCGTGGAAGCGGCCCAGGCGGACGAGCTGGCGGCTCGCGCGGCGGAGCGCCCGGCGGCGGCGCGGCGGGCCTTCGAGAAGGCCAGGAGCCTCCGTGAGCTGCTCTACCGTCTCTTCGCGGCCCGGGTCGCGGACCGGGATCCGGAGACCGCCGACCTCGAGACCCTGAGCGCCGCCTCGGCGGAGGCGGCGACGTGGCGCGTCCTCTCCCCCGAGGGCGAGGGCTTCACCTGGAGGTGGAGAGCCCTCGAGGGGGAGCCGGGCGGGCTCCTGGCCCCGGTCGCGGCCTCGGCCACGGATCTGCTGACCGCCGGCTCGCTCGACCGGCTGCGCCAGTGCGACGCGCCCCGCTGCACCTGGCTCTTCCTCGACGCCAGCCGCAACCGGTCGCGACGCTGGTGCTCGATGGAGACGTGCGGGAACCGCGCGAAGGCGCGGCGGCACTACCGGCGGGTGAGGGGTGGGAGCTGAGCGGGCCGGCGGGGCGGCGTCCGGTGAGCGAACCCTGACGCCGATCCCGCCGGGGGCGCCCGGGGGTGGCCCTCCGCGGCGGCGACTTGCGCGCGGGCGGGGTTCGCGGAATCATCCCGCCAGATGACCGTCGCCCCGCTCGAGGCCTTTTTCCGGGAGGTGGGCCGGTTCGCGCAGGTCTTCTGGCGGACCCTGGCGTGGACGCCGCGGCGTCCCTGGGACGTTCGGCAGCTCCTCCGCCAGATGGTGCGGGTGGGGGTGGACTCGCTGCCCGTGGTCCTGCTGACGGCGCTCTTCACCGGCATGGTGCTGGCGCTCCAGACCTTCACCGTGCTGTCGCGCTTCGGCGCCGAGCGGTGGGTGGGCTCCCTGGTGTCGCTGTCGATGGTCCGCGAGCTGGCCGCGGTGCTGAGCGGCCTGGTGATCGCCGGCCGCGTCGGCTCGGCCATGGGGGCCGAGCTGGGGACGATGCGGGTCACCGAGCAGATCGACGCCCTCGAGGTGATGGCGACCGACCCGGTGCACTACCTCGTGGTCCCCAGGGTCTGGGCGCTGACGCTCATGCTGCCGCTCCTGGTGCTGATCGCCGACGGCCTGGGCATCTACGGCGGCTACCTGGTGGCGGTCGTGCTCATGGGCGCCAACCCCGTCAGCCACATGGAGAACACCTTCCAGTACATGGACATGAACGACCTGACCTCGGGTCTGGTCAAGGCGGCCGTGTTCGGCCTGCTCATCGCCGTGATCGGCTGCCAGCAGGGACTCTTCACCCGGGGCGGCGCCGAGGGGGTGGGCCGCTCCACCACCCGCTCGGTGGTGGTGGCGAGCGTCGCGATCCTGATCTCCGACTTCTTCCTGACCAAGCTGCTCTTCTAGAGGATCGTGCCGCCGCCCGAGCCCATCGTCCGACTGATCGGCGTCCGCAAGTCCTTCGACGGCAAGGTCGTGCTGGACGGTGTGGACCTGGACGTCCCCACCGGGGACTCGACGGTGGTGATCGGCGGATCCGGCACCGGCAAGAGCGTCCTGCTCAAGCACATGATCGGCCTCCTGGCGCCGGACGAAGGCCGGGTGCTGGTGGACGGCACCGATCTCTCGACCCTCGACAATCACGATCTCACCCGCTTCCGGGCCCGGTTCGGCATGGCCTTCCAGGAGGGGGCCCTGTTCGACTCGATGACGGTGGCGCAGAACGTCGAGTTCCCGCTGGTGCGGCTCTCGATCGGAACCCGGGCCGAGCGGCGGGCGCGGGTGGAGGAGTGCCTGGCCATGGTGCGTCTGCAGGGCTCCGAGGAGAAGCTGCCCTCCCAGCTCTCGGGCGGCATGCGCCGGCGGGTGGGCTTCGCCCGGGCGATCGCCCACCGCCCCGACGTGCTGCTGTTCGACGAGCCGACCACCGGTCTCGATCCGGTGACCAAGGACGTCATCGACGAGCTGATCGTCGAGCTCAAGCAGCGTCTCGGCGCCACCATCGTCACCATCACCCACGACATGGAGAGCGTCTTCCGGATCGGCGACTGGGTCGCCATGCTCTACGAGGGCAGGATCGTGGCCTGGGGGTCGCCGGAGGAGTTTCGTCACTCGAGCGACGCCCGGGTCGCCGCCTTCCTGGGACGCACCGGAGCGACGGAGGGCGCGGCCGCGGCCCCCGCCGGGAAGATCGACACCGCATAGGCGCGAGAGGAGCCCAATGTCCAATACCGTCAAGATCGGCATCTTCGTGAGCGCGGCCCTCGTGCTGCTGGCCTACTTCATCCTCAAGATCGAGGACGTCCGCCTCTTCACCGGCGACGCCGCCCGCGTGGAGGCCGCGTTCGACTCCGTCGCCGGCCTCGACGACAAGGCCGCGGTGCGGATCGCCGGCGTCCGTGTGGGGCGGGTGGACGGCATCCGCCTGGTGAACGACCGCGCCCTGGTGGGTCTCCTCTTCGAGCGCCGCGTCGAGCTGCGCGAGGGCGCCCACGCGACCGTCGCCACCCAGGGGCTCCTGGGGGACAGGCACATCAGCCTCTACCCCGGCCCCGCCGACGCTCCTCCCCTCTCCGAGGGCGCCGTGCTGCCCGGCACCACGCCGGTCAGCCTCGACCAGGCGATCGAGCGCTTCAACCAGATCGGCGTCGCGGTGGACGAGACCCTCACCGCCATGGATCCCACCCGATCGGGCGAGGCGATCCGCGAGGCGCTGGCCTCGCTCCGGGAGACCACCGCGACGATCCGAGACATCGTGCGGACCAACCAGAGCCAGGTGGGCGACACCATCCAGAACTTCGAGCGGGTGAGCGCGGTGCTGGCCGCCGAGCTGCCGCGGATCTCCCGCCAGACCGGCGAGGTCATCGCCGCGGTCGAGAGGATCCTGGCCGAGAACCGGGGCGACGTCCGCCGCTCCATGGAGCAGCTCGCGGACGCCAGCGAGACGCTCAAGTCGTCGCTGGTCCACTTCGAGACGATCTCGGGACGCCTGGCCGGGGGCGAAGGCTCGGTGGGCAAGCTGTTGACCGAGGACACGGCGCACGACCAGCTCGTCTCGACCCTGGCCAGCGTCGAGTCGGGCGTGGCGAGCCTCTCCGACACCCTGAACCGGGTGCGCAGGCTCCAGCTCGAGCTGGGCTTCGAGGGCTACTACCTCGAGGCGTCGGAGGAGCCGCACTCGGCGTTTCGGCTGCGCTTCGATCCCGGCGGCGACAGCAACCGCTTCTACCAGGTCGGCCTGGTGGACGACCCGCGCGGCCGGGTGCGCTCGAAGACCGTCCAGGAGACGCTCACCCGGCCCGACGGGACGCGCGAGGTCACGACGGTCGAGACCCTCTCCGTCGAGGACAAGCAGACCCTCTCGGCCCAGGTCGGCTTCGTGAACGGCGCCACGAGCTTCCGCGCCGGCCTGTTCGAGTCCACCGGCGGCGCGGCGATCGACTACTCGGTCTTCGACCGCAAGCTGCGGCTCACGCTGGAGGCCTTCGACTTCGGACGCGAGGACGATCTGAACCCGCGGCTGCGTCTCAGCACGCGGTGGAGCTTTCACAAGCACGCCTACCTGGTCGGCGGCGTAGACGACCTCATCGAGAGTCGCCGGCAGTCGATCTTTTTGGGCGCCGGCTTCCACTGGACCGACGACGAGCTGAAGTACCTGCTCGGGTCGGTGCCCGTGCCGTAGCCGGGAGGCTGGCGGGGGCGGGGATGCGTCCCACCCCGGGCGCGCACGGTCCGCGCCGGCCGCGCCCCGACGGTCGGCGGTCGGGCCGTACGTCGGGGGCACGGGAAGGCCCGGCAGACGAAGATCAGCCGCTCCGGTCTGTCGACCCGGCGGCCCGGGGAGGGGCCGGCTCCGCCCGGCCCGGGAGCCGGCTGGCGACGCCCCCTACTCCGGGCGGCGAGCGAACACCTTGTCGGTCGAGGCGTAGGTCGTGCCGTAGTTCTTCTTCAGCGCCACCACCTGGTCCAGGGCGCTCGCCAGCTCCTCGCGGGTGAGGGAGGAGAGGGGGTGGACGAAGAGCCCCCACACCAGGTCGTCGCCGATGGCGTACCGGGCGTCGAGCGCCTTGGAGTAGTTGGCCTCCAGCAGGGTCCACAGGTCGTCCGGCGACAGTTCGGCGACGCTTGCGACCGGCGTCACCACCCGCATCCGATCGTGTCCCTCGTGGGCGTACACCAGCACCGGGACGTTGCGGTGCTGGAGGGTCCAGTGCCCCTCGCCACGGGTCACCTCCCTCGCCACCGCCCTGAGATCCCGGTCGAGACGCCGTCCGGCCGGGGAGAGGCGGGAGCCCTCCCCGGCCCCCGCCGCGGGTGGAAGGGCGCCGGCCAGCAGGCCCGCCGCCGCCGTGAGAACGAGAGCCCTGCGCCATGTCCGCGTGCGCATCGCATCCTCCTC
>JAWWBN010000049.1:0-18796 GCA_033720955.1 Thermoanaerobaculia bacterium | reverse complement strand
TCCACCCGTGGCAGCTCGAGCTCGGCGCCGTCGCCGAGCGGCGCCACCAGCGGCATCGGCCCGCCGGGGGCGGGCACGGCCAGGAGGGTCCGAGCGAGGGCCAGACCGCGAGCCGAGGAGTTCATGAGGAGGGAGTTTACGGCGCGGGGCTCGCCGCGCGGCGGCCCCCGCCGGTCTCGGGAGATTCCGGGGCGGCCCGCTCGGCTCAGGTGCTCACGTTCAGCCGCTTCATCATCTCGTGCAGCGTCGTGGGCTTGACCTTGAGCAGCTCGGCGGCCTTCTTCTGCACTCCGTCGGAGGCCTCGAGCGCCTTGACGATGAGCTGGCGCTCGTAGCGGTTGATGGCCTCCTTGAAGGAGATGCCGTTCGACGACAGGGGGGCGGCCGGCAGGGCGAGGTCGTCCCGCTGTCGCACCGTGGGCGGCAGCAGGTCGATGTCCAGGACCTCGGCGGTGGACAGCACCACCGCCCGCTCGATCACGTTCTCCAGCTCCCGCACGTTGCCCGGCCAGCCGTAGTCGAGCATGAGCTGCATGGCCTCGGAGGAGATCTCGCGGATCCCCTTGTCGTTCTCCTCGGCGTACTGACGCAGGAAGTGGCCGGCCAGCAGCGGGATGTCCTCGGTGCGCTCCCGCAGCGGCGGGAGCTGGATGGTGATCACGTTCAGGCGGTAGTAGAGGTCCTCGCGGAAGCTCCCCTCCTGCACCGCCTCCTCGAGGTCGGCGTTGGTCGCGGCGATCAGGCGCACGTCGGCCGTCAGGGTCTCGACGCCGCCCAGACGCATGAACTCGCGCTCCTGGATGACCCGCAGCAGCTTGGCCTGGGTGTCGATGGGGATGTTGCCGATCTCGTCGAAGAAGATCGAGCCGCCGTTGGCCACCTCGAAGAGGCCCTTCTTGCTGGTGGTGGCGCCGGTGAAGGCCCCCTTCTCGTGCCCGAAGAGGTTGCTCTCCAGCAGGTCGGCCGGCATGGAGCCGGAGTTGACCGTGACGAAGGGCCCGTCGGCGCGGCGCGAGTGGTGGTGGATGGCCTTGGCCACCAGCTCCTTGCCGGTGCCGCTCTCCCCCAGGATCAGCATGTTGCTCTTGGCCGGCGCCGCCAGCTCGATGAGCTCGAAGACCTCCTGCATGGGCTTCGACTTGCCGATGATCTTGTCGAAGGAGAAGCGCTGGCGGAGCTGCGCCTTGAGCGCCCGGTTCTCCGCCGTGAGCCGCTGCTGGTCGAGGCCCTTGCGGACCGTCAGCAGGACCTCCTCGTTCTTGAAGGGCTTGGGGATGTAGTGGAAGGCGCCCTGCTTCATCGCCTCGATGGCGCCCTCGATGGACGAGTAGGCGGTGATCACCACCACCACCACGGCGGGGTGCTCGGCCCTGATCTGCTGCAGCACCTCCTGGCCCTTCATGCCGGGCAGCATGAGGTCCAGGAGCACCAGGTCGATCTCCTGCTCCCTCTGGAGCAGCGTCAGCCCCTCCTCGCCGGAGCGGGCGCTCCGGGTGTCGTACCCCTCCTTCGCGAGCAGGTTGGTGAGGATGTCCTGCAGGACCTCCTCGTCGTCGATGATCAGGATGCTCATCGGTCTCGTCTCTAGATCGTCAGCCGGGGCAGCTCGACCACGAAGCGGGTGCGTCCCGGCCGGCTCTCGACCCGGATGTCCCCGCCGTGGCGACGGACGATGTTGAAGGTGATGGCCAGACCGAGGCCGGTGCCGCCCTGGCCCAGCTTGCTCGAGAAGAACGGCTGGAAGATCTTCTCCAGCTTCTGCGGCTCGATCCCCGGTCCGTCGTCCTCCACCCCGATCCAGACCCACTCGGCGTCGCCGCCGGCGGTCAGCTCCAGGGTGCCGCCGTTCGGACCGATGGCCTCGAGGGCGTTGACGGTGAGGTTGGTCAGCGCCTGCAGCAGCTCGCCGTCGTTGCCGGTGACGATGAGACTCTCCCGCGGCTTCTCCCACTTCACCCGCACCTGGTTGTCGGCGATCCGCTCGCTCACCATCTCCAGGCACTCGTCCACCAGCCCGGCGACCGCCACCGGGCCCTGCTCGGGGCGGCGGTTGCGGGCGAACTCGAGCAGGTTGTTCACGATCTGGGCGGCGCGGAAGGTCTGCTTCTCGACCTTCTCGAGCAGCCCGCGGCGCGGGTCCTCGTCCGGCGTGTCGGCGAGGAGCATCTGCGCGTACGAGGAGATGCCGGTGATCGGCGTGTTCACCTCGTGGGCGACGCCGGCCGCCAGCATGCCCAGCGACGCCAGGCGGTCCTTCTCCTTCAGCTCGCGCTCCATCTCGACCCGGTCGGTGACGTCCTGCACCACCAGCACGCACTGGTCCGGGGCGTCCTCCTCGCGCAGCGGCGCGGCGGTCACCTGGAGGAAGCGCTCCTGACCCTCGTCGCCGAAGATGCTGACCTCGCGGATGCCCTCCTCGGGCGTGGGCACCGGCTCGATGGGCAGCAGGTCGCGCAGCCGGCGGCCGGCCAGGGCGGCGCGGTCGACGCCGGCCTGGGCGGCGATGGCCTGGTTGGCCGAGCGCACCCGGTTGTCGGCGCCCAGCACCGCGATGCCGGCCGGCGACGACTCGATGATGCCCTGGTTGAAGGCCTGCAGTCGCAGCACCTCCTGGAGCTGGCTGTGGACCTGGTGCAGGAGCTGGGCGTTCTCGATGGCCAGCGCCGCCTGGTCGAGCAGGTTGCGGACCAGGTCCAGGTCGTCGCTCGACAGCGGGACGTCCTCGGAGCGGTAGCTCGTGACGACCAGGCCGACGGCGTTGGAGCGCACCCGCAGCGGGAAGGCGTAGCGGTAGCCCGCGAGATAGAGCCGCTGGAAGAAGGAGCGCTGCTGCCGGGGCAGCTCGACCCCGGGGATGCTCTCGACGTCGCTTTCCCAGAAGTCGCGGTCCACCGCCTCGGCCCGCACCAGCTCGGGGAGTCCCTCCTCCCGCCGCACCGGGGCCAGGGTCTGGCCGCTGACCAGGAAGAGGTTGGTGCGCTTCAGGTCCAGCGTCGCCTCCAGCCGGTCGGCCAGCTTCTGGCAGAGCCGGTCCAGGTCCCGCTCGTTGAGGAGCTCGCGCCCGAACTGCACCAGGGCGCGGCGCTTGCCGAACGAGCCGCCGTACTGGAGACGCTCGAGCGAGCTGGCGATGCCCCTCCGGGTGGGCACCAGGAGGCCGGCGATGACCAGGCCCGCGGCGAAGGTCATGAGGCTGCGGCCCAGGGGGAACTCCTCGGGCACGATGCGGCTGACCGTCAGGTTGGCCAGGGCGAAGCCGAAGATGCCGATGAGCACCGTAAGGCTCAGGGTGATGGTGTTGCGCACCACCCCGCCGATGTCCCACAGCTTGTAGCGCAGGATGGCGTAGGCGAAGGTGGTCGGGACCAGGGCCAGCGGCAGCACCGCCATGGCCGTCACCATCAGGGGCGTATCGACACCCAGGGAGAGCGGCAGGACGTAGAGGCTCAGGAACGGGATGTACCCGGCCGCCATGCCGACGGCGATCCACGCCGCCTGCCGCTGGGGCTCGTTCTCGCCGGCGCGCCGCAGCCGCCAGGCCAGCACCCCCGCCGCGGTGAGCGAGAAGATCACGATCTGCAGCAGCTCCAGCAGGTCGAGGGCAGCCAGGGTCGTGTCGGCCGCCCCGCCCACCAGGAGCGCCCCGCCGGTGAAGACCAGGTCGAGCTGCAGCAGCAGCAGGAAGCAGGCGGGAAGGTAGAAGAAGGGGACGATCCGCTTCAGCTTGGGCGAGCGCGACAGCGGGTGCGGGAAGACCGAGAAGAGGTGCAGCGTCAGCGGCGCCAGGAAGATGCGCGCCACCTCCTCGACGAGGTAGGTGAACTTGGCCAGCGGCCCGAACGGCGGCTCGACCGAGATGAGGTAGACCGTGGCGGTGGTCAGGCACCACAGGTAGAAGAGCCCCGAGGCGCCGCCCGGGTCGCGGGAGAGGGTGTAGAGGCCGATCAGCAGGTAGGCCAGGCCGATCAGGGCCAGAATCAGGTAGGGGTAGTCAACGTCGAGCGGCGGCAGCCGGTAGGCCACCGTCTCCAGCCGCTGGTCGCGCAGCAGCAGCAGCTCGCTCTCCGCCCGCGCCCGCAGGGCGCCGCCGAGCTCGTCGAGCTGCCCGACCCCCTCGCCGTTGATCAGCAGCAGCTCGTCGCCGATCCGCAGCTCGCTGTCGGGCTCGTCCACCCGGGTGACCAGCCAGCGCCCGGCGTCGGCGCGCGCCTCGAAGCCCAGGGGCTGGAAGCTCTCGACCTTCTGGTAGAGGCTGGCGCCCCCCAGCGCCACCAGCAGGGCGGCGAGAAGAACGGCGAGCGCGAGAAAGCCTCGAGCGCCCCGGGGCCGCTTGACCATCACCCCACCGACCGAAGCAGGATGCGTGCCACCAGAACGGATTCCTGAACCGGCATTTCTGCCTGATCCTATGCGGTCTTAGGCTGCCGCGTCCAGGAAATTGGATCGATCCAGGGGGATGGATCCAGGCGCCCGGAGGGGCTCAGAAGCTGACCGCGATCCCGCCGGTGAGCCGCTTGCGCAGCTCCTCCTCCCGGCGGGCGGCCGTCTCGGGAGTGGAGCCCCGGCTGAGCTCCATGTTGAGGTGCACCGCCCAGTCGGCCGCCAGGCTGCGCAGGATCCCGAGATCCTGGGTCAGCGAGAGCTGCAGCCGCTCGAGGTCGACCTCCGTCTCGGTCATCGACGCGGCGGCGCCGCCGATCGGGTCCAGCTCCTGGCGGAGCCGGTGGAAGGCCAGGAAGACCCCGGTGTCGCTCTGCTCGAAGCGGGTGTCCAGCGAGGTCACCAGGTACCGGAGACGGTTCTCGTAGCCGGCGTGCTCGGCGGTCTGGACGATGCCGCCGCCGCCGGCCGCCAGGTTCGACTCCAGCCGCGTGAGGACGGTGGGGGAGAGACGCCGGGTGAGGCCCAGCTTGAGCTCGGGGAGCTGGTCCCCGCGGACCATGGTGAGGCTCTCCAGACGGCTGAAGAAGTCGCGGTCGAAGTAGAGCCGCAGGGTGTCGCCGATCTGCCGGTGCACCGCGGCCACGGAGAGCTCCTGCTCGTCGTTCCACGAGCGGGAGAGCAGAAGCTGGTAGCAGTGCTTGTCACCCGGGCCGCAGGCGCCCGCCTCCTCGTGGAAGACGGGGTGGAACTCGGGAATCCGGAGGGCGGCCGGGTCGCGCTGCTCCTCCAGGCGGTGGCTCGCCAGAGTGGAGGCGCGCCAGGTGCGGCTGAGCTGCACCACCACGCCGCCCTGGGGCGCCAGCGAGACGGTGCCGTCGCGCAGCTTGGAGTAGAGCCCGTACTCGACGACCACCGTGGGCTTGACCCGGATCCCGCCCCGGCCGAAGAGCTCCACCGACTCCTGGGAGGCCAGGTCCAGGGTGCCCGGACCGCCCAGGTACTCGTTCTCGCGCTCCTGGTAGCGGAAGCCGGCTTCGAGGGTGGCCCGCTCGCTCAGGGGCGTGGTGTAGGAGCCCTCGAAGCGCAGCGCCCGCGAGGCGGCGGGGATCTCGGCCGGGTCGATGGCCGCCTGGCGGTGGAAGTTGCTCTCGGAGACGTACTGCGCCGAGAAGTCGGAGCGGCTGGCCTCGCCGTAGCGCTGCGACCAGCTCACCGAGTGGCTCTCGAAGTCCACCGGCGCCGAGCCCCCGCCGTGGGAGGTCAGCAGCCGGTTGTTGAAGCTGGCGAAGCCGATCCGCGACCGGTCGCGGTTGTCCACCGCCAGGGTGAACCAGCGCGACTCGCCCACCGCGTCGTGGCCTCCGGCCGGGCGCTGGGCCTCGAGCTCCGAGTAGTGGCCCGCCAGCTCCACCTCCAGGTCGCGGATCCGCCCGTCGATGTCCAGCCGGCCGCCGCTGACCGACGCGGCGCCGTACTCCAGACCGTCGCTGACCCCGGTCATGGCCTGCATCTCGGCCTTCAGCCGCGCGTCCGGCAGCTCCAGGGCGCCGCTGCGGGCGTCGGCCAGACCCTGCACCTGGATGTCGCGCAGCACGTCGGAGGGGATCCGCTCGCGCAGCTCCCAGAAGCCGCCCTCCGAGCGCTCCCGGCTCTCGTCCGGCGTGAGCTCGAGCTCCAGCCGCTGGGTGGCGTCGCCGGTGGCCCGCGACAGCATGACGATCGCCGGCGCGAAGCCGCTCTTGAAGGCGATCACCTTGTAGAGGCCGGCCGGCAGGTCGGAGAAGCGGAAGACCCCCTCCTCCGAGGTGGCCACCTTGCGCAGGCTGAAGTGGGCGATCTCGTAGGCGTACACCCACGCCTGGGCCAGCGGCGTGGTGGCGCTCCGCACCTCGCCCACGAGCGCGTCGGGCAGCGGCACCTCGAGGGCGTCCGGCTCGGGCTCGGCGACGGCCGCCCCGACCGCGCAGAGCGCGGCGAGGAGAACGAGCGCTACCGGGATGTGGATGCGGGGCATCGTCTAAAGATACGGGCTCTCAGTATAGGGAGTTCAGTCGCCAGGTGTCAAAAGAAACGGGTGCCGTCTCCGCCGGGATGCAAGAGCCGCACCGGAGGGGCCGCGCCGGCGGGCTCCGGGGTCCGCCCGGCGGCCAGCCCGACCACCCGGGCCGCGCCCGCCCGCCGCAGCGCCGCGGCGGCCGCGGCGAGGGTGGCCCCGGTGGTCAGCACGTCGTCCACCAGCAGCACGCTGCGTCCGGCGATCGGCACCCGGCGGCGCGGCCGGAAGGCGCCGCGCAGCCGGGCCATGCGCCGGGCGCGGTCGAGGCCCAGCCGGGCCAGTGGCGGGGTGGCCCTTCGGCGCACCAGGGCGCGACGCCAGGGGAGGCCGAGCCATCCCGCCAGGGGCGCGGCGATGGCCTCGGCCTGGTCGTACCCGCGGATCAGCCGCCGCAGCCAGTGGAGCGGCACCGGCGCCACCCAGTCCACCGCCGGGAGCGAGGCGAGGTGCGCGATCTCCCGCGCCAGCTCCGCTCCCAGGGCCTCGAGACGGCGGTACTTGAGGGCGTGGACCACCGCGTCGAGCGGCGGCTCGTAGCTCCACACCGCGACCACGGCCGCGAGGGGCGAGCGCCGGCCGCGGCAGCTCCGGCAGCGGCCGCGGGGCGAGACGAGGCGGGGGTCCACCGGCCGTGCGCAGCCGCGGCAGAGGGGCGGCCGCAGGCGCTTCAGGGCCCCGCGGCAGACGGGGCAGAGACCCAGACGGCCCCCTCCGAGCCCGCCGCAGGCCAGGCAGACGGAGGGGGCGAGCAGCTCGAGCAGCGCGTCGGCCGCCCGCCGCGCGACGCCGGGCTCCTCTCCACCGTACACAGGGAGGAGGACGCAGCGAGGACGGCTATACTTTCGACCGCCCGGGCCGCGACGCCCGGGCCGCACTCGACGAAGGGAGCGAAGTTGACCCCAGGCAGACGTTGGATCGGGATCGTGCTGGCCGCCGCAGGCCTCCTGCTCACGCTGGCTCCGTCGCGGGTGGAGGCCCAGGGGCGCCGCAACCTGCGTCTGAGCCTGCTGGCCGGGGTGGGAGGCTCGGTGGACGAGGACCAGGCGGGCCTGGGCAACTCGAGCTTCCAGGTCGGCTTCGCCTTCGAGACCACCACCGACACCGTCCTCCGGGTGGACGTCGGCGCGATCTCCTTCGACCAGACCGACGCCATCGGCCGGCTGGCCGACCCCTCGGTGGAGTACGTGACGGTGGGCGGCGAGTACCAGTTCCAGGAGGAGATCTACCGCTCCGGCCTCTTCTTCGGGCTGGGCGCCTACCGGCTCGAGGGCCTTCTGGCCGGCCAGCCGGAGGAGGAGACGTCGATCGGCCTGAACCTGGGCGCCACCGGCGACTTCGCCATCACCGACACCGTCAGCGTGCTGGGCGAGATCGCCTTCCACGTGGTCGAGTCCGACATCGCCAACCTGTTCGCCACCGCCCATGTGGGCCTGGCGCTCCACTTCTAGCCTCCCGGAGCCCACCGCACCTCCTTGTCCCAGCCCGAGCTCCGATCCGCCGCCGACCATCGCCGCGCCTTTCTCGTCGGGGTCAGCCTGCCCGGCCAGCCGCCGCTGGTGGTGGAGGAGCATCTCGACGAGCTGGCCGAGCTGGCGGTCAGCGACGGCCTGGAGGTGGTGGGGCGCACCCGGCAGAGCCGCCGATCCCCCGACGCGCGCACCTTCATCGGCCGCGGCAAGGTGGAGGAGCTGGGCGCCGCCGCCGAGGAGCTGGGCGCCGACCTGATCGTCTTCGACGACGACCTGACCCCCGGCCAGGTCAAGAACCTGGAGCAGATGCTGGACGCCACGGTCATCGACCGCAGCGCCCTGATCCTGGACATCTTCGCCGAGCGGGCCCGCACCAGCGAGGCGCGCACCCAGGTCGAGCTGGCGCAGCTCAACTACCTGCTGCCGCGGCTGGCGCGGCGGTGGACCCACCTTTCGCGGCAGGTCGGCGGCATCGGCGTGCGCGGCGGCGAAGGCGAGAAGCAGATCGAGGCCGACCGCCGCATGGTGCGCACGCGGATCCGCCAGCTCACCAAGCAGCTCGCCAAGATCGAGCGCTCGCGCTCGGTGCAGCGCAAGGGGCGCCGGGGCGCGCGGGTGGTCAGCCTCGCCGGCTACACCAACGCCGGCAAGTCCACCCTCTTCAACCGGCTCACCCGCGCCGGCGCCCGGGTCGAGGACCGGCTCTTCGCCACCCTCGACTCCAAGCTGCGCCAGGGGGCGCTGGACGGCGCCGGCAGCACGGTCGTCTTCGCCGACACGGTGGGGTTCATCCGCAAGCTGCCGCACCACCTGGTGGCCTCGTTCCGCAGCACCCTGGGAGAGATCGCCCGCGGGGACCTGGTCCTCCACGTGATCGACCGCAGCCACCCCCAGTGGCAGGAGCAGATGGAGGTGGGCCGCGAGGTGCTGCAGGAGCTCGGGGTGGAGCCCGCCGACGTGATCACGGTGTTCAACAAGATCGACGTGCTGGGCAACGGCGGCCCGCCCGACGGGGGCGGGCTGTCGGCCGACGGGGCCGTCCGGGTGTCCGCCCGCACCGGGCGCGGGGTCGAGGAGCTGAAGGGGGAGATCGCCCGCCGGCTCGCCGTCGTCCGGCGCGACGGCTAGCGCCCGGGCCCGCTCCCCCGGAGCGGGCAGGCGGCCGATCTCCGAACGCCCCCGCGCCGGAAGGCGAGCGAGGGGGGGTCGACTACACTCCCGGGCGTGACGAGCTCGACGCGGGAGGGGGCTCCAGCTCGACGGAGGCGGCGGCTGGGAAGGGGCCTGGCGGCGCTGCTGATGGCGGTCGTGCCGGGGTCCGCTCTGGCCCAGGGCGACCCGCTCCAGCAGGCCGAGGGGCTGCTGCAGCAGGGCCGGTTCGGGGAGGCGGCGGCCCTGGTGGAGCGCGCCGGCATCGCCGAGGGCGACCCGCGGGCGGCCTACCTCTACGGCTTCGCCCTGATCAACCTCTACCGCTTCCCCGAGGCGGAGGCGGCGCTGGAGCGGGCCGTGGCGGGCCGCCCCGGCCAGGCCAACTGGCTCCACGCGCTGGCCAAGGCCCGGATCGAGCAGGGCAAGAACCTGGCTGCCCTGGAGGCGCTGGGTCGGGCGGTGGCCCTGGACGACGACCCCCGCTTCCGCTACGCCCGCGCCATGTGCGCCCTGAACCTGGGCGACCTGGACACGGCCGAGGCCGAGCTCGAGGCCACGGTGGAGGGGGCGCCGGACCACGCCGAGGCGCTCTTCCAGCTCGCCAAGCTGCGGGTGGACCGCGGTGACTACGAGGCGGCGCTGCCGAAGCTCGAGCGGGCGCTCTCGGCCGATCCCCGTCATCTGGAGGCGCGCTACCTGGTGGGGCTGGCGCGGCTCCAGACGGGCCGGCCGGCGGAGGCCGCCCAGGCGCTGGAGGCGGTGGTCGAGGAGGTGCCGGGGCACTCGGGGGCGCTCTACAACCTGGGACGCGCGCTGATCGCCGCGGGGCGCGAGGCGGAGGGACGCCGCCGGCTGGAGCAGTTCGCCGCCACCTCCGAGCTGCGCGACGAGATCGACTTCCTGCGTCGCGCGGTGCAGCGCAACCCCGGGAACCTGGAGGGCCGGCTGGTTCTGGCGGCCAAGCTGCTGGCCGCGGGCAAGGCCGCCGACGCTCTCACCGAGCTCACCGCGGCGCGCTCGCTCGACCCCGGCCGGGCGGAGATCTACGTGGGTCTCGCCGAGGCCCTGCGCCGCCTCGGCCGCGCCGAGGACGCCGATCGCGCCGAGGCGTTCGCCCGCCGCCTTCGATAGCGCCCGGAGCGCAGGGCCGAGGCCGCAGGCCGGGACCGAGGGGCGAGGGAGCCGGCGGCGAGCCCCCCATCCCCTCCGCCCCGCGTGACTTCCCCGACACCTTCCGTTTCCCAGTGGCGGGACAGGAAGTCCCACGTCATCGACCCGAACGGCGGCAGCCCCGCCACGACGAAAGGAGGACATCGATGACTCGAATCGCACAGAGGGTGCTCACACTGGTCGCCCTGCTCGCCTGGGTCGCCTCGGCCGCGTCGGCGGGCGACTCGCAAGCCAAGGCCGTGGGGGTTCTCTTCTTCGGCCTGCCGGCCACCGGCGGCTTCCAGCTCATCGACGCCGGGTACGACGATCCCTTCGCCGTGTACACGGCGGAGGGGAAGCCGCACATCCGGGTGCGGCCCGACGGCATCGAGCTGAGGAGACAGGGGACCTACCGGATCCACGTGGAGGGCGGCCTCATCTTCGACGAGAGCGACCCCACCGCCAGCGACGAGGCCTCCGCTCTGTTCGGCTGGGCTGTCGGCGGCCAGCCTTTCGGCGTCTGCGCCTTCTCGCGCGCGATGGCCATTCCGGCCGTGCCGCTGCTGCCCCCCGGGCTGACCATCGGCAACTGCAACCTGACGCACGTCATGTCGGTCCAGGGCGACGGCTCGCCGACCAGCCTGGCGAAGGGCACGCTGATCCAGGCCGTGGTGATCCCCACCGCCGGCCCCGTGGGAGACAACACCAGCCTCGGCGTCCGGGTCGAGGTGACTCGGCTCGGCAAGTAGCGGCGGCCCGCCTCCAGCGCGGCTCGCGGTAGGCGCGAGCAGGCGGGGACAGGAGCGAGCGGGGGACAGGTTTCCGGGGCCCCAGAGCTGGCGAGGGTCACCTGGATCGGGAGCCTGTCCCCCGCCCCGGCGTGTCCCCCTCTCCCGACGGGGATCCTGCTCCCGCCTGCCGTGGCCGCGCTACCGGGCGGGCCGGGACCGGTACCGCTCGTACAGCTCGCGGTGGCGGTTGTCGGTGGAGACCTCTCTGCCCGCGATCACGACGTGGTGCACCTGGGTGGTGATCTCGAGCGGGCTGCCGTCGGTGACGATCAGGTTGGCGATCCTGCCCGGCTCGATGGTGCCCAGCTTGTCGTCCATCCCCAGCATCTCGGCGGGGTAGAGCGTGAGCGCCCTGAGCGCCTCCTCCTCCGACAGGCCGAAGGGCACCGCTTGCGCGGCCTCGTAGGGGACCGTGCGGGAGCCGTGGGGGCCGCCCGGCCCGAAGCCGCCGCCGGTGCCGGATGCGAAGGCGATCTTCACCCCGGCCGCCGCCAGCTCGCCGGGGACCGCGTACGGCTTGTCGTAGGGGTCGTCCTCCTCGCGCGGCAGGCTCTGGGTCAGGGAGAGGATCACCGGGATCCCCTTCTCGGCCAGCATCTCCTTGACCTTCCAGGCGTCGCGGCCACCGGCCAGGATCATCGCCAGGCCGTACTCCTCGGCGAACTTCACCGCCGCCTCGATGTCGCGCTTGTTGAAGGCGGCCACCACGACGGGCATGCCGCCGTCCAGGGTCTTCGCCAGCGCCTCGAGCTTCAGGTCCCGCTCCAGCCGCTCGCTCCCGGCGGCCTGCGCCTGCGCGTAGTGACGCGCGGCGTCGAACCAGTCGCGCAGCTCGGCGATCTGCTCCTCGGCCTTCTCCTTGGCCTCGGCGAACGGGGTCTCCTTGACGCTGAAGGTGGCGAAGTCGAAGCTGCGGGTCTGGATCTCGGGCCAGGTGATCACCATGGCGACCGAGTCGTCCATCGCCATCTCCTCGACCGTCCAGCCGTCGAGGTGCACGAGGGCCGCCTGGCCGGCGACGACCCCGTCGTCCGAGGCCGGCGCCACCATCGAGTGGGTGATGCCGTTGGCGCGGCTGACCGGGATCACCTCGCTGGCCGGGTGGATGGCGGTGGCGGCCTTGAGATGCGGGTTGTAGATCCGCATCTCGGCGCGGTCGTCCGTGGCCGGCACCGAGCCGATCTCGAGCAGCCCGAGACGCGACAGGGCGTCGAAGATGCCGGGGTAGACGTGCTTGCCGCTGGCGTCGATGACGGTGGCGTCGCCGCCGGGGGCGGGCGCGCCCGGGCCGGCGCTGACGATGACGCCGTCCTGGACCACCACGCTCCCCTCGAAGACCTCGCCGGAGATCGGGTGGATGGTGCCGCCGGAGATCACCAGGGTCTCGGCGTGGAGCAGAGCGGGCGCGGCCAGGAGCGCCGCGGCCAGGGCCGTCGCTTCGAGCATCGTCGTCTTGCGCATCATCCAACCTCCCGGCAACTGTAGTACCTCTTGCCGCCCCAGGTCCGGCCCGGGTCGGGCTCGTCCGGCTCGTCCGGCTCGCCCCCTTCCTCGCCCGCACCCTCCTCCTTCTCGTCCTTCTCCTTTTCCTCCTTGGGCATCAGGCGCTCCTTGATCGCCGCGATCCCGCTCTGACGCTCGCGGTCGGCCTCGCGGTCGAAGTAGAGGTCGCCGTCCACGAAGGTGTGCCGGACCACCGACGAGATCGCCAGCGGGTGGCCGTCGTAGACCACGAGGTCGGCGTCCTTGCCCACCTCGATGGAGCCGACCCGGTCGCCGATGCCGAGCTGGAGGGCCGGGTTCAGGGTCACCATGGCCAGCGCCTCGCGCTCCCCCATGCCGCCCCACTTGACCGCCTTGGCGGCCTCCTGGTTCAGGTGACGCATCTCCTCGCCGCTGTCGGAGTTGATGGAGACCAGCACCCCGCGCTCGGTCATCAGCGCCGCGTTGTGGGGGATGGCGTCGTAGGCCTCCACCTTGTAGCCCCACCAGTCGGAGAACGTCGAGGCGCCGGCGCCGTGCTCGGCGATCTCGTCGGCCACCTTGTATCCCTCCAGCACGTGCTGCAGGGTGGCGACGCGGAAGCCCTCGCTCTCGGCGAGCCGCAGAAGCTGCAGGATCTCGTCGGCGCGGTAGCAGTGCGAGTGCACCAGCCGCTCGCCCTCGAGGATCTCGACCAGGGCGTCGAGCTTCAGGTCGCGCCGCGGCGGCACCGGGGCGGGGCCGCGGGCGGCGACGGCGGCTTCGTAGGCTCTCCACTCGTCGCGGTACTCCCTCGCCTCGCGGAAGGCCTGGCGGATCACGTCCATCACGCCCATGCGGGTCTGCGGGTAGCGCTGCGCCATGCCGAAGGCGCGGAAGTTGGAGCGCTTCGGGTTCTCGCCGAGGGCGAACTTGATCCCCGCCGGAGCGCCGTCGAGCTGGAGGCCCTCGGCGTCGGCCCCCCAGCGCAGCTTGATCACCGCGTTCTGACCGCCGATCGGGTTGGCCGAGCCGTGCAGCAGGTTGGCGGCGGTGACCCCGCCGGCCAGGGCGCGGTAGATGCCGACATCGTCCGGGTCGATCACGTCGCCGATCGACACCATGGCGGTGACGGCCAGCGAGCCCTCGTTGACGCCGCCGTCGATGGCGATGTGGGAGTGGGCGTCGATGATCCCGGGGATCACCGAGCCGCCGCCCACGTCGATCACCTCGGCGCCGGCGGGGATGGCGACGTCGGCCCCCACGGCGGCGATCTTGCCGTCCACCACCACCACGGTGCCGTTCTCGATGGTCTCGCCGGAGACCGTCCAGACGGTGGCGTTGGTCAGGGCGAAGGCGCCCATCTCCCGCACCGGGCCGCGGTAGAGGGCCATCGCCTCGGCGAGCTCCTCCTCGGTGACGTCGGGCGCCTCCTCCTCCTTCTGGGCCGCCTTCGCGCCCTCCTCGGGCTTGGCGGTGCGGGTGCCGGAGATCTCCATCGACATGGGGCCGGCGCTCATGGAGCCGGAGAGGCTCTCCCCCTCCACGGTCAGCGAGAAGGAGGCGGTGAACGACTGCCCGCCCATCTCGCGGGTGGTCTCGAAGCGCAGCAGGTCGCCGCTCATCTTGCCGTCCTCGACGCTCGACTCGCCGCGCTCGCTGGTGAGCTCGCCCGTGACCTTGCCGTCCTCGCTCATCTCGAGCTTCGCGGTGAACTCGTTGGTGCCGCGGGGGGTGGTCATCACCAGCTCCCAGGTGCCGGAGACGTCGGAGGCGGGCGGCTCGGTCTCCTCCTCCTCTTCGCGCTCGGCGAAGCGGCGGCCGTCCACGAAGACCGCCTTGACCTCCACGTCCTCGGCCCAGGGAGCGGCCGTGGCCAAGACCAGGTTGGCGATCTTGCCGGCCTCGATGGTGCCGAGCCGGTCGTCGACTCCGAAGATCCCGGCCGGGCCGGTGGTCAGCGCCGCCAGGGCGGCGTCCTCGGAGAGCCCGGCGCCGATCGCCCTCCGCACCCCTTTGAAGACGTCGCCGGCGCTGGCGAGCCCGGAGGAGGTGAAGCCGAAGGGGATGCCGGCGGCGGCCAGCTCGCGCGGGGTGGTGACCGCCATGCGGCGGTGGTAGAGCTCGGCGAAGGAGGTATCCGCCTCCGGGTCGCGGTCCTTCTCGGCCTCGGGCCAGTCCAGGTCCACGATGACCCCGGCGGCGCCGGCCAGCTCGCCGACGCGCTCGTAGCCGCCGTGGGCGCCGTAGATCACCGCCGGCAGCCCGAACTCCCGGGCGACCGCCAGGGCGCGGTCGATCTCCTTGCCCCGGACCCCGGGCATCAGGAACGGCGTGCCGGCCTCGAGCGCCATCTGGATCGGCTCCAGGGCCCGGTCGTAGGCGATCCGCTCGCGCCCGGCGGGGGAGGCGGCGTAGACCGCCTTGGCCTCGGCGTAGTGCTTCGTGTCGAGCAGGACCTGCTTGACGTAGGCCAGGGTCCCCATCAGGGAGCCGGGGTAGGTGCGGAAGCCGCCGGGGCTGGCGAACGAGATCCGCTGCGCCACCGGGGTGGCGACCACCAGCTCGTCGGCCTCGCCCCGGCCCAGAGAGAGCACCGCCGCCTGACCGGCGAAGATGCCCTCCTCGGGCGTGGAGACCACGGCGGTGAATCCGGCCTCGCGCCACTTCTCCGATCCCGGGTCCTCGGCCAGGTTGTCGGCGGCGGCGAACCAGGGGGTCGTGGCCGGCCGCGCCTCCGGGCCGCCGGGGTCGAGCTCGCCGCCCCCTCCGAAGCCCCCGAAGCCGCCGCCCCCGCCGCCGGACTCCGCGTCGGGCTTGGCGATGCCCAGGGCGGTCATGCCGTCGATCAGGCCGGGGTAGAGGAAGAGCCCCTCGCCGTCGATCACCAGGGCGTCGCCGGGGATCTCCAGTTCGGTGCCCACCGCCTCGATCAGACCCTTCGCCAGCAGCACGGTGGCGTTCTCGAGGGTGCGGCCCGGCGCCGTCACCGCGGTCACGTTCGTGACGGCGTAGAAGGGCGGCGCTTCGGGCGGCTCGGCGGGCAGGGAGGTGGGGGCGAGCGTGGCCGCGAGGGCGACCAGGACCGCCGCCTGGCGGGGGAAGAGACGCAGTCGTGACATGTCGTGACTCCCGGATCGGTCTTGTCGGAGGGCGTGCCGCGCGCCTGCGCGGCTCGGGAGCGGCGATTGTATCGGGTGTCGGGGCGGAAGATCGCCGGCCGGAAATCCGTCCCCCTGTTCGGGGGCCCGCATCCGTTGGCGGGACGACTCCCTCCGGGGCCGCCGCCGCGCCCCGCTGTCACGAGCCCCCGACTCCCTGTATCCTCCGGGGATCCCCGCGCCGCCGCAGCGGCGGCCCGCACTCATCGGCTCTCGGGAGGTCCCCCAAGATGAAGCGAACCTGGATCGCCCTGTTGACGCTCGCCCTGCTCGCCACCGCCCCGGCCGCGGCCCGGAAGCACAAGTCCGACGAGGCGGCCGCGGACGAGGCGAAGCCGCTCTTCGACTCGGGCCTGCTGGCGGGGATGAAGCTGCGCGGCATCGGCCCCGCCATCGCCTCCGGCAGGGTCAGCGACATCGCCGTCCACCCGGAGGACGAGGCCACCTGGTACGTCGCCGTGGCCTCCGGCGGGGTCTGGAAGACGGTCAACGCGGGCACCACCTGGACGCCGATCTTCGACGGCGAGAGCTCCTACTCCATCGGCTGTGTGACCCTGGACCCCAACGATCCCGACACGGTCTGGGTGGGCACCGGCGAGAACAACTCGCAGCGCAGCGTCTCCTGGGGCGACGGCGTCTACAAGTCGCTCGACGGCGGCAAGAGCTGGAAGAACATGGGGCTCCCCGAGTCGGAGCACATCGGGCGGATCGTGGTCGATCCGCGCGACTCCGACGTGGTCTACGTCGCCGCCCAGGGGCCCCTCTGGCGGGCCGGCGGCGACCGCGGCCTCTACAAGACCACCGACGGCGGCGCCACCTGGGAGAAGGTGCTCGAGATCTCCGAGAACACCGGCGTCAACGAGGTCTGGCTCGACCCGCGCGACCCCGACACCCTCTGGGCGTCCAGCTACCAGCGTCGCCGGCACACCTGGACCCTGATCGACGGCGGCCCCGAGTCGGCGATCTACAAGTCCACCGACGCCGGCGCCACCTGGCGCAAGCTGACCTCGGGCCTGCCGACCACCGACATGGGCAAGATCGGCCTCGCCGTCTCGCCGGCCGACCCGGACGTGGTCTACGCCGTCATCGAGTCGCTCGACGACGAGGGGGGGACCTTCCGCTCCACCGACGGCGGCGAGACCTGGGAGAAGCGCAGCGGCTACACCAGCGGCAGCCCGCAGTACTACAACGAGCTGATCCCCGACCCGGTGGACGTGGACCGGGTCTACTCCATGGACACCTGGCTGCACGTCACCGAGGACGGCGGCAAGAGCTTCCAGCAGGTGCCCGAGGTCTCGAAGCACGTGGACAACCACGCGCTGTGGATCGATCCCGACGACACCGACCACCTGATCGCCGGCTGCGACGGCGGCGTCTACGAGAGCTGGGACCGCGGGGCCACCTGGGACTTCAAGCCCAACCTGCCCATCACCCAGTTCTACAAGATCGCCGTGGACGACGACCTGCCCTTCTACAACGTCTACGGCGGCACCCAGGACAACTCCACCCTGGGCGGCCCGTCGCGTACCACCTCCGAGCACGGCATCACGAACCACGACTGGTTCGTCACCGTGGGCGGCGACGGCTTCGATCCCGCCGTCGAGCCGGGCAACCCGGACATCGTCTACTCGCAGTGGCAGTACGGCAACCTGGTGCGCTACGACCGGGCGAGCGGCGAGCTGACCGACGTCCAGCCCCAGGAGGAGCCGGGCGAGGCGCCGTCGCGCTGGAACTGGGACTCGGCGCTGCTGCTCTCGCCGCACTCGCCCACGCGGCTCTACTTCGCCTCGCAGCGGGTCTACCGCAGCGACGACCGCGGCGACACCTGGACGCCGATCAGCGGTGACCTGACCCGCAACCTGGACCGCAACCAGCTCGAGGTGATGGGCCGCATCTGGAGCGTGGACACCGTGGCCAAGAACAACTCCACCTCGTTCTTCGGCAACGTGGTCTCCCTCTCCGAGTCGCCGCGGGTCGAGGGGCTGATCTACGCCGGGACCGACGACGGCCTCATCCAGATCACCGGCGACGGCGGTGGCTCCTGGCACGAGGTCGCGAGCTTCCCCGGCGTGCCCGACATGGCCTACGTGGCCGACCTCGAGGCCTCGCTGCACGACGACGACACCGTCTTCGCCGCGATCGACAACCACAAGAAGGGCGACTTCAAGCCGTACCTGCTCGAGAGCTCCGACCGCGGCCGCACCTGGACCTCCATCGCCTCCGACCTGCCGGAGGGCGGCCCGGTGCTCACCGTGGCCCAGGACCACGAGGACCCCGATCTGCTCTTCGCCGGCACCGAGTACGGCCTCTACGTCAGCCGCGACGGCGGCGGCTCGTGGGTCGAGCTCACCGGCGGGCTGCCCACCATCGCCGTGCGCGACCTGGAGATCCAGCGTCGCGAGGACGACCTGGTGGTGGGGACCTTCGGCCGCGGCTTCTACATCCTCGACGACTACTCGCCGCTCCGGGCGATGAGCGAGACGGGCCTCGAGGGGGAGGCGGTGCTCTTCGAGCCCCGCCGCGCATGGGCCTTCAACAAGAGCTTCGAGCTCGGCTACAACGGCGTCGCCTTCCAGGGCGACTCCTTCTACAGCGCCCCCAACCCGCCGGTCGGCGCGGTCGTCACCTACTACCTGAAGGAGGGCTTCCAGACGCTCCGCGACGAGCGGCGCGAGGAGGAGAAGGGGAGGAAGGAGAAGGGCGAGGACACCCCCTACCCGAGCTGGGAGGCGCTTCGCGCCGAGGACCGGGAGGAGGACCCGGCCGTGGTCGTCACCGTGCGCGACGCCGACGGCCAGGTGGTGCGCCGCTTCACCGGCCCGGCCGGGGCCGGCCTCCACCGGGTGACCTGGGACCTGCGCTATCCGCCGCCCGACCCGGCCAGCCTCACCCCGCCCGTGCGGCACGCCTTCTCCTCCGACCCCATGGGGCCGATGGTGGCCCCCGGGAGCTACACGGTCAGCCTGTCGAGCTGGCACCGCGGCGCCATGACCGAGCTGGCCGGGCCGGTTCCGCTCGAGGTGGAGGCCACCGGCACCGTCACCCTGCCCGCGCCGGACCGCGCCGCGGCCCTGGCCTTCGAGCGCCAGGCGGCCGAGCTCCAGCGCCGGGTCATGGGAGCCGGCAGGCTGGCGAACGAGCTCGACGACCGGATCGCCCACCTGCGCAAGGCGG
>JAWWBN010000048.1:0-19316 GCA_033720955.1 Thermoanaerobaculia bacterium | reverse complement strand
GTCGTAGGCGGTGCCGTGGCTGGCGAGAGCCGTCGAGTTCACGAAGTGCTCGACGAACTGGATGGAGAGGTCGGGGCTGCGCTCCGGGTGAAAGGAGTTCCAATAGCGGCGGGCGATCGCGTCCTCCGGGGGGGCGTCGCCGGAGAGCTCGGTGCGGGTCCAGACCTCGGCCACCGAGGGACAGAGCTCGATCAGCCGCTCCGCCTCGGCCTCCGCCTCGGTCCGCTCGACGCCACGGCGCTCCAGGGCCCACTCGTTGACGAAGGGCCCGGGCCGCAGCCAGGGTCCGTCGCCGAAGCGGGCCGCGAGGCCGCTCTCCACGCGACGCAGGCAGAGAATCTCCTCGACGCCGGGGCGGCCGCCGGAAAGCCCCCTCTCGCGACGGAGCTCGGGCACGTCGGAGACGCCGTGATCGGCGCTCAGCGCCACCACCGTCCGGTCCAGCCCCACCGCTTCGTCGATCGCGTCGAGCAGCTCCCCCAGAGTGCGGTCCAGCCGCAGCACGGTGTCCAGGAGCTCGCGGCTGTCGGGTCCGAAGCCGTGGCCCACCAGGTCGGGCGCCGAGAAGCCGACGGCCAGGAGGTCGGGCGTGGCGTCCGCCCCCAGCTCGTGGGTGCGCAGCAGGTGGAGGGCGAAGCGGGCCACCAGCTCGTCGAGACGGGGGGTGTAGTAGACGGCCCCCCAGTAGGAGCGGTCGGGAACCAGCTCGACGCCGCCCACGGGGTGGGGAAAGACCCCGACCAGGGGACCTTGGTCGAACTCGACGATCCCCATCCGCTCCAGCTCCTCGGCCGGCACGGGCAGCGGGCTCCACGGCTCCGCGAAGCCCTCCTCCGGCAGATGGTCGTTGAACTCGCGCAGCCAGCCGGGGTCGCGCCGCAGGTAGTAGGCGGAGGTCTCGAAGCCGTCCTCGTCGTCGTACCAGAAGGCGGCGTCCGCGTCGTGGCCGCCCATCATCACCGCCGAGCGGTCCTTGCCGGCGACGGAGTAGACGCGGGCTCCCGGTCTCGCGCGGCGCAGCCAGTCGCCCACGGTGGAGCCGAGCAGCCGCCGCGGCGACGGGTCGCTGTCGTCGTCGGCCTCGACGGCGTAGTCGAAGTCGCCGCTCCGCCGGTCGTACCAGGCGTTGGCGATGATCCCGTGCCGCCGCGGGACGAGGCCGGTGGCCAGGGTCGCGTAGCCGGGCGCGGTGCTGGTGCGGGCGTGGTCGTGCGCCGCCTCGGTGTAGCGCACCCCTTCGCGCATCAGACGAGCCAGGCCGTCGGTGAGCTGGGCTCCAAAGCGGTCCAGGTAGTCGGCGCGGAGCTGGTCGACCACGATCAGCAGCACCAGGCGGGGTCCGTCCCCCTCCTCCGGAGGCGTCGCCCGCGGTGCGCAGGCGGCGAGGAGGGAGGTCGACAGCAGGGCTGCCGCCGCGGCCGGCCGTCGGGACATCAGGGGTCGGGAAGCTCGTCGAGACCGAAGTCGAAGTAGACCGAGCCGACGAAGAAGCGCAGCCGCTCGGTCTGCTCCTCGGTGAGGTCGAGGAAACGGATTCCCATTCCCAGCATCTCCTGCGCCCAGATGACCTCGGCGTTGCCGGCGATGGGCTCCGACCCGTCGGGCAGCCGGAAACGGAAGGCCAGACGGGCCCCCACCCCCTGGGGATAGGTGGCGTCCACGAAGGCGCCCCCCTCGCTCAGATCGGTGACGCGCGCCTTGAAGGGCGAGCCCTCCACCGTGTACTCGAAGTCGATCGACTTCTCCACGCGGACGAACTGGCGGGGGGTGTCGTAGGTCACCGTCGCGTCTCCTCCACCAGCTCCCAGAGCCGGCCGGGCGAGAGGGGGATCTCCAGGAGCTCGAGACCCTCCACGGCGAGGGCGTTCTCCACCGCCTGGCAGAAGAGGGCGGCGGCGGGGATGGCGCCCGCCTCCCCGGCGCCCTTGATCCCCAGGGGGTTGAGGGGCGACGGGGTCTCGCAGTGGCCGGTCTCGATGCGCGGCACGTCCAGCGAGGTGGGCAGCAGGTAGTCCATGAACGAGGCGTTCTGAAGCTGTCCCGCCTCGTCGAAGGCCAGCCGCTCGTAGAAGGCGTTGCCCAGACCCTGGGCGACGCCGCCGTGGACCTGGCCGTCGAGGATCATGGGGTTGATCACCCGGCCGCAGTCGTGCACCACGACGTAGCGCTCGACGGTCACGTCGAGGGTCTCCGGGTCCACCTCGACGATCATGGCGTGGACGCCGCTCGCCGTGGCGCCGCGCTCGGGCCCGAAGTAGTCGGTGGCCTCGAGCCCCGGCTCGGTGCCCGGCCGGACGGCGCCGCGCATGGGGTTGGCGGCCAGGGCCAGCTCCCCCAGGCCGATGGCCCGGTCGGGAACTCCCCGGACCCGAGCCCGGCCCTCGACGAGCTCGATGTCCTCCTCGGCAGCCTCGAACTGGCGGGCGGCGAGCTCGACGATCTTGCGACGCACCTTCACGGCGGCGGCGTGGACAGCGTTGCCGGCCACCACCGCGCCTCGGCTGGCGAAGGTGCCGGCGCCCCAGTGGAACTGGTCGGTGTCGCCGGTGACCACGTCGATCGCGCCGACGTCCACGCCGAGCTGCTCGGCGACCACCTGCGCGAAGGAGGTCATGTGCCCCTGGCCCTGGGTGCCCACTCCGGTCACCACGCTCACCCGGCCGCTGGCCTGGACCTGCACCCTCGCCCCCTCGTAGGGGCCGATCCCGGTGCCCTCGACGTAGGCCACCAGGCCGATCCCCACCAGCCTGCCCTCGGCCCGCCGGGCCGGTTGGATGTCGTTCAGGAACTCGTCCCAGCCGATCATCTCGAGGGCCTTGTCGAGCACCGGCTCGTAGTTGCCGCTGTCGTAGGTCAGGGGCGTGAAGTCCTGGTAGATGATCTGGTGGTCGTGGGGGAAGTCGCCGGGGGAGAGGAAGTTGCGCCGGCGGATCTCCCCCGGAGCCAGGCCAAGGTCGCGCGCGGCCAGGTCGAGCAGCCGCTCCAGCACGAAGACGCCGTGCTGGCGGCCGGCGCCGCGATACGGCGTGACGATCGGCTTGTTGGTGAAGACCGCCTTGAACTCGGTGTAGTAGTTGGGCACGTCGTACGGCCCCAACAGGGTGCACTGGCTGTTGATCGGCACCGTCAGGCCGTAGGGGTTGTAGGCGCCGTTGTCGTGCAGGAAGACGTCGTGGACGCCGAGGATGCGGCCGTCGGCGTCCAGGGCGAGCTCGGCCTCGTGGATCTGCAGCCGCTCCTGCGTGGTGGCGACGAAGTTCTCCTCGCGGTCCTCGATCCACTTGACCGGACGCTCGAGCCGCACGGAGATCCAGGGGACGAGCACCTCCTCGGGGTAGAACATCATGATCTTCGGCCCGAAGCCGCCGCCCAGGAAGGGGGCCACCACCCGCACCTGGCTCTCCGAGAGGCCCAGCATGGCGGCCAGGCCGTTGCGGATGGGGATGGGCGCCTGGGTGGTGTCCCACACCGTGAGCTTTCCGGCGCGCTTGTCCCAGTCGGCGACCACCCCTCGGTTCTCCATGGCCGCCGCCGTGCCGCGGTCGTAGACCAGCCGGCGCCGGACCAGATGGACCGCCCGTGCGCGGGCCGCGGCGTAGTCGCCCTTCTCCTGGATCACGTGGGCCGAGAGGTTGTCGTCGAGATCGTCGTGCACCCGGGCGGTGCCGTCGGCCAAAGCAGCCTCCAGGTCCACCACCGGGTCCAGGGGCTCGTACTCCACGAAGACCTGCTCGGCGGCGTCCTCGGCGACGTAGCGGCTGACGGCGACCACCGCCGCCACCGGCTCGCCCACGGTGCGCACCTTCTCCCGGGCCAGCGGCACCTGGGTTCGCGGGTGGAAGACACAGCGCTCGATGGGCGGCGGCGGCACCAGGAGAGGCCCCGGGGCCCAGTAGTCGCCGAGGTCCTCGGCGGTGTAGACCGCCACGACCCCCTCCACTTCGAGGGCCGCCGAGACGTCGATCTCGCCCAGCCGGGCGTGGGCGTAGGGGCTGCGCACGTAGGCCACGTGCACCATGCCCGGCAGGTCCACGTCGTCGGTGAAGAGGGCCCGCCCCGTCAGCAGGCGCGGGTCCTCGTTGCGCCGGATCCGGCTGCCGAAGACCCGGGTGGTCACTCGTGGGACCGCGGTGTCATTCTGGGGTCATTCTAGCGGCTCGGGGAGGCTCGACCCGCAGGTGTCGCGTCGCGGCGTCCCTAGCCGGGCGACGGCTCGCGGAAGACGACGAAGCGTCCCCAGCAGGACGCCAGCTCCATCCCGCGCTGGAGGAGGGCGGCCACGTAGCAGCGCCCGGTGTCGAGAGAGGCGATCTCGTTGCCGAGGTTCTCGGCGTGGACGATCCCCTTGGGGAAGAGGTTCAGGTGCATGTCCTGGTAATACTTCTCCGCCGGGTACACCTCGTCCCAGGACCTGCCGTACATCTCCTCCACCTTCCGCTGCGCCACGGCGAAGGTGCCCGGATGCCAGATCCGCTGGATCGTGTTCATGGGGTGCTCCATGGCCACGCAGTCGATGCCCAGCCACTTGATCCGGCGCTCGACGCACCACTCGGCGAAGTCGGGCGAGGGGCCGGGGTGCTGGATCATGTAGCGGAACTCGTCCGAGTCGGGGCTCGCCCACCCGAACCGGTGCCAACCGGTCTTGATCAACAGAATGTCCCCCGGACGGACCTCCACCCTCTCCTCGATCATCCGCGGCGTGTAGATGCTCGAGTCGCTCACCTCGTCGCTCAGGTCGACGAGCACGCCGGGCCCGTGCCAGTAGTCCAGCGGCACCTGGCCGATGGTGCGGCCGGCGGCCCAGAAGTGCTTCTCGCCGTCCATGTGGGTGGCGATGTGGAAGCTGGCCTTGCAGTGGGCGTTGTTGCGTCCGAGACCCAGATCCTGCCCTCCCACTCTCCTGGTGTAGCGGAGCGAGAGCGGCTCGTAGTTGGCCCACTGGGGCGTCTGGACGCTGAAGGGGAGCGTCAGGTCGGAGAGCTCGAGCCCGGCGAGGAGCCCGGCGAAGGTCTCGGCGTCGACGCCGTCCGGGGGCTCGAGGGCGACGACCCGGCTCCAGGCCGCCTCGACCTCCATGAAGGGGATCGGCCCGATCACGAAGTACGCTCGCCGGCCCAGGAGCTCGCCGATCTGTCCGCCCAGGCACTCGACCAGCAGCGGCCCCGTCCTGGGCAGCTCGCGGTGGGTCAGGGCGTAGTACTCCGCCGGGGGGAAGAGCTCGTCCCAGCTCTTGCCGAAGATCTCCCGCGCCCTGGCCCGCGCCTTCTCGAACTCCGCCGGATGCATGCGGCGGATGCCGGTGTTCATCGGGTGCTCCGCGCAGCCGCAGTCGACCCCCACGACCTTGAGCTTTCTCTCGATGGCCCAACGGAAGAAGTCGGGCGAGGGGCCGGGGTGGCGGACGTGGTAGCCGAACTCCTTGTTCTCGATGCCGCCCTGGGCGCTCGGGTTGGGCACGTCGGGCTGGTCCCAGGCGTAGCGGCGGTAGCCGGTGTGGACGAAGAGGATGTCGCCGTCGCGCACCTCGGCGCGCTCGGCGATCATCTCGGGGGTGTAGAAGCCGTAGTCGGAGACGGCGTCGGAGACGTCGACCACCACGCCCGGCCCGCACAGATCGTGGATCGGGATGTCGGCGATGGCCCGCGCCCCGGAGTGGAAGGCGCGGGGCCCCACGAGGTGGGTGCCGGTGTTGTTGCTCCACTCGATGAGCTGGCCGTTCGCCCCCTGCCCGCCCCCCCAGGCGCCGGTGAGACGCTTGAAGAAGTGGACCTGGAGCGGCATCTCGCCGGGGAAGGGGGGAGTGAAGATGCTCAGGGGCTGGGTGAGATCCAGCCAGCGAGCGCCGCTCAGGATCCCGATCGCCTCGTCACGGGTCATGGGAATCAGTATATGCAGTCGCCGGCGGCCGGCGGGCGTCCCCCACGGGTGGGGAGACCGCCGGCCGACTGACGCTGCGCGCCGCCGCCCACTACAATCCTGGCCGATCCCTCCTTCGCGTCGCTGCCGTGCGCTCTCCTCGCCGCCTCTACCTGATCGTCACTCTCACGGGAGCGGTGGTGATGGCGCTCGAGATCATCTCCAGCCGGGTGCTGGCGCCGCACTTCGGCAACAGCGTCTACGTCTGGGGCTCCATCATCAGCGTCTTCCTGGCGGCGCTCTCGATCGGCTACTTCTGGGGCGGCCGGCTGGCCGACCGGAGACCGGAGATCGGGGTGCTGGGGACGCTGATCCTCGCCGCGACCCTGTGCGAGATGGTTCTGCTGCTGGCGGGAACCCGCCTGGCGGGCCTCCTCGGGGCCTGGCTGGGAGCGACCCCCGGCGGGACGCTGCTCACCGCGACGCTTCTCTTCGGGCCGCCCAGCGTCTTCCTGGCCACGGTGTCGCCGTTCGCCATCCGGCTCGCGGCGCGGGAGATCGCCGGGCTGGGCGACACGGCGGGCAGGCTCTTCGCGCTCTCGACGGGCGGCAGCCTCTTCGGCACCCTCGTCTCGACCTTCGTGCTGATCCCGTCGTTGGAGCTGAAGCGCATCCTGGCCCTCCTGGTGCTGGTCACGGCGATCGCCGCCGGGCTGACCTTCCAGCGCGGCGCCGCCTCCGGGCTGCTGCGGCTGGGCGGCGCGGCCACCCTGGCCTTCCTGGCCGTCGCCGTGGCGGCGGCGCCCGAGCGCACCGGTGGCGACGTTCTGCACACCCGCATGAGCCCGTACCAGACCCTCGAGGTGACGGAGGTGGCGGGGGTGCGCTACCTCAAGAGCGACCGGGTCCTGCAGTCGGCCATCGGCGTGGAGGACGGGCTGCCGGCGCTCAACTACCTGCGGTACGCCCCGGGCGCCCTGCTGCTGGCGCCGGAGATGCGCTCGGCGATCGTCCTGGGGATGGGCGGCGGCGCGGTGGGCTCCTACCTGCGCGGGCAGATCCCCGAGCTGACGGTGGAGTACGTGGAGATCGACCCGGCGGTGCCCCAGATCGCGCGCGACTACTTCTTCTTCGAGGAGGACGACAAGACCCGGGTCCACGTCGCCGACGGCCGGCTCTTCCTGGTGCGCGCCGATCGACAGTGGGACTTCATCTACTGCGACACCTACATCGGTCTCTCGGTGCCCTTCCACCTGACCACCATCGAGTTCTTCGACCTGGTCAAGCGGCGTCTGGCGCCCGGGGGCGTCTTCGGAGTGAACCTGGCCTCGGACCTGGCCGACCCGTTCGTCCAGGCGGTCCTGCGCACCGCCCAGGAGCGCTTCCCCACCCTCTACGTCTTCAACGTGGTGGGGGCCACCAACCTCCTGATCCTGGCCACCGAGACGGCGGACACGGTGAGCGACGAGGAGATGCGCCGGCGGGCGGCCGAGCTCGACCGTCGATACCGCTTCGACCCCAGCCTGGGAACGATCGCCGCGCGCCGGATCGAGGCGGGCGTGGACCCGGCGAAGACCGTCCTGCTGACCGACGACTACGCCCCCGCCAACCACCTGATCCGGCTGGGCCGGAAGCGTCTCGAGCTACCGGGCCGGTAGATCGGCGAAGGCGACCAGAGCGCGCTCGAAGATCTCCTTCGGCGGCCGCACCAGACCCGCCCCGACCTGGCCCACTCCCGGCTCGCGGTGGGCGATGCCGGTGTTGACCCTCGGGGTGACTCCCAGCTCCACCACCTTGCGGATGTCGATCCCCACCGGGGTGCCGCGGAAGTCGAGCGGCGGGATGGTGAAGTGCGGGTGCTCGCCCACGGTGATGTCGTACATCTCCAGAGTCGAGTGCAGGGCGTCCTTCGGCGTGCCGGAGACGAAGCTCACGATGGCGGGGGCGGCGGCCATGGCGAAGGCGCCGATGCCGGCGGTCTCGGTGATCGTCGAGTCGCCGATGTCGGGGTTGGCGTCGGCGGCCGTGAAGCCGGAGAAGTAGAGCCCGTCGGGGGTGGCCGCCGGCGCGGTGAACCACTCGTCGCCCAGTCCGGAGACGCGGATCCCGAAGTCGGTGCCGTTCCTGGCCATGGCGGTGACCAGGGTCGATCGCTCGACACCGTGGGCGGCGTCGGCCATGACCTTGCAGGCCGCCATGACCGGGTTGAGCACCGCCAGGGCGTTGTCGCCGAGAAAGGCGAGAACCCGTCTCGCGATCTCGCGGTCGCCGGCGACCCGGGCGATCGCCGGCGCGAGCTGCTTCAGGAACAGCAGCGAGCCGGCCTTGTTGCGGTTGTGCCCTTCGTCGCCCATGTGGAGCGCCTCGGCGATCAGGGCCCGCAGGTCGATGCCGCCGGTCTGCTCCAGGGCCTCGCCCAGGAGAGGAGCCATCTCGAGGTTCAGGAAGCGCAGCCGATCGAGCACGTCGGGCGCGTAGGCGCCGTAGCGCAGCACCTTGCCGTAGCCCTCGTTGAGGTTCGAGTAGGCGCGGTTGCCACCCTCCTGGTTCTCGACCACGTAGACCGCCATGGACGGCGAGGTGACCCCGGCCATCGGGCCCACCGCGCCGTGGTGATGGCAGGGGGCGAGCTCGATGCCCCCGGAGGCCGCGAGCTCGGCCGCCTCCTGGTCGTCGCCCGCCCAGCCCTCGAGAAGCGCCGCGCCGATCACCGCGCCCTTGAGCGGCCCCGACATCCGCTCCCACTCGATCGGCGGCCCGGCGTGGAGCAGCATGCGACCCTGGAGACCGGGGATGGCCTCGCCGGCCACCCCGACCCCGGCCAGCACGGGCCGGGCCGAGGTCATGCGCTCGAGAGCGGCGCGGTTGGCCTCGTCGATGCTCATGCGCCCATCCTACTCGTCCTCCTGGAGGCGTCGGAGGATGGCGGCCAGCCGCTCGTCTCCGCCGGCCGGGGGCCGCCACTCGACCTGCACCGCCCGCGCCCCCTGGTCGACCAGGCTGTCGTAGAAGAGCTCGAGCCCCACGTTCAGGGCGGCCAGCGGCGGCCGGAGGGAGTCCAGGGAGACCGGCCGCTCCACCGGCGTCGGCTCGGGCGTCAGCCGGTCGGCCAACCACCCGAGGGCCGCGGCGAAGTCGTCGAAGACGGTGGTCCCGGCCGCCCGCAGCCGCTCCATCTGCTCCTCGATCTGCTGTCGGTCGCCCGGGGCGCCCACCAGACCCGCCACCACCTCCGGCCCCCCTGCCGCGACGATGCGCTCGACGGCCGGGGCCAGCGCGGCGGCCGGGTCGGGATGTGCGCCCTCCCCCAGCACGACGTCGAGCAGAAGGAAGGCGGCCTCGGGATCGTCCGCCTCCTGGCGGAGACGCCTCAGCCGCAGGTCGGGGTCGATCATCGGGTGGGCGCGGCCCACCGTGAGCTCGTCGGCGCCCAGGTCGAGCACCGTGTGGCCCACGCTCCTCCCCAGGTCCTCGAGGGGGAGGCTGCCGGCGATCGGGACGTTGGAGCGGAGGGGCGCGGCGGCGGCGCGCAGACCGATCTGGGTCTCGTAGGCCAGCGTGCCGCCGGCCAGCAGAGCGCGCAGGAAGCGCCGCTTGCCGGCGGGCCGACCGGAGGCGGGGTCGGCGCCGGTGGCCCCGGAGTCGGCGGCCGCCGCCACCGCCAGCGCCGCCGCGTCGCTCGTGCCGGCGGCGAAGAGCAGGTTGCCCTGCCGCCGGGCCGGCGGCACCCAGCCGAAGAGCTGCACCACCACCGGCTTGCCCGTGCGCCGCGCCGCAGCGAGCAGGTCTACGGCCACCTCCGGCGCCGGCGGCTTGGACACCAGCACCACGACCTCGGTCTCCGGGTCGCGGGCCAGCAGGTCGAGCGCCTGCCTCGCGGTCGCACCGCCCACTTCGGCGGAGAGGTCGCGTCCGCCGGTGCCGATGGCCTGCGAGATGCCGCCGCCCAGGGCGTCGATCCGGGTGGTGATGGCCTGGATCCCGGTTCCGGAGGCGCCCACCACCCCGATCGGCCCCCGTCGCACTCGGTTGGCGAAGCCGAGACCCACTCCCCCCACGATCGCCGTGCCGCAGTCGGGTCCCATGACCAGGAGACCCCTCTCCGCGCCCCGGCGCTTGAGCTCCACCTCTTCTTCGAGCGGGACGTTGTCGCTGTAGAGGAAGACGTGTCTGCCGAGCGCCAGGGCCTCGCGCGCGACGCCTCCGGCGTAGCGTCCGGGTACCGAGACGAGCACCCAGCCGGCGTCGGGCAGCAGCCGCTCGGCCGAGCGCAGGGTCCGGGGCCGGAAGTCGGCGTCGTCCGCTTCACCCCTGCGGCGCATCAGCTCGCCGACCCGGGCCAGCGCGGAGAGCGCCGTCTCGCGGGAGGCGCCCTTCACCACGATCGCCAGGTCGTCGGGTCGCGCCGCGGCCGCCTCGTCGGTGAGGAGCCCGCTCTCCGCGAGGAGGTCGAGATTGGCCGGCGTGGCCATGACCACGGCTGCGTCCTCCACGCCCGGCTCCCGCGCCAGGGCTGCCTGGAGCTGCATCAGGACGATCGAGTCGGCGTACTCCCCGTGGCGGACGTCGGTGACGAGCGCGCTCACGGCGACAGGACCCTCTCGATCTCCAGCCCCCAGGCCAGGAGATCCTCGTCGCGGCCCGCGTCGGCGGCGAGCTGGATGCCGAGCGGCAGGCCGTCCACCTCGCAGGCGGGGATCGTCACCGTGGGGAGGCCGGCGTGGGTCCAGGGCAGGTTCATCACCGGGTCGCCGGTGGACTCGAGCCCGAGGGGGGCGGGCCCGGGCGCCGCGGGCGAGAGCCAGAGGTCCACCCCCGCCTCCCGCATCCTCTCGCGGAGGTCGGATCGCAGCCGGTCGCGCCCCGCCCGGGCCTCCACCGCCGCCTCGACGTCGATCTCCCGGCCGCGCTCCAGGAGCTCGCGGGTCCTGGGGTGGTAGAGGTCGCCGTGCCGCGCGAACCAGACGGCGTGCACGCGGGCCGCCTCGTGCGCCACCAGCTCGTGGTGCCGCCGCTCGACCGCCTCGAAGTCGGGGAAGGCCGCGACACGCTCCACCCGGTACCCGGCCGCGCCCAGCCGCCCGCAGATCCGGTCGAGCTCCTCCAGCGCGGCGGAGCCGGCGCGCTCCAGATAGGGTCCCACCGGCACTCCGAGCGCGGGTCTCCCGCCTCGTACCCGCGCCGGCCGCCAGCCCGCGCAGAGGATCGGCGCCGCCAGCGCCGCGCCCGAGATCCCGGGCGTGAAGGTGCCGACGTGGTCCAGCGACGGCGCGAGCGGGATCACCCCGGCCAGGGAGATCCGCTCGTAGGTCGGCTTGAAGCCGGTCACGCCGCAGAAAGAGGCCGGCCGCGAGATCGAGCCGATGGTCTGGGTCCCCAGCGCCAGGGGGAGGAGCCCGGCCGCCACCGCCGCCGCCGAGCCGCTCGACGAGCCGCCCGGAGTGCGCTGCGGGTCGCGCGGATTGCGGGTCGGCCCGGGCGCGAAGTAGGCGAACTCCGTGGAGATCGTCTTGCCGAGCACCAGGGCGCCTGCCCGCTTGAGCGCCTTCACCGCCGCGGCCTCCTCACCGGCCAGCTCGTCCGGCGGCAGTCGGCTCCCCCCCGTCGTCGGCAGGCCGTCCACCCGGAAGACCTCCTTGACGCCGACGGGCACGCCGAAGAGCGCCGGCCGACCACGCTCCACCGGAAACTGCCTCTCGAGCGCCGCGGCCTCGCGGCGGAGGCGGTCGAACCGACCCGGCTCCGGCGTCAGCGCCAGCACGGCCGGCTCGCGCTCCTCGATGCGACGCTGCAGCTCGTCGAGGAGCCCGGCCAGCTCGAGGTCGCCCCGGCGCAGGCGATTGGTCAGGTCGGTCAGGCGGAGGTCGGGTAGCACGGCGACGGGGACAGCTTATTGGATCGCGGCCCGGAGGCGGGGCGGGGAGACGCCGTCGCGGGTCCGGACGCTACCGTCCGGAGGCGAGCTTCACCGCGTCGACGATGCCCTGGTAGCCGGTGCAGCGGCAGATGTTGCCGGAGATGGCGTGGCGGATCTCGGACTCGGTGGGGCTCGGGTTCTCTTCGAGGAAGGGGACGAGGGTCATCAGGAACCCGGGGGTGCAGAAGCCGCACTGCAGGCCGTGCGCCTCTCGGAAGGCCTCCTGGAGGGGGTGGAGCTTCTCGGGGTCGTCGGAGAGCCCCTCGACCGTGGTCAGCTCGCGGCCGTCGGCCTGGACGGCGAGCATGAGACACGAGCGCACGGCGGCGCCCTCGAAGAGCACCGTGCAGGCGCCGCAGACGCCGTGCTCGCAGCCGACGTGGGTGCCGGTGAGACCCAGCTCGTGACGGAGGAAGTCGGAGAGCAGCAGCCGCGGCTCCACCTCGCGCTCGTAGCGCTCGCCGTTGACCGTGACCGCCACTCGGAGGCGTGCGGGGGCACTCATGAGCCGGAGGGCGCCTCCCGGTCTCCCGCGGGTGGCGCGCCCTTCCCCGCCTCCATGGGGCGAGGGTCTCGCCGCCTTCGAAGGCGGAGCGCGCCGGCGCTGTCGGCCGGGCGGCCTCCGCCGACCCCGGCGTCCGTCGTGGCGGCCCGCGTCACCCGGTCGCTCCGCCGCTCATCCGCTCCCGCGCCTGCCGCAGCGCGCGCCGCGTGAGGACCTTCGCCAGGTGACGCTTGTACGCCTCGCTGGCATGGATGTCGGGGCTGGGCCGGACCTCTTCCGCCGCCGCCAGCGCCGCCGCCTCGTCGAGCTTCTCGTCGGAGAGACTCCCGTCGGCGAGCAGCGCGCCCGCCCGCTCGGCCACCACCGGCACCTCGCCGGCCGAGAGGTACGTCAGCCGCGCCTCGGCGCAGCCGCCGGCGCCGTCCGGGGTCAGGATCGCCGCCACCCCCATGAGGGCGTAGTCGCCGTGACGCCGGGCGAACTCGACGAAGGCCCAGCCGGAGCCGCCGGGCAGAGGGGGCAGCTCCATCTCGACAACCATCTCCTCCGGCGCGAGGTCGGTGGTCATCAAGCCCTGGTAGAAGTCGCCCGCATCGGCCCACCGCTCCCCGTCCCGGCTGCGGATCCGCAGACGCGCGCGCCGTGCCACGGCCAGCACCGGCAGCTCGGCGGCCGGGTCGGCGTGTGCCAGGCTGCCGCCCACCGTGCCGCGATTGCGGATCTGCGGGTGGGCCACGTGGGGGACGGCCGCCGCCAGCAGCGGGTCCAGCCGGGCAACCCGTGGGTCGCGCTCGAGCTGCGAGACGCGGGTCAGCGCCCCGATCCGCAGGCTCTTCTCGGTCTCTCCGATGTAGGCGAGCTCGGAGAGCCGGTTGACGTCCACCAGCACCGCCGGCGCCGCCAGGCGGAAGTTGAGCAGCGGGATCAGGCTCTGTCCCCCGGCCAGGATCTTGGCGTCGTAGCCGCGCTCGCCCAGGATCTCGAGCGCCTCGTCCACCGTCTCCGGGGCGACGTAGTCGAAGGGGGGCGGCTTCACGGGGGCGTTTCCGGGGGCTGAGAGATGCTAGCAGAGCCAGGCGGCCGGAACGGGGCGCCCCGACGGGTCGAGGCGCCACCGCTGGGCGACCGGTGCCGGGCGCCGGATTCGTCGGGCTCCGGCTGCGATCCCTTCCAGGAGCTAGACTGGCGATCCGAGGCGCCGATGGCCGACGACAACCCCTATCGCGAGACGGAGAACCGGGTGCGCGACCTGGTGATGGCCGAGGGCTGGAGCATCCGCGGCGCGCAGTCGGCCGACGCCGCCTGGGTCTTCCTGGCCGAGGACGCCCAGGGTAAGCGCATCGTCTTCGGCCAGGGGAAGGACCGCCCCGACTTCATCGAGATGCAGGCCACCATCAGCGTCGACGCCACCCACCAGGCCAAGTTCGACGCTCTGCCCCCGGACGAGCTGGACGAGTTCCTCTGGGAGCTGCGGTTCGGTCTTCTCTCCCTGGACACCAACTTCCGGGGCGTCGAGAGGCCCTTCCGGCGGGTCGCCCTCACCCTCCGCGTCTATCGCGACGAGCTGGAGGCGATCTCCGGGCTGCCGCGGGCCCTGCAGAGGATGAACAAGGCGATGCTGGTGGTCCTCTGGATGATCAACCGCAAGATGAACCAGCCGGCGCCCCCGGAAGAGGTGGACGGGATCACCGTCAACTAGCGGCGTGGAGATCACCGTCGTCGGCGCCGGGGTCGTCGGCCTCAGCACCGCCCGCATCCTGGCGCGTGACGGGCATCGGGTGCGGGTCGTCGCCGACCGTGCCGCCGAGGAGAGCACCTCCGGCGCGGCGGGCGCGATCTGGTTTCCCTACCTCGCCGAGCCGGCCGCGCGAGTGGCGGAGTGGGGCCGCGCCAGCTACCGCTGGCTGAGCCGGTTGGCGCGAGAGCAGCCCGAGGCGGGCGTGGTCGGGGCGCCGCCGCTCTACGTGGCGGTGGACGACGACCGGCGGCCGGTCTGGGCATCGGCGCTGCCGGACGAGGGGGGGCTCGAGTACCTGCCGGCGTCGGAGGTTCCGGCCGAGGTCGGCGCCCTCTTCGCCGCCGGCTCCGACCCTCCCCGGGGGGCCTGGCGCTTCCCGTCGCCGGTCGTAGACCCGGCCCGTCACCTCGCCTGGCTGCGACGCGACCTGGAGATCCAGCTCGATCGGCGGCGGCCGGTCACCGACCTCGAAGAGGTGCCGGGAGATCGGGTCGTCAACTGCACCGGCGCGAGGGCGGGGCGGCTGACGCGGGATCCCGAGCTCTGCCCCACTCTGGGCCAGGTGATTCTCGACCCCGACGGCGGCAGGCGCTTCGCGCGTTTCTCCTGGGCCGACGAGCGGAATCGGGAGGAGCTCGTCTACGCCTTCGCCCGCGCCGGCGAGTCGGTCCTCGGCGGCTGCAGCGTGGCGCCGGACGACCCCGGGGGCCGGGCCCCGTGGGAGACTCCGGGCCGACCCGAGCCACGAGCCGATCTGACCGAGGCCATCCGCGCGCGCTGGCGCCGAGCCGGCGTCGATCCGCCGGCGAGCGCGGGGGTCCAGGCCGGCTGGCGGCCGGTGCGCACACAGGTCCGGTTGGAGCGCCGGGGGCGGGTGGTGCACAACTACGGCCACGGTGGGGCGGGCTTCACACTCGCCTACGGCTGCGCACTGGAGGTCGCCCGGATCGTGGACCACTGACGGGCGACGCGCCCCGCGGGGCCGCGGTTGGTAACCTGCCGCTCATGCGTCTTGCGCTGCTCTTCGTCTCGTTCCCTCTCGGGTTGTCGGTCCTGTCGGTTCCTGCGGCCGCCCAGTCCCCCGCGCCCAGCGCCAACGAGCTGGCCGCCATCGCCTCCGTCGAGAGGGCGGCCCCCGACCTGATCGCTCTCAGCGACCGGATCTGGGAGCACGCCGAGGTGGCCTTCCGGGAGGACCGCTCCGCCGCCGCCCTCGCGGACCACGCCGAGGCCCAGGGCTTCTCGGTCCGGCGCGGGGTGGCCGAGATCCCGACCGCCTTCGTCGCCGAGTACGGCGCCGGCCCCCCCGTCATCGGCATCCTGGGCGAGTTCGACGCCCTGCCAGGGCTCTCCCAGAAGGCGACCCCGGAGAAGGACCCGATCGTGCCCGAAGGACCCGGGCACGGCTGCGGCCACAACCTCTTCGGGGTGGCGTCCCTGGGGGCGGCGGTGGCGGTGAAGGAGCTCATCGAGGCGGGCGAGCTGGAGGGCACGGTGCGCTTCTACGGCGCTCCGGCGGAGGAGAAGTTCTTCGGCAAGCTGTGGATGATCCGCGCCGGGCTCTTCGACGATGTGGACGTGATGGTGGACTGGCACCCGGGGGACGAGACCGAGGCCGCGGTGCAGAGCAGCCTCGCCCTGGTGGACTTCATCGTCGAGTTCCGGGGCCAGACCGCCCACGCCTCCTCCGACCCGTGGAACGCGAGGAGCGCCTCCGACGCGCTGGAGCTCTACACCACCGGCATCAACTACTACCGCGAGCACGTGAAGCCCACGGTGCGGATCCACTACCACATCCAGGACGCGGGGAAGGTCGTCAACGTGGTCCCCGACTACGCCCGAATCTGGGTGCGGGTGCGGGACACCCGGCGCGAGGGGATGCACCTGGTGTGGGAGCGGGTGAAGGAGATGGCCGGGGGCGCGGCGATCATGGCCGACGTCACCCACGAGATCTCCCTCGTCTCCGGCGTCCACGAGATCCTGGTCAACCGGACGGCCGGCGCCCGGCTGCAGGAGAACCTGGAGCACCTGGGCGTCATCGAGTACACCGAGGAGGAGCAGGCCTTCGCGCGCTCGATCCAGGAGGCCACCGGCAAGGAGCCGACGGGGATCGCCTGGGAGCTCGAGCCCCTGAAGGAGACCGAGGAGCACCCGGGCGGGGGCTCCACCGACGCAGGCGACGTGAGCTTCGTGGCCCCGATGGTGCGCCTGAGGGTGGCGATCGCGCCCGAGGACACGCCGTGGCACTCGTGGGCCGTCGTCGCCTACAGCGGCATGTCGATCGGGCACAGGGGACTCCTCTACGCCGCCAAGGCGCTGGCCATGACGATGGTCGACCTCTTCGAGGACGCCGAGCTCCGCGAGGCCGTCGCCGCCGAGCACCGCGAGCGCCTGGGCGACTACGAGTACGAGCCGATGATCCCGCCGGGGCCGCCGCCGCTGGGGCACTGAATCGTCACGGCGTCTTCCCCCGGTACCGGTCGATGAGCGCCTGGATTCCGGGGTCGGCCCGGAGCGGCTCGAGCTCGGGGGCCGTGTCCAGGTAGTCGAAGTCCCGATAGCCCGAAGCCAGTGCCTCGGATGGTCAGAGGATACTCGCTCCGTGCGGCGGAGACCGAGTGCCTCCCGGGCGGGGACGAGGAGGAGCCGACGATCCCGCCCGGCCCGCACCCGAAGTCGCTGGGGCTAGGGAGGCGCCGTCGCCGATCCGTAGGTGGCGTGCCGCGCCCGCACCCGGTCCCTCGCCTCGAAGGAGAGGATCACCAGGTTGTCGTAGTCGTCGTGGTGGAGCCATCCCTGGCGGGTGAGGGGGAGCCCGGCCGGCAGCGCGGCGCCCAGCCGGGTCACGATCTCCGGCACCGTGTTGCTGTGCCCCACCACCAGGACTCGCGCCCGGGGGTCCCTTCTCCGGACCTCGCGCAGCCTCGTCCGCAGCTCCCGGACGCCGTCGTAGCCCTGGACCGGCAGGCCGAGCCGCTCGGCCAGCGGCCAGACCGTCGCCTGGGTGCGGTGGGTCTCGGTGCTGAAGATCGCGACGATGCCCACTCCCGCCAACCGTTCGGCCAGTGCCAGGGCGCGGTCGGTGCCCGCCGGGCTCGCCAGACGGTCGTGGTCTCCGTCCCGGTCGGCGTGCCGCACGAGGTAGACCTCCGCCTGCCCGGGGGCGGCGGCGAGGAGAGAGAGTACGGCCAGGATGGCCACCACGAGTGGTCGCTTCATCGCGTGCTCCTTTGCTGACGGCGACCGGCGGCCGGCGTCGGTCCTTTGCATCGCCGACAAGGATACGTGTCAGCGCGCAGCGTGACCGCGGCCCTCGGCTCCCGGGATCACCAGGTCGCGCACCATCGCGTCGGCGCCCGCGAGACCGAGGAGCGTGGGGGTCAGACGCCCCTCGGCGGCGACGAGCCTCCCCTCGCTCTCCAGCCGTCGGAGCATCTCCGCGTTCGCCGCCTCCAGGTCGAAGCCGTAACGCTCCCGAAGAAGCCCGGGGGAGATCCCGTCGGCCGTCCGCAAGCCCAGGAAGAGGTGCTCGAGCGCGAGCTGCTCGTCGGTCAACGTCTCCCGATCCGCGACGGGCCGCTGGCTCGACGCCAGCCGCGCGCGCCACTCCGCCTCGTCGCGCTCGTTCCACCACCGCCGTCGCCCGTCGAAGGAGTGCGCCGCCGGTCCCAGCCCCAGGTACGGGACGTGGTGCCAGTACTTGAGGTTGTGGCGCGAGCGGTGCTCGGGGGCGGCGGCGAAGTTGGAGACCTCGTAGCCGGCATAGCCCAGCTCGGCCAGGTGCAGGTGGGTCTCGAGGAAGAGCTCGGTCTGCCGTGCCTCCGGCATCTCGGTCAGAGCGCCTCTCTCCCGGCGGAGGAAGAAGGGCGTCCCCTCCGCCACCGTGAGCTGGTAGCAGGAGAGGTGTTGGGCGCCGAAGCCGGCCGCCTCCTCGAGCTCGCCGCGCCAGCTCTCCGGGGTCTGGCCGGGCCGAGCGTAGATCAGGTCGAAGGAGACGGTGGGGAAGCCGGCCTCGAGGGCCTGCTCGATCGAGCGCCGGCTGGTCGCCCCGTCGTGACGACGGCCGAGGAAGCGCAGGGCGTCGTTCTCGAGCGACTGGACCCCCAGGCTCAGGAAGGTGACGCCCGCCTCGCGCCAGCCGGCGAGCGACTCGGGGCTCACGTCCTCGGGGTTCGCCTCGAGGCCGATCCAGCACTCCTCCGCGACCGGCAGGTGCTGCCGGAGCGCGGCGACGATCCGCTTCAGCTCCCGCGCCCCGATCAGCGACGGCGTACCGCCGCCGAAGTAGATGGTGTCGAAGCCGCGGGAGGAGTCCGCCGGAAAGCTCTCCGGCAGCCCCAGCGCGATCTCGTGGAGAAGCGCGTCGGCGAACCGGCCTCGCCTCTCCTCGCCGCCCACCGTGACGGCGAAGTCGCAGTACGGGCAGATCGCAGAGCAGAAGGGCAGGTGGAGATAGATCCCCGGGCCGCTCACTCCGCGTCGGACCGCAGGACCGCCATGAAGGCGGCCTGTGGAATCTCCACCGAGCCCACCATCTTCATCTTCTTCTTGCCCTCGCGCTGCTTCTCGAGCAGCTTGCGCTTGCGGGTGATGTCGCCGCCGTAGCACTTGGCGGTGACGTCCTTGCGGAACGCGTTGATGGTGGTGCGGGCGATGATCTTGCCGCCGATGGCGCCCTGGATGGCGATCTTGAACTGCTGCTTGGGGATCGTCTCGGCGAGCCGCTCGCAGTAGCGCATGGCGCGCGGCCGGGCCTTGTCGCGGTGGACGAGCTGAGCGAGCGCGTCGACCGGCTCGTTGTTGACCAGGATGTCGACCTTGACCAGGTCCGACTCGCGGTAGTCGAGCATCTCGTAGTCGAACGAGCCGTAGCCCTGCGTGATCGTCTTGAGCCGGTCGTAGAAATCGAACAGCACCTCGGCGAGCGGCATCTCGGAGGTCAGCTCGACGCGGCCGACGGCCAGGTAGCGGAAGGTCGTGTTCTCGCCCCGGCGCTCGCGGCAGAGGTCCATCACCGTGCCGATGTAGCGCTCGGGCATCATGATCGACGCCTTGATGTAGGGCTCCCAGGTGCGCGCGATGTTCGCCGGGTCGGGAAAGAACGCCGGGTTCTCGATCTCGAACGACTCGCCGTCCTCGAGGTCGATCTTGTACTTGACCGAGGGCGCCGACAGCAGCAGCGACAGGTCGTACTCGCGCTTCAGGCGCTCCTGGACGACGTCGAGATGGAGCAGCCCGAGGAAGCCGCAGCGAAAACCGAACCCGAGCGCCGACGACGAGTCCTTCTCGTAGGTGAGCGC
>JAWWBN010000047.1:0-19390 GCA_033720955.1 Thermoanaerobaculia bacterium | reverse complement strand
GGGATCGCCGTCCTCCGAGCCCCGGAGCGTGCCCTCCACGGCGCGGCCGGCCAGCCGCTCCACCGTCGCCGCGGCGGCCGCCGCCGGGAGGGCCAGGGCGAGCGCCAGCAGCAGGGCGGGAACCGGGCGGCGGCGTGCCTGGCGGCGGGGCGGGTCGGGTCCGGGGGACCCGTGGCGACTCTCCGTCCTCACGAGAGAGGAGACGGAGAAAAGCCGCCCGATCTTGCCGTTCCCCCGCGGCGGGAGAATAGGGCGGACCGGTCGAGCGTATCCTAGGCGTGCATGTCGAGACGGCCAAGGTGACGGTCGGTCCGTGGAGCGGCGGGCAGCGCGAGCTCGTCGCCCGCGCCCGCGAGGGGCAGGACGACGCCCGCGAGGCGCTGGCGGCGCAGTGCCGGCAGACCGCCTACACCTTCGCCCTGCAGCTCCTGGGCGATCCCGACGACGCCCTCGACGTGGCCCAGGAGTCGGTGCTGCGCTTCTTCCTCAAGCTGAGGCGCTTCGATCCCTCCCGGCCGCTGCGCCCCTGGCTGCTGACGATCGTGCGCAACCAGGTGCGGGATCTGTGGCGGCGGCGGCGGGTGCGGCGCGCCGACTCGCTGGACGACCAGGATGCCGACCTCTCCCGCGAGGTGGTGGATCCGACCGCCGATCCCGAGCGCGACGCCTCGCGGGTGGAGCTGCGCCGGCGGCTGTGGAGGGCGCTCTCCGCTCTCCCGCCGAAGCTGCGGGAGATCCTGGTGCTGCGCGACTACCACGATCTGAGCTACAGCGAGATCGCCGGGGTCCTGGAGATCCCGGCGGGAACCGTCATGTCGCGGCTGCATCGCGCCCGCGCCGAGCTGCGCCGCCAGCTCGGAGACGAGCGGGGCGGCCTGCGGCCGTCGATCGACGAGAGGACGGGCGGATGACCAACGGGTGTCGCCGAGAGTTCGAGGACAGCCTGCTCACCGGGTTCCTGGACGCCGTCCTGACCCAGGGCGACGAGCAGCGGGTGCGCCTGCATCTGGAGGAGTGTTCCACCTGCCGCAAGGAGGTAGAGGAGATGCGAAGCCTGAGGGAGCTGACTCTTTCCACCCGCTTCCGGCCGCCGCCCGACGACGGCTGGGACGAGACCCCGCGGGGGGGCGTGAGCCGCTTGAGTCTGCGGGTCGGCTGGGCCGTTCTGCTGATCTGGCTCGTGGGCGTCTTCGGCTTCGCCCTGGGGCAGGTCTGGAGCGATGCCGATTCGCTGGGAGAGCGGCTGCTGCTCTTCGGCGGCCTCCTCGGCGGGCTGCTGGTGCTGCTCTCCGTGCTGATCGACCGGCTCAAGAGCCTGAAAGACGACCGCTACCGGAGGGTGAAGAAATGATCGTGGTCACCAGCCCCCAGATCGCCGGTCGGAGGATCGTCCGCACCCTCGGGCTGGTCCGCGGCAACACCATCCGGGCGCGGCACATCGGCCGCGACATCGCCGCCCTGCTGCGCAACCTGGTGGGTGGCGAGGTGAGCGAGTACACCAAGCTGTTCGGCGAGGCGCGCGAGCAGGCCATCGACCGGATGGTCGAGGAGGCCCGCGGTCTGGGCGCCGATGCCGTGGTGGACGTTCGCTTCCAGACGTCCATGGTGATGAGCGCCGCGGCGGAGCTGCTCGCCTACGGCACCGCCGTCCGGCTGGAGCCGGACGACCCCGACCGGCCTAGTCGAAGGTGAGCGGCACGAACACCTGCACACCGCTCACGGTGTACTCGTAGCGCCCGATGAAGTCACCGGCGCCGGCGGCGTCGTACTCCACCTCGGAGTAGAGGGCGGCCACGGCGATGCCGGCGTTGCGGAACAGCCGATAGTCCAGGCGCAGGACGGCGCTCAGGACGTCGATGGTGTCCTCGTCCACCTCCGCGGTGAGGCCGGAGACCCCGGCGCGGAAGATGAGCTTCTCCCCCAGCCGCTGCCGCAGCGACAGCCCCACCTCGGGGACCAGCTCGTCGATCCGCACCTCCTCCCGCAGGTCTCCCGGGGTGCCGGCCAGGCTCGCCGAGAGGGCGATGTCGAAGTCCCAGTTGGCCACCGCCAGACCGAGCCCCCAGGCGGTGTCGTCGTCCAGGCTGAAGAACCAGGTGTAGCCGAGGTCGGTGAAGGTGAAGTCCCACTCCGTGGCGATGACGACGTTGACCGGGAAGGTCGTGTCCTGGAAGTCGATCTCGACGGGGATCGTGCGCTGGCCCTGTCGGGAGAACTCCGAGTGGCGCAGCCGGAGCTGATGGCGGCGGCCCAGCCGGCGGGCGAGAGACAGCCGGAGGACGGTCTCGGAGTCGTCCAGGCCCAGGACGTCCTCGACGTCGAACTCGGTGCCCAGGTCGCCGACCGCCCGGTCGGCCCGGATGTTGGTCTCGGTGGTAGTGAACCAGCTTCCGATCTCCAGCTCCCACTTCGGCACCAGGCTGACCGGCTGGGCGCTCGCGGGCAGGGCCGGGATCGCCAGGCCCAGGACCAGCAGGAAGGGGAGGGCTCGAGTGCTGCTCATCGTCTCTCCGCCTCTCAGGGAGGGACTCAGGCCCCGGGTGGCGCGTCGAACCGCAGGAGCACGGCCGCCCAGTGGAAGCCGGCGCCGAAAGCGGTCAGGAGCACCGTGTCGCCGGAGCGGATCCGTCCCTGCTGGTGAGCGTGGTAGAGGGCCAGGGGGACCGAGGCGGAGCCGGTGTTGCCGTACTCCTCGACCTCGACGAAGAACTTCTCCTCGGGCAGCTTGAGGGCGTTGGCCACCGCGTTGAGGATCCGCAGGTTGGCCTGGTGGGGCACCACCAGGTCGATCTCCGACGGATCCACGCCGGCGGCCCGGAGAACCTCGTGGGACGCCTGGGTCATCCGGCTCACCGCTTCGCGAAAGACCTCGCGGCCGTGAAAGGCGATGTCCAGGTGCTCGCGCGCCTCGGCCCGCTCCAGGGTGAAGGGGGAGCGGGTGCCGCCCACCTCGCGCATGAGGATGTCGGCCTTGCTGCCGTCGGTGCCGGCGGTGGCGGCCAGGATCTGGATGGGGGCCGCGCCCGCCGCCACCACCGCGGCGCCCGCGGCGTCGCCGAAGAGGACGCAGGTGTTGCGGTCCTCCCAGTCCATCAGGCGGCTGATGAGCTCGACTCCCACCACCAGCACCTTGCCGCCGTGGGCCAGGGCGCGGGCGCGGGCGAGATCCAGGCCGAGCAGGAATCCGGCGCAGCCGCTGCCGGCCAGGTCGTAGGCCGGGACCTCGCCGACGCCCAGGCGGTGCTGCAGGAAGGAGGCCGAGTCCGGCGCGTAGACCTCCGGGGTGTCGGTGGCCACGATCAGCTCGGCGACGTCGTCCGCCGCGAGCCCGGCGCTGGCGAGGGCGATGCGGGCGGCCTGCTCGGCCATGTCCACGGTGTTCTCGCCGTCGGCGGCGAAGCGGCGGCGCTTGATCCCCGTGCGGGTGGTGATCCACTCGTCCGAGGTGTCCACGTATCGGGACCAGTCGTCGTTGGTGAAGACGCGCTCGGGCGTGTAGGCGCCGAAGCCGAGGATGCCGGTCCCGGGTGCGGCCATCTGGACTCCTTTCGCGAGGAACTCGACCGTCCGGCCGGACGGTTCCGGCGAGTCTACCCCGAGCGGCCGTCGGGGCGGCCGGCGGCGTCGGATAGACTCGCGGCCAGACCGAGAATGACCCGAATCGGCGAGAGCCCACCGCGCCCCGACGGCCTCCCGAAGGTGACCGGAGGCGCCCGCTACGGCGACGACTTCGAGCTGCCGGGCATGCTGTACGGGGCCACCGTGCGCAGCTCCCACGCCCACGCCGCGCTCGAGGCGGTGCGGTGGCGGCCCGAGCGAGCGCCCGAGGGCGCGGTCTGCGTCACGGCGGCCGACCTGCCGGGCCCCAACGGAGTGCTTCTGATCGACGACGCCTGGCCCATCCTGGCGGCGGAGGAGACCTGTCACGTGGGCGAGGCGGTCGCCCTGGTGGCCGCCGCCAGCCGTCTCGACGCGCGCCGGGCCGTCGCCGCGGTGGAGGTCGAGTATCGGGAGCTGCCGGCGGTGGTGGACCTGGACGCTGCCGACCGCCACGAGCCCTTCTGCCGCTACGGTCTGGAGCGCGGCGACGTGGACGCGGCCTTCGCCGACGCCTCGCTCTCGGTGGTGGAGGGCACCTACCGCACCGGCCACCAGGAGCACATCTACATCGAGTGCCAGGCGATGACGGCCTGGTTCCAGGAGGACGGCGCCCTGCGGGTGATCGGCTCCATGCAGTGCCCCTACTACGTCCACAAGTCGCTGGTCCACGCCTTCGGGCTGGCCCCGGAGAGGGTGCGGGTGGAGGCCTCCGCGGTGGGCGGCGGCTTCGGCGGCAAGGAGGACTTTCCCAGCATGGTGGCGATCCACGCCGCGCTGCTGGCCCGGGCCTCGGGCCGCCCGGTGCGCATCGCCTACGACCGGCACGAGGACATCGTGGGCACCACCAAGCGCCATCCGGCGCGGGTGCGGCATCGGACCGCCTTCACCGACGAGGGCCGGCTGCGGGCCATGGAGATCGAGGTGGTGATCGACGGGGGCGCCTATCCGACCCTCTCGTCCGTGGTGCTGTCGCGGGCCGTCCTCCACGCGGCCGGCCCCTACCGCTGTCCCAACGTCCGGGTGCGTGGCCGCGCCGTGCGCACCCACACCGCGACCAACGGCGCCTTCCGCGGCTTCGGCGCGCCGCAGGTGCAGTTCGCGGTGGAGCGGCAGATCGACCGGGTGGCGCGGGCCCTCGATCTCGATCCGCTCTCCATCCGGCTCCGCAATGCCCTGGTCCCGGGCGACCACTTTCCCACCGGCCAGGTGGCGGACGAGACCACCTCGGCGCGCGCCTGCCTGGAGAAGGTGCAGGAGATCACCGGTTTCCGCGAGCGCTGGCGCCAGCTCGAGCAGGCCCGCGGCGGGCGCCGCGACGGCCGGCCGGCGCGCGGGCTCGGGCTGTCGCTCTACTTCCATGGCGCCGGGTTCACCGGCAACGGCGAGCGGCGGATGCGCTCCCCGGTCACCGCCCGCCTGGGGCGCGACGGCCGCCTCGAGATCCTGACCGCCATGGTGGACATGGGCCAGGGGGTCGCGGTGGTCTACCCCCAGCTTGCCTGCGAGGCGAGCGGACTGGGTCCGGACGACGTCACCTTCGCCGACCCGGACACCGGCCGCGTCCCCGACTCGGGGCCCACGGTGGCCTCGCGCACCACCATGGTGGTCGGCCAGCTCGTGTCGCGGGTGGCGGTGGAGCTGGCGGAGCGGGTGGTGGAGTGGTGGATGAAGAGCCAGGGCACCACCGAGAGACCGGCGCTGGCGGGGGGGCAGCTCACCACCGCCGACGGGACCGCGCGCCCCTTCCGCGAGGTCGCGGCGGCGTGCGTCGCCGAGCTGGGAGAGCTCGAGACCACCCTCCGCTACGAGCCGCCGGAGACCGGCCAGCCGTTCGACGAGGCCACCTACCAGGGAGACGCCTATCCGACCTTCTCGTGGGGCGCCGACGTGGTCGAGGTGGAGGTCGACCCCGACAGCCTGGAGGTCCGGCCACAGCGGGCGGTGGCGGTCTGCGAGGTGGGCAGGGCGCTGCACCCCACCCTGTGCGCCGGTCAGATCGAGGGCGGCACCCTGCAGGCCATCGGGTGGGGGCTCCTCGAGGAGATGAAGCTCGAGGGAGGCCGCTACCTCAACGACCGAATGGCCACCTACATCATCCCCACCATCAAGGACAGCCCTCGGATCCAGGTGCACCTGCTGGAGAGGCCGTTCGCCGGCGGTCCCTTCGGCGCCAAGGGGGTGGGCGAGCTGCCCATGGACGGCGGCGCGCCGGCGGTGGTGGCGGCGGTGGAGAACGCCACCGGCCTCGGGCTGAGCGAGATCCCGGCCACCCCGGAGCGGCTCATGGGGGCGCTCACGGCCGCGGGAGGGGTCTTCCCGAAGTGAAGATCCGTCTCACCGTCAACGGCACGTCGCGAGAGCTCGACGCCCACCCGATGGCGCGCCTGCTCGACGTGCTGCGGCAGGAGCTCGACCTGACCGGCACCAAGGAGGGCTGCGGCGAAGGGGAGTGCGGCGCGTGCACGGTGATCCTGGACGGAGAGCCGGTGCTCTCCTGCCTGGTGCCCGTGCTCCAGGCCGGGGGCCGGGAGGTCGAGACGGTCGAGGGGCTGGCCGAGGGCGAGGGGAGGGAGTTCCTGGAGCGCTTCGTGAACACCGGCGGCGTGCAGTGCGGCGCCTGCACCCCCGGCATCGTGGTGACGGCGCGGGCGCTCCTGGCGCGGGACCCGGAGCCCTCGCGCGAGCAGATCCGCGAGGCGCTGGCGGGGAACCTCTGCCGCTGCACCGGGTACGAGGGGATCCTGCGCGCCTTCCGCGCCGGGGGACCGGGGTGACCGAGGCCTTCGCCCCCGGCAGCCTCGAGGAGGCGGTGCGACTGCTGGGCGAGCGGCCCGACCTCAAGCCGCTGGCCGGCTGCACCGACCTCATGGTGGCCGCGACGCCCGAGGAGCAGGCCGATCTGCCGGCGGTGCTCGACCTGCTGCGGATCGAGGAGCTCAGGGGCATCCGCCCCCTGGACGGCGGGCTGGAGATCGGCGCCACCACGACGTTCGACGCCATCGGACGCTCGGCCGAGGTGGCGCGGCTCTTCCCGATCCTGGCCGAGGCCGCCCGGGTGGTGGGCGGCTGGCAGATCCAGACCCGCGCCACGCTGGGGGGCAACGTGGTCAACGCCAGCCCGGCCGGCGACTCTCTGCCGGTGCTCCTGGCCCTCGACGCCACTCTGGTCGCCGTCGGTCCGCGGGGCGAGCGGCAGATCCCGTACCGCGAGTTCCATGTGGGCTACCGTCGGACGGCCCTGGAGCCGGACGAGCTTCTCGGCTGGGTGCGTCTGCCGGCGCCGGCCCCCGACTCGCGGCAGCTCTTCCGGAAGGTGGGCACCCGCGAGGCGCAGGCCATCAGCAAGGTGGTCGCCGCGATGACCGCCGTCGTCGCCGGCGGTCGGATCGAGGGGGTCCGGCTCGCCGCAGGCAGCGTGGCACCGACGCCGGTCCGGCTGACGGCGGTGGAGGAGGCGGTGATCGGACGTGCGGCCGACGCCGAGACCGCCGAGCTCGCGGCCCGGGGGGCGGCCGAGGCGGTGGAGCCGATCGACGACGTACGCTCCACCGCCGGCTACCGGCGCTTCGTCCTGGCGCGGGTGGTTCGCCGCTTCCTGCTCCGCCTCGGCGAGGGCTAGCGCCGCCGGGCGCCGGGGCCGCCCGGCCCGCCACGGCCCGGCGGGCGCCCGGCGAGCCCGGCTCCGCCCCGCGGCTACTCCAGCGAGAACACGGTCTCGGAGATGGTCTGGTTGCCGCTGTCCTCGATCGCCAGCACCTCCCATTTGCACTCGTCGAGGTCTTCCTGACCCAGGACCTCGGGCGGCGCCGTGACGCTGGTGACGTCGGCGCCGACCTGGATCACCACCTTGACGAAGTCGGGCTCCTCGCACTCGATCACCACCTCGTAACCGACGATCTCGCTGCCCGGCGGGTCGGCGACCGCCTGCCACGAGAAGACCGCGTCGTCGGGATCGACCTCCTCGCCGTCCACCGGCGAGATCTGCACCGGCGCCTCCGGCAGACGGTGGGTCAGCTTGGCCTTGCCGCGCAGACGCTTGCCCTCGGTGGTGCGGCCCTCGAAGGTGTAGCGCCCCCTGGGGAAGAGAGCCAGGAGCTCCTCGAGCGACTGCTCCTCGAAGGAGGGCTCGGCGCTCTCGAAGAAGAACTCGGTGATCCCCTGCATGCCGACGCCGCTCTCGGCCAGGACGCTGAACTCGGTGCCGTTGGGGCCGGTCATGGTCATGGTGTCCCACCCCTCGCCGTCCAGGAACACCTGGATCCCGGCGTCGCCGTCGGTGGCGTTGATCTCGATGTAGATCGCGGCGTCGTCCAGCTTCTTGGCCTGGGCGGCCGGCGCCGCCACCACCAGGGCCGCGATCGCCGCCGCGGTCCAGCCGATTCTCGCTCTGCTCATTCGATCCTCCCGGGTCTCGCGCGGGCTCGGTGTAGCGGTCGGGAGGGGCTCCCGCGCGCCGCCCCTCGGCAGCTTGGATGCCGGGGAGGGGAGAATCCTTCGCGGCGAGACGGCGCCAGCGGCCGGCCTCAGTCGCCGCGGGCGGCGTACCGGGCCAGTATTCCGGCCCACGGCCCGGTGGCGCGCAGCCGGATCAGGTTGCCGAGATGGCCGGCCAGCGAGCGGTCGATGAAGATCACGTCCCGGGGGAAGCGCATGTCGGTGGCCTGGGCCCAGTTCTGCATGCCGAGCGCCATCACCTTGTCGTAGAGCTCGGGGTCCTCGCCGAAGGTGTAGGGCGGCTCGGCGCGGAGAATCTCGGCCAGGAGGTCGACGTAGGGGTCGAGGACCTCGAGGTCGAGCGGCGAGCCGTCGCCCCGGGTGGCCCCGATCGCCGCCAGGATGCCGGGGATCTCGGCCCGACGGTCGTCCAGCAGGGCGGCGGCGAGCTGGCCGTAGCGGCGCGCCAGCTCGGCGGGCACCCGCTTGACGCTGCCGAAGTCGTAGACCACCACCCGGCCGTCCTCGCGAAAGGCGAAGTTGGCCAGGTTCGGGTCGGTGTGCATCATGCGGTGCGCGAGGAGACCGCGCATCTGGAACTCGAAGAGCACCTGCCCCCAGCGGTCGCGCAGCTCCTGGGTCACGCCGTCGCCCGCCGCCTCCGCCGGCGACAGGCCCTCCACGAGCTCCATCGTGAGCACCCGGTCGGTGGACCGCTCCGCGACCACGTGGGGGATGACGATCTCCGGGACGTCGGCGTGGAGGTCGGCCAGACGTCGGATGTTGTCGGCCTCGTGCTCGTAGTCCAGCTCCTCGAGGAGCCGGTCGCGCACCTCCTCCCAGAGCGGCTCGAAGCCGGCGTCGAAGACCAGGGAGAAGAGGCTCTTGAAGAGGGTCTTCATGTTCTTGAGGTCGGCCGTCACCACCTCCCGGATGAGCGGGTACTGGACCTTGACTGCGACCCTCCGGCCGTCGGCCATGCGGGCGGCGTGGACCTGTCCGATCGAGGCTGCGGCGAAGGCCTCCTCCTCGAACTCCTCGAAGAGCTCCTCGATCGGCGCGCCCAGGGAGCCCTCGATCTCGTAGCGCATGACTTCGGGCGGCACCCGCGGCGCTTCCCGCTGCAGCCGGGAGAGGACCGCGTTGACCTCGGGCGGCAGCAGCCCCTCGTGCAGGCTCAGCATCTGGCCGACCTTCATGGCGGCGCCGCGCATCTCGCCCAGGGTCTCGACGATGCGCAGGGCGTTCTTCACCAGGTTGTCCAGACGCTGGGCCTCACGCCCCGGGCCCGACCGCAGGAGCTCCAGGGTGCGCTCGCCGGCCACGGAGGCGCCCACCCGTCCGACGAGTCCGCCCAGCCGCAGCAGCCGGCGCGTGGGGGAGGTGACGAGGGGGCGCTCCCGGCGCTCGTCGGCCATGACGCTGCCGAGGATACTCGCCGGCCGGGCGGGGGGCTCCTCTCTGGCGCCGCCGATCGAGTATCGTGGGCCGGTGACGGAGCGAGAGACGCCGCAGCGACCCGGGAGGGAGGCGGCCGCCGGCCGCCGGCCGGGTCTCGTCACCATCGGGTGGAGGGAGTGGGTGGCGCTGCCGGAGCTGGGGATCCCGCGGATCAAGGCCAAGGCCGACACCGGGGCGCGCTCGTCCGCCCTGCACGCCTTCGACGTCGAGACCGACGAGGGCGGCGACCCTCCCCGGGTGGCCTTCAAGGTGCACCCGGTGCAGCGCGACAGCAGCACGGTCATCGAATGCGAGGCGCCCCTGGTGGGGCACCGCTGGGTCCGCTCGTCCACCGGCAGGGCGATGCTGCGGCCGGTGATCCGCACTACCATTCGGCTCGACGGGCGGCTGGTGCGCACCGAGGTGACCCTGGTCCGCCGCGACCTGATGGGCTTTCGCATGCTCCTCGGCCGCCGCCTGCTGAAGCGCAAGTTCCTGGTCGACAGCGGCAGCTCCTACCTGACCGAGCCGAGCCCGAAGAGAGTCAAGAGATGAGAATCGGAATCCTGTCGAGAAAGCGATCGCTCTACTCGACGTCGCGCCTGGTCCAGGCGGCAAAGGAGAGGGGCCACGAGGTGCGGGTGGTGGACTACCTGCGCTGCTACATGAACATCACCTCGCACCGACCCCGCGTCCTGCTGATGGGGGAGAAGCTCAAGTTCGAGGCGATCATCCCGCGGATCGGCGCCACCTACACCTTCTACGGCATGGCGGTGGTCCGCCAGTTCGAGATGATGGGGGTCTTTCCCGCCAACACCTCCCAGGCGATCGCGCGCTCGCGCGACAAGCTGCGCTCGCTGCAGCTTCTGTCGCGCGAGGGGATCGGACTGCCGGTGACCAGCTTCGCCCACTCCACCAAGGACATCGAGGGCCTGATGGAGATCGTCGGCGGCGCCCCGCTGGTGGTCAAGCTCCTCGAGGGCACCCAGGGGGTCGGCGTGGTTCTGGCCGAGACCGGCAAGGCGGCCGAGTCGGTGATTGCCGCCTTCCGCCAGCTCGACGCCAACATCCTGGTGCAGGAGTTCATCAAGGAGGCGGGCGGGTCGGACATCCGCGCCTTCGTGGTGGGGGGCCGGGTGGTCGCGTCGATGCGGCGTCAGGGTCCGGAGGGCGAGTTCCGCTCCAACCTGCACCGCGGCGGCACAGCGACGGTGGTCAAGCTGACCCCCGAGGAGCGCAGCACCGCGGTGCGGGCGGCCAAGGCCCTGGGTCTCAACGTGGCGGGCGTGGACATGATCCGCTCCAACCACGGCCCCGTCGTCATCGAGGTCAACTCCTCCCCCGGTCTCGAGGGGATCGAGGACGCCAGCGGCGTGGACGTCGCCGGCCGGGTCATCGAGTTCCTGGAGAAGCGCGCCGGCAGCCGAAAGACGAAAGACCGGATCGTTGGCTGAGCCCCTCGAGATCGGCGGGCGACCGATCGCCCGCGGCGAGCGTCTCGAGGTCGAGATTCCGGTGGCGCGGCTGTTCAGCGGCGACTGGCTCAGCCTGCCGGTCTCGGTGATTCGCGGCGAGCGGGAGGGCCCGACGGTGTGGCTCGACGCGGCGATCCACGGCGACGAGCTCAACGGCATGGAGATCATCCGCCGCGTGCTGGAGCGGCTCGACGGGCGAGAGATCGCCGGCACCCTCCTGGCCGTGCCGGTGGTCAACGTCTTCGGTTTCGTGCACGAGAGCCGCTATCTGCCCGACCGGCGGGACCTGAACCGCTCGTTCCCGGGGTCGCAGCGCGGCTCCCTCTCGGCGCGGCTGGCGCATCTCTTTCTCACCGAGGTGGTGGAGCGGTGCGACCTCGGCATCGACCTCCACACCGGGTCGCTGCATCGCACCAATCTGCCGCAGGTGCGCGGCGACCTGGAGGATCCCCGGGTGCGGAGCCTCGCCGAGGCGTTCCAGGCGCCGCTGATCTACCCGGCGAAGCCGATCAAGGGAAGCCTCCGGGCGGCGGCGAAGAAGCGGGGCATCCCCCTCATCGTCTTCGAAGGCGGCGAGCCGATGCGCTTCAACCCCGGGGTGATCGCGGCGGGAGAGGAGGGGGTGCTGCGGGTGCTCCGCCACGTGGGGCTGGCGGACGGCGCCCCGGCCCCGCCGGCCCGACCCACCTTCGAGGCGACGGGGTCGAAGTGGGTCCGCGCCGGGCGCTCCGGCATCTTCCGGCAACGGGTGCGTCTGGGAGAGCGGGTGGAGAGGGGCGAGCTGCTGGGGGAGATCGGCGACGCCTTCCCCGGCAAGACCCGCCCGGTCAAGGCGCGCGACGCCGGCATCGTGATCGGCCACACCAACAAGCCGCTGGTGCACCAGGGCGACGCCCTGGTGCACATCGGCATCGGCGTGCAACGAGCCGGCTGACGCGGACCCGCTAGGGACCGCCGGGCGCGCCCTCGGACCGCGCCTGGCGCGGCCGCACCAGCACCAGCAGGCCGGAGGGATCGGAGACCGCCGTCGCGGCCAGCGCCGGCGCCAGCCGCACCCAGCGCTGGTAGTCGCGCCGGCCGGCGACGGCGAAGTCGATCTCCGGGCCGGGGCTCGGCGCCTGCCACACGGAGAGATCGTCGCGGCGGAAGAAGAGCCGCGCCAGCGGCTGTCGCACCACCTGCTGACCGACCATTCCGTACCGGCGGAAGAGGTCGGGCGAGACCACCAGGGTCACCGGCCGCTCGTCCCGGATCTCCCGCTCGAATGCCGTCCAGGGGTAGAGCAGCAGATCGGCCCGCTGCTCCGCGAAGCGGATGGCCAGGAGCTTGCGGTTGAGCTCGGCTCCGACCCCGAAGAAGCCCAGCAGGCAGATCAGGAGGAGAAGCAGCCGCGCCTCGGCGTTGCGCGCCAGAAGCACGGCGGCCGCCGCCAGCAGCAGGAGCAGCGCCGGGCCGACGGTGCTCGCCACCAGGTTCTCCGGCGTCCATCCGAGCTTCGCCAGGGAGCCGGCGGGAAGGAGCGCCTCCGCCTCCAGGTCGCCGACCCTCAGGGGCACCAGCACCAGCACGATGACGGCGACGGCCAGGGCGAGCGGCGTCAGCCGCGCCGGCCGCGCGAGGTCGCGCCACCACCCTCCGTCCACCCCGAGGTAGTGGAAGAGCATGCCGCCGGTCAGACAGGCCACGGGCAAGACGGGAAGGAGGTAGCGCGGGGAGTAGATGTAGGTCGCCCGCACGTGCAGGGCGATCATCATCAGCAGGTAGGCGACGGGCATCAGGTGGAGCAGCCGGCGCTCTGTGGGCTCGCCCCTCGCCGCCGCTAGAAAGGCCGCGGCGAGGGTCAGGAGGCCGAGATTGCGCAGGCCGTAGTCGGCGGGATGCGCCCCTCCCCAGGGTGCCGCCAGCACGTCGATCCAGCCCCCCGGTCCCCGCCGGCTGGCGAGCGCCTCGGCGGCGAAGTTGGTGTCGCCCACGGCGGCCAGGTTCTCCCAGCGCAGGCTGTAGAAGGGGTCGCCCAGGAAGCAGGCGTCGAGCAGCATCAGCCCCAGGTAGGCGGCCGCGGCGCCGGCCGCCCACGAGACGACCCGCCGCCCGAACCGGGGAAGGTCTATCCGCTCGCCGTTCCACAGCAGGAGGGGCACCAGCCAGACGAGGATCAGCCCGGTCTCCTTCGACTTGAAGGCGGCGACGGTGAGCGCACCCAGCGCCAGGGCGTGCCATTCGAGGGGTCGTTCAGGCATCCCGCGTGCCCGACCGTGCAGGTAGACCGCCACCCCCACCGTCACGAAGGCCATGGCGGTGACGTCGGGGAAGACCGCTCCGAAGTTGCCGAGCAGGCTGGTCTGGCTGGCGAGCAGGAAGAGCGTCACCGCCAGGGTGCCGAGCTGCAGACCGGAGCCCAGGGCCGCCGCGGCCGCCGCCAGCGCGGTCGCGGTGGTAGCCAGGAGGAACGACCAGAGGAGACGCGAGCCGAGGAAGGGATCTCCTCCCGAGAGCCCCACGAAGCCCTTGAGCAGATAGACGTGGGCGTACCGGTTCAGATAGCCGCGCGCCTCCCGGTCGAAGGAGGCGGCCTCCTGGTAGCGCACGTCGTCCCCGCCCAGGGTTTCGCCAGCGAAGGGCAGGCTGGCCAGGAAGGTGACCAGGAAGAGAGCGCCGAGAGACGCGATCCGGAGGTTTCTGGAGCGGCTCGCCGGCAGCCGGCGGCCCACCCGCGCGCCGAGCCGGCGGACGAGCGCCCCCGGCCGCACGCCGGTGGAGCGCAGCAGGAAGAGCGCGGCGAGGAGGAAGACCACACCGAGGAGCCGCCGGCCCGGGGGAGAGAGCCGCGCCGTGGTCTCCCGGGCCAGCCGGTAGAGCGTGGCCGGGCGTCGCGGATAGAGGAGCCCCTCCGGCACCGGCGCCGCCTCGCGAGCCCCGGGAGTCCGCCAGAGGAGGTCCAGGCGGCTCGGCTGTCCGACCTGGCCGAGCCCCACCTCGACGTGGTGGAGCCCCTCCGAGAGGACGATCTCACCTCTCGCCGGCTGCCGCCCGCCGCCCGTCGCCAGGACCTGCGCGCCGTCGATCGCGAGGTGGGCGGTGCCGCCGGCGGAGAGCTCGAAGACGGTCGGGCCTCCCCGCTCGACGTCCAGCCAGCCCCGCCAGCGCACGCTGCAGATGACCCGCGACACCAGGACCGCGGTCAGGTCCTCGGGCCCGGTGATCCTCGGCGGTCCGGTGCGGCGGGCGGTGGGCTCCCCGCCCCAGGCGGGGTCGAGGGCGAAGTACTCACCCTCCAGACCCGGCTTGTCGGACAGCAGCAGCAGACCGGCGGCGCCGGTCAGCAGAGCTCCCGCCAGGGAGAGGTGCCGAAGACGCGGCCGGAGGGGCATGGGAGACCCAGGCTATCGCAGCGCCGATCGGGCCCCGGCAGCGGGCGGCGCCGGCACGGTCTGGCGGGGCCGGATCCGAGTTTCCGCCCCCGTCTAAACCTCCGGCCCCCGCCGGGCGTCTCAAGGGAAAAGCGAAGCGGGCGGGCGCGACGGCGCTCCGGCCGGCGAAGAACGAATCGAAAGGAGCTTCCCATGGCGACGATCCCCTGTTCCCACCGGCCCCTGGCGGCGCTGGCCCTCCTCGCGCTCTTGGCGGCGGCGCCGGCGCTGGCCGACTGGTGCGACGAGGACGGGTGGGGGGACGGACGGAGTTTCTGCGAGGTCCGCGAGACCACCCTGCCGGCCGGCGGCACCATCCGGGTGGACGCCGCCCCCAACGGCGGGGTGCACGGGCGGGGCTTCGACGGCGGGGAGGTGCGAGTCGAGGCCCGGGTTTCGGCGCATGCCCGCAGCGAGGAGCGGGCGCGCGAGATCGTCTCGGAGATCCGGATCGAGACCGACGGCACGATTCGCGCCGAGGGGCCGCGGGTCCATGGCCGCGAGGGCTGGTCGGTGAGCTTCCGGCTCGAGGTGCCGCGCGACTCGGACCTCGTCTTCGAGACGACCAACGGCGGCGTCGGGGTCGAGGGGGTGCGGGGCGACATCGACATGAGGACCACGAACGGCGGCATCCGCCTCGTGGACGCAGGGGGCGACGTGCGAGGCCGCACCACGAACGGCGGCATCTCCGTCACCCTGACCGGCTCGACCTGGGAGGGCGAGGGCCTCGACCTGCGCACCACCAACGGCGGCGTGACCATCGAGGTGCCCGAGGGCTACGCCGCCGATCTGGAGGTGGGCACGGTCAACGGCGGCATGAAGTTCGACTTCCCGGTGACGCTCGAGGGCGACGTCCGCCGACGGATGGAGCTCGAGCTCGGGGGCGGCGGTCCGCCGGTCCGGGTGACGACCACCAACGGCGGCTTCCGGCTGCGGCGGCCGTAGCGGCGGCGCCCGGCAGGGCCGCGCCGCGCGGGGCCGCGGCTCTCGCCGCGTGAGGCCGGCTGCCCCGACGGCCGGGAGGCCCACGAGGTGGGGTGGAGGCCTGCCGGGGCAGGTGCTAGCCTTGGGGACGGATGCCTCTCTCGCGGTCCTCTGGGGCGCGCCGCACGACGCGCCTCGCGAGGCGGGCGGCGGCTTGGAGCGCCCTCTGGCTCCTGGCTCTGCTCCCGGCCGTGGACGTGCGGCTGGGAGCGGCCGAAAGGGACGACGGCGAGGGCTCGCTGTACCGGAACCTGTCGATCTTCTCGGAGGTCCTCTCCCTGGTGCGGCGCACCTACGTGGACGAGCCCGACGTGGGCGCGCTGTTCGCCGGCAGCCTGGACGGCATCACCGACGGGCTGGACCCCCTGGCCGACTTCGTGCCCGCCTCGGGGGTCGCCGCCTTCCGGCGGGCGCAGGAGATCGGCGCCGGCCGCAGCGGCGTCCGCCTGGCCAGGGACCGCGGCATCCTCTACGTGCTGGCGGTCGAGCGGGGAGGTCCCGGCGCCGCCGCCGGCCTCGCGCGCAGCGACATCGTGACCGCCGTGGACGGCGAGGACACGCGGGGGATGGCGCTCTGGCAGATCCGTGGGCGCCTGGCCGGCGAGCCCGGGTCGCGGCTGGAGCTCGAGCTCATCCGCCGGGGCCAGGCTCGCACGGCGAGCCTGACCCTGGCCGAGTGGCAGGCCCCCAACACCGCGGTGGAGGTCCGTGACGGCATCCCCGTCCTGCGAGTCGGACGGTTCGACGAGGCCACCGTCCCGGCCGTCCGCGGTCGGCTGGAGGAGCTGGCCTCCTCCGGAGGGCGGGAGCTGATCGTGGATCTTCGCGGCGTCGCCGGGGGCGACGCGGCGAGCGCCTACGCCGTGGCGGCGCTCTTCGCCCCCGGCGAGCTCGGGAGGCTGGTCCGGCGGGGCGAGACGCTGCGCACCTTCGTCGGCGAGTCGCCGGCGCTCTGGTCGGGCCGCGTGGTGGTCGCCACGAGCCGGGCGTCGCAGGGCGCCGCCGAGATCCTGGCCGCCGTGCTGGCGCAGCGCGCTGGCGCCGAGCTGGTGGGCGAGCGGACCTTCGGCCACGCCGGACGCGAGTCGGTGCGGGAGCTCTCGACCGGCGATCTCCTGGTCCTCACCGACGCCTTCTACACGGGGCCCGATGGCGAGCTCCTGGACCGGGGCCGCGAGCCCGACGTCGTGGTCCGGGAAGCCGAGCGGCGGTTCGCGGAGTCGGAGCTTCCCCTGGAGGATCTCATCCTCGAGCGCGCCCTGGAGCGGGTCCGCTCGTCGGGCGGCGGAGCGCCGCGGATCGGAGCCGGGCCGTGAGGGGGCGCCGCCGTCCCCTGGCCGCGGTTCTTCTCGCCGCTCTGCTCGGCGCGGCGACCGTGGGGGGCCGCGGGGCCCTCGCGGTGGGCGACGAGGTCGAGGGGCTGCTGCGGGCCTACACCGAGGCGGTGACCGTCGCCCACGGGGTCTACGGCCGGGAGGTGAGCTACCGCGACCTCGTCTTCGCCTCCATCCAGGGCATGCTGAGGACGCTCGACCCGCACACCTCCTTCCTGTCGCCGGAGGCCTACAGCAACATGCGCGAGCGCCAGCAGGAGAGCTTCTTCGGGGTGGGCATCCTGGTGAGCATGCGCCACGGCCTGCTCACGGTGATCACCCCGGTCGAGGGCACCCCGGCGTCGCGGATGGGGCTGCGGGCCGGGGACGTGATCAGCGCGGTGGACGGCGAGAGCACCGAGTCGATGAGCCTCGACGAAGCGGTCAGCAGGATCAAGGGCCCGCGCGGGACCGAGGTGAGCCTCGAGATCACCCGGCCGGGTCTGGACGAGCCCCTCGAGATGGTGGTCACCCGCGACGAGATCCCGCAGACCACCGTCCGCCAGGCCTACCTCATCGAGCCGGGCACCGGCTATCTGGCCATCACCGATTTCAACCGGGGCACCGGGCGCGAGGTGGCCGAGGCGATCGACCGGCTGCGCGCCGCCGGGATGAAGCGCCTGGTGCTCGATCTGCGCAACAACGGCGGCGGTCTCCTGGACCAGGCCATCGCGGTCTCCGATCTCTTCCTGCCCGAAGGGAGCGAGATCGTCGCGACCCGCGGCCGTACGCCGGGCTCCAACCAGCGGTTCGCGGACGACGGCGGCCCGCCGGACCCCGAGCTGGCGATGCCGCTGGTGGTCCTGGTCAACCGGGGCACCGCCTCTGCGGCGGAGATCCTGGCCGGAGCCATCCAGGATCACGACGAGGGTCTGGTGGTCGGCACGCGCACCTGGGGCAAGGGCCTGGTGCAGACGGTCTACAACCTCTCCTACGGCGCCGGCCTGGCGGTGACCACCTCGCGCTACCACACCCCTTCGGGACGGGTCATCCAGCGCGACTACTCCTCGTGGTTCGACTACACGTCGGGGGGCGAGGCGGCGGTGGCCGACGACCGGGAGCGGCAGGTCTTCCTCACCGACGCCGGCCGGGAGGTCTACGGCGGCGGCGGCATCACCCCCGACGTCACGGTCGAGCCGGCCGAGTTGTCGGTCCTGGAGCAGTACCTGCTCAGTCGCAACGCCTTCATGGACTTCGCCGTCGAGTACCGGCCCCATCCGCCGATCGACTCGCTGGAGTGGCGGCCGGGGCCGGAGGTTTGGGAGGCCTTCAAGGAGCGGGTGGTGGAGACGGGCCTGGTCGACGCCGGGGAGGCCGGGCGGCTGGACGAGCCGGGGCTCCGCGACTTCGGGCTGGGGGCGGTGCACGCCGAGCTCTTCAACGCCCGCTTCGGCTTCGAGGCGCGTCACCGGGTCCTGGCCGCCGGCGACGAGCAGATCCAGGCGGCCCTCGGGCTGTTCGACCGGGCCGAGGCCCTCGCGGCCGGTCCCGGGGGGTGAGACGGCGGCAAGAACGATCGGAGAGGTAGATGACACGATCCGGGAGACTCGCCCTCGGCCTGGCAGCGACACTCGCCCTGACGTCGCTGGGAGCGGCCGCCGGGCCTCCCTCCGCCCGGGTGGTGCTCGTCCTCGACGCCTCCGGCAGCATGTGGGGCCAGATCGACGGCCGAGCCAAGATCGAAATCGCGCGCCAGGTCATCCGCGAGCTCCTGGCCGACTGGGACCCGTCGGTGCACCTCGGGCTGACCGCCTACGGCCACCGCCGCGAGGGGGACTGCTCCGACATCGAGAGCCTGATCCCGCCCGACTCGGTGGATCCCGAGCGGGTGCGGGCCGCGGTCGAGGCGATCAACCCCAAGGGCAAGACGCCGCTGAGCGATGCCGTCATCCACGCGGCGCGGGAGCTGGGCTACGAGGAGCGCAGGGCCACGGTGATCCTGGTCAGCGACGGCATCGAGACCTGCGATCGCGATCCGTGCGAGGTCGCGCGGGCGCTCGAGGAGGCGGGCGCCGACTTCACCACCCACGTGATCGGCTTCGACGTCACCGAGAGGGAGGCCCAGGAGCAGCTCCGGTGCCTGGCCGAGAACACCGGCGGCGAGCTCACCCTCGCCCGCGACGCCGGCGGCCTGAAGGACGCCCTGCGGCGGGCCGTCGAGTGGTCGAGGATCAGCCTGCGCTCGCCCGAGGTGGTCTTCGCCGGCAGCCCCTTCGAGGTCGAGTGGAGCGGCCCGGACGGTCCGGGCGACCGGATCGTGATCGTGCCCGGCGGGGCGCCGGAGGGGTCTCCGGGCGTCTCCGCGGCGACCGCCGCGGGCAGCCCGGCGCGGCTCGTGGGGCCCGACGGCTCGGGTCTCCACGAGGTGCGCTACGTGAGCGGAGCCGGCAGGACGCTCCTCGCCCTCGAGGTGACGGTGCGCGGGTCGCGGGCGACGCTCGAGGCGCCGGCCAGCGTCGCCGCCGGCGGCGAGCTCGAGGTGAGCTGGACGGGGCCGAACGCGGAAGGCGACCGGATCGTGCTGGTGGCGGCCGGGGAGGCCGACGAGCGCTACTTCACGGGCGACCACCAGGCTGCCGCCACGGCGGGCAGCCCGGCCACCCTGCGGGCCTTCTCCGACCCGGGGGAGTACGAATTGCGCTACCTCGCCACCCGCGGGGCGCGGGTGCTGGCG
>JAWWBN010000046.1:0-19458 GCA_033720955.1 Thermoanaerobaculia bacterium | reverse complement strand
GCACCCGGGCGGCGGCCTTCTCCGTGGCGCGCGGCGGAGTCGGAGAGGAGGTGGTGGTCGTCCTGGAGGTGGGCGAGCCGGGGGCCGCGACCCGCGAGGTGGAGGCCGAGGTGCGCAGCCGGATCGGCCGCGAGATGGGTCTCCCGGTAGCCGACGTGGTGCTCCTCCGGCGGGGCCGGATCCCGCGCACCACCAGCGGCAAGGTGCGGCGCAAGGAGCTCCGCCAGCGCTATCTCGAAGGCCGGTTGGAGCGCCTCGGCGGCTGATCGGGCCGCCGCCGGGGGCGTCCCCGGTGTGGTAGCTTTTCGCCATCCCCGAGGCCCTTCCGGCTCCCGACATGCAGGACAGTCCGAGACACCAGGCCGCGCTCGAGGTGGTCGCCGAAGTCAGCGGCCGGCCGGTCGGCGAGCTGACGTCCGAGACCGAGCTGGTCGCCGACCTGGGCGTCGACTCGGCCAAGGCGCTGACCATGCTCGTCGAGCTCGAGGATCGCCTGGGGATCGAGATCGACGACGAGGAGGTGACCGAGCTCTCCACCGTGGGCGACGTGCTGCGGGCGATCGAGAAGCTCTGAGACCTTGGCGATCGCGTCCGATCGGCTCCTGCGGGCGGTCCTGCCGGTGGCCGCGGCCCTCGCGAGACCGCTGATCTTCCTGCTGGCGCGCACCTGGCGCTGCCGGTGGGTGGCCGGCGAGGAGCGCCTGGGCGCCCTCCTCGCGGCGGGCCGGCCCGCCGTCTTCGTCTTCTGGCACCACGGTCTCTACAGCGCCGGCTATCCGGTCCTGCGGCGGCTGCTGGCAACCGGCGCCGGCGCCGCGAGCCTGGTCAGCCAGTCGCGCGACGGCGACCTGGCGGCGCGTCTGGCGCGGCCCCTCGATCTGGCCCTGGCGCGCGGCTCGACCTCGCGAGGCGGACTCGCCGGGCTGCGGCATCTGCGCCGGCTCCTGCTCCGGGAGGGCCGATCGGTCTTCGCCGCCCCCGACGGTCCGCGGGGGCCGGCCCGGGTGGCGCGGCCGGGGACGATCATCCTCGCGCAGACCACCGGCGCGCCGCTCGTGCCGGTGGCCGCGGTCGCAAACCGCGCCTGGCGGCTCGGCTCGTGGGACCGGCTGGTGGTGCCGAAGCCGTTCGCCCGGGTGGCCCTGGCGGTCGGCGAGCCGCGGGAGCTCGCGAGGTCGGCCGACCCGCAGGAGGAGAGCCGCCGGCTGGGCGAGACCCTCGACGCTCTCGAGCTGCTGTGCGAAGGGGCGATCGGCGGCCCGCGGTCCGGCGGCGACTGACCGCTCTCCCGGCGGTCACCCCCGGCGGCGCATCAGGTAGATGCGCCGGCCCGACTGGCTGACGGGCGCGCTCTCCAGGATCTCGAAGCGCTCGGAGAAGGCCGACTCGAAACCCTCGCGGGTGTAGTCGGGGAAGACGTCGTCGCGGCTCACGAGGAGCCTCTGGGCCTGGGGGTCCGACTTGGGGACGAACTCGACGGCGAGCCAGCGGCCGAGCTCCGCCAGGAAGCCGGCGACCATCGGAAGGGGCACGTTGTTGGCGATGGCGAGGTGGTGCACCAGGGCCAGCGCCAGGACGCAGCCGCCGCGGAAGCGGGAGACCCAGTCGGCGCGCTCGCGCCCGGCCCAACCGAGCGCCGGGGAGGGGTTGACCAGATCCACCACCAGCGGCAGCACGCCGGTCTCGCCGGAGGCGACGCACTCGCGGTAGTTCCTCTCCACCGCCGCGGGATCGAAGTCGCACGCGACGGCGAAGCGCCCGCGGGCCGCGGCCTCGCGGCTGTAGCGGCCGGTGTTGGCCCCCAGATCCAGCACCGGTCCGGGCTCCATCGCCTCCAGGTAGCGGCCGACGACGCAAGTCTTCTCCTCCTCTTCGGAGGCGCTGTAGCCGTGCTCGCGGTCGTACTCCGCCCACACGGTGCCCTCGGGGCGCCAGGTCAGCCGCTCGACGGCGCCGCGGAGGCTGTCCACGAGAGCCCGGTGCTGGTGCAGGCTCATGCCTCGCTGCGGCCGGGGAGCCGCCTCGCCGGCCCAGCGCCGCTGAGCCCGGGCGTGCAGGTGGAGGTGCGCCAGGAGTCCGGGGGAGAGCCAGGTGCGTCGCGGCAGCAGCCGGCTGGCGAGGTCGAGCGGGAGGCCGTCGATCTCGGAGCGGAGAAGACCCGAGAGCCCGGGCGCCACCCGGCTCACCAGCGCGAGGGGCGCCAGGAAGTGCTGACAGAACTGGCGGTAGGCGATCCAGGGAGCCCCCTCTCCGAGCCGCTCGAAGGAGAGTGTGTCGATCAGCACCGGGCGGCCCTCGTGGAACTGGACGTTGAAGGCGCTCGCGTCCTTGAGGACCATGCCGTGGTCCAGGGCCCTGCGCTGGATCTCCAGGGTGGTCAGCGCGGCCCGTTGGAGTTGGCCGAAGCACCACTCGTAGGGGTAGCTCACGAACTCGACCCGGCGGGGGCGCAGCACCTTGTAGGCGCCCGGCGCGGCCGCGGCGCCGAGGTCGCTCTCCTCCTCGTGCGGGACCAGGAGCCCGCCCTCCACCAGGTTCGCGTAGAGACCGGAGCGGAGAAGGTGGTCGTACTCGTCGCGGTAGGAGAGGTTGACCTGCCGTAGCAGCTCTTCGCCGCGGGTGAAGACGAAGCCGCTGGGGTCGCGGAACGAGCCGGGGTCGGCCGTCTCAGGCCTCATCCCGATCGGCCCGGGGCGACCGCCGGAAGAGGGTCGACAGGGCGCCGACCAGGCGGCGCCAGAACAGCTTGAGGGTGAAGAGCGCGCCCAGCAGCCCCGCCAGGATCATCTGCAGGACGTAGCTGCCCGTCGCCGGATCGACGTACGCCTCCGCCCGGACCCAGGGGACGAGCCCGAGCACGGCGAGCAGCAGAGCGGTGCGGAGTGGCCTGTTTGTCACAATTCGCTGCGCGAGGCGGGAGGCCCCGCCCGCGAACACGTTAGCACGGTCGAGCGGATGAGCCCCAGGTCCCACCCCACCGCCCCGGAGAGGCCGCCCCCCGGGCCGACGCCGGCCGTCGCCGTCCTCTGGACGGTGGCGGCCGCCCTCGCTCTGGTCGTGTGGGAGTGGGTCTTCCACGCCACCAAGCCGTCGATGTTCTCGGTCATGGGCTGGGGCGAGCGGATCGCGCTGCTGCTGTCCGCCCTGGCTCCGGCGGCCTCGCTGGCCGCGGCCGGGGCGCTTCTGGCCGCGGTGGCGGCCGCCCTCTGGCGGCGGGTCGGCGGAGGCGGGGAGGTGGCCCTCCGGCTCCTGCTGCTGCCGGCCTCCCTCGTCGTGGCCGCGATCGCGCTGCTGATGGTGGAGAACTTCACCCGCACCGTCTTCGGCTTCAACGTGGGCAGCTTCCGCTCTCCGCTGCGCTACCTCTACGCGGCGGGGCTGGTCGGGGCGGTCGTCCTCTGCAACCACCGGCTCCGGCGGGCGGCGGCCCACGGCGCGCCACCGGGCCGACGGGCGGCGGCGGTGGCGCTGGCCTGCGCTCTGGCCGCGGCGGCGGTGGCCGCGGCGCTGCGGTCCGCCCCCCAGGGCGGCCCCCTCGTGACCGCGGTGCAGAGCGCGCGGCCGCTCCCCAACATCCTCCTCTTCTCCTCCGACGGCATCGAGGCGCGCCGGATGTCGGTCTACGGGAGCTCGCGGCCCACCACGCCCTTCCTCGCCTCCCGGTCGGACGAGTTCCTCGTCAGCGAGAACCACCTCACCAACTCCGCCCTCACCGCCGGCTCCACGGGCGCCCTGCTCACCGGCAAGCTGCCCACGACCACCGGCGTGACCCAGCAGCTCGACGTCTTCACCGCCCGCGACGTCTACGAGCACCTGCCGGGGGTGCTGCGGCAGCTCGGCTACCACGGGATCGAGATCGGCGCCCGTCACACCGCCGACTCGAGCAGCCAGAATCTGCGGCATGGGTTCCACGTGTCGAACTTCCGGAGGATGACGGGCGAGTCGTTCGGCTGGATGCGGTGGTACTCGCGGCGCTTCCCGGCGGAGAGCCACTTTCTCGGGTCGGTGGCCGAGCGGGTCCGCGAGCGGGTGGCGCATGCCTTCGGGCTCGAGCAGATGCACGACTCCACCCTCGATCCTGCGATCCAGCAGCCGGAGTGGGAGTCCGACACGACGCGGATGGCTGCCCTGTTTCGCGAGCTCGACCGCGCGCCGCGTCCCTTCTTCGCCCACGTGCACCTTCTGGACACCCACGGACCCTACTTCCGCTTCGGCGAGCAGCGCTTCTCCTCGGGCGATCAGGTCGAGAAGTGGGACCTGGACTTTCTGGACGACGCGATCCTCACCTACGACCGCTACGTGAAGGAGGTCGTCGGGTATCTCGAGGGCCGCGAGGAGCTCGACCGCACGGTGCGGGTGATCAACTCCGACCACGGCGTCCAGTGGGGCACGACCGAGCGGCTGCCGCTTCTGATCCGCTTCCCCGGTGGCGAGCACAGCGGCCGGATCGCGCCCAACACCCAGCGGATCGACATCGCCCCGACGCTTCTGGCCTACCTGGGCCTGCCGCCGCCGGAGTGGATGGAGGGCCAACCGCTGATCGGGACCGAGCTCGACCCGCTGCGCACCATCTACGCGAGCACCTGGCCCCGCAGCGCCTCCTACATGACCCTGACTCTCCTGCAGTGCCAGAGGTGGCTGCGGCTCGAGCCCGACAGCGGCCGGATCCTCCAGGGCTCGATCGACGGCCACACCGCCCCCTGCCCGACCGAGCGGCTGCTCTCCGCGGCGGAGGCCAGGCGCCGGATGGTCGGCCGGTTGGCGGCGTCCCGGCACTTCGTGGCACCGCTGGAGCTGGGCCGGCAGCTTCACGAGCTTCTGGCGGAGCGGAATCCGGAGCAGCGGCGAGAGCTGGCGCGCGCCATCCGCGACGGGCTGACGGAGACCTGGCAGCTCGACCGGGGGATGCTGCTGGCCCGGGCCTACTCCGACTTCTGGACCTACGGCACCTCGGCGGCCGGTCTCCTGGTGGTGAACGAGGGGGACGAGCCGGTGCGCCGGGAGCTCGTCGTGCGCAGCGGTATCGAGAGGGAGTTCCCCTTCCGCTTTCACATCGACGACGGCGACGCCACGCACGACTACCGCTTCGACGCCAGCGGGGCGATGCCGGTGGAGCTTCCCCCAGTGCCGCCGCGCTCGGAGCGGCTCTTCATCGTCTGGAGCGATCGCGCGGCGGTGAGGAAGTGGGGGCGGCAGGTGGGGGTGCTCCTGCAGCCCAGCCTGGCCGACCGGCTGCGCCGGCTGGTGCGCGAGGGCGACGGCCGCGAGCGCGCCGCCCTGGCCGGGTCGATCGTCGCCGGCGCGACCGAGAGCCGCCGGCTGGCGGAGACGGTCTGGGCCGCCGGGCTCACCTGGGACCTGTGGACGACCGGCGTCCGGCCGGCGGCGGTGGTGGTGGAGAACCGGGGCGACGCCCCCTTGCAGCCGCGGCTCACCGTGGATGGCGGCCCGGGGAGGACGCTGCCCCTGGCGGTCTACGTCGAGGATGGAGACCGGGTCACCGAGCATTCGATCCGCGAGCCCGGGGGGACCGAGCTGGAGCTCGCCGCCGTCCCCCCCGGCGAGAGCCGCCTCTTCGTGGTCTGGAGCGAAGAGTCGTGGCGCAGCGGTCGCCGCGAGCTCGGTGTGCGGCTGCGCAGACCCGGCGGCGAAGCTCCCACGGCGACGGCCGCCCGCGGACGGGTGGGGTAGGATCGCCGTCCGATCCCGAGCCGCCCGTCGGCCCGGGGGGACCCGCCAGACGAGAGGGAGGCGACGCCATGCCGGAAGCTCTTCGCCGAACGCCACCCCCCCGGCCGGCCGCCGGCCGCCCGGTCCTCGCCCTCCTCCTGGCGGCAGGGCTCCTGCAGGCCCTCCCCGCCCGCGCCCAGGAGACGCCGGCCCGACAGGCCGCCCTGGAGGAGCGGATCGACGTCGACCTGGTCACTGTGGACGTCTGGGTCACCGATGCCGAGGGCAACCCGGTGACCGGCCTGGAGCCCGGCAGCTTCCGGGTGCGCCACGACGGCGAGCCGGTGCCGATCGCCCATTTCTCCGAGATGCGGGCGGGAGAGTGGGTCGCCGGCGAGACGGGCGATGCGGAGACGCCTCCCGCGCCGGCGGGGGGGGCCGCGGCGGCCGAGAGCCACCTGGTGTTCTACCTCGACGACTCCCGCCTGCACCCCACCCACGTCGGACCGCTGATCGACGGCCTGGACGGCCTGCTGGCGGGCGGCGCGGTCGAGGCGGAGCGGGTGCTGGTGCTGCGCCAGGGGCGACGGCTCGAGGTAGCGGTGCCCTTCGGCTCGCCGGCACAGCAGGTGCGCGACACGCTGGCGGGGCTGGCCAGCGCCGGCGGGGGCGCCGGCGGCGCGAGCTGGGAGAACCAGACCCGTCTCGCCCTGGAGGCGATCGACCGGGCGTGGGAGGAGGCGCAGGACATGGAGGGCGCCGCGGCGACGGGTATCTCCATGGTGCCCGAGCAGGTCGGCTCGACCGGACAGCCGGGCAGCCAGGGCGGCTCCCCTCGTGCGGTGGTCGGCGGCGTGGGCGGTGGCGGCGGTCCGGACGCCTGCGGCATGTTCGTGAACCAGGTGCGGCCGACCGTGGACGCCTGGGTCCGCTCCCGCCGGGCGCAGCTCGACCTCACCCTGGCGAACCTCTCGGACAGCGTCGGTTTCCTGGCCGGACTCCCGGGGGTGAAGATGCTCCTCTATCTGAGCGACGGCCTCGACGCGCGCCCGGGCAACGCCCTGTTCACCTACGTCACCAGCCTCTGCCCGGCGGCCGGCGCCGAGGTGCTGACCGAGTCGCTGGAGGCCGAGACGCGGCAGCGCCTGCTGGAGCTGACGCGGCACGCCAACGCCAACCGGGTGACCCTGCACGCGCTCCAGGCCTCGGGTCTGACCTCGCCGACGGCCGCCAGCGCCTCGGAGCGCGGCGGCGGCCGAGGTGGAGCCAGCCGCCGCGCCAGCGGCAGCTTCGAGGCCAGCCGGCGAGCCTCCGAGCGCGAGGGCATGGAGCTGATCGCCCGCGAGACCGGCGGGCGCACCGTCTTCAACCGCAACGACCTCGGCCCGGAGCTGGCGAGGATCGCCTCCTCGGCGCGCTCCTACTACTCGCTGGCCTACGCGCCCCCGCGCGGCGACGCGGCGGGGACCGCCCACCGCATCGAGGTCGAGCTCGACGACGCCTCGCTGACCGCCCGCTACCGCCGCGGCTATCTCGAGAAGAGCTCGGACCGGTGGCTCGGCGAGCGGGTCGAGGGGGCGCTGAACCTCGGCATCACCCGGAACCCGCTGGGCGTGGGACTCGGGGCGGGGGCGGCGGAGATCGGCGAAGAGGGCAAGGTGAAGATCCCGCTCGTCGTCCAGCTCCCCGTGGATCGGCTGACCTTCCTGCCTCGCGACGGGGGCGAGTGGATCGCCGAGGTCGTGGTGAAGGTGCTGGCGCGGCGGTTGGACAGCGACGCCCTCGCCCTGCGCGACCAGACCTTCCGGCTGCGGGGCGCGCCGGGAGCCACCGGACGGGTCGATCTGCCCGTGACGCTGGAGCTCGACGGAGGCATGTACCTGACGGCGGTCGGGGTGCGCGACCACGCCAGCCGCGAGGTGTCGTACATCTCCACCATGCTCGACGCCCGCGCGGGCGGCTGAGCCCGCCTCTCTAGACCGCCGGGACGGCCGCCTCGCCCTCGCGGCGCTCCTCGAGCTCCCGCCGCATGGTCTCACAGGTGGCGTCGTCGAGCGGATAGAAGAAGAGGGCGAAGGCGCAGGAGATGTAGAGAAGCCCCGGGAACACCGAGATCAGGAGCTTGATCCCGGTGATGGCGAGGGCGGCCTGCTCCGGGGCCTGCTGGACGTAGCCGTAGGCGGCCAGCAGCCAGCCCGCCAGGGCGCCGCCGATGCCCCAGCCTCCCTTCTGGGCGAAGGTGGCGGCGGAGAAGAAGAGCCCCGTGGCCCGCCGCCCCGTCGTCCACTCGGCGTAGTCGGCGGCGTCGGCGATCATGGTCCAGAGCAAAGGCACCGCCGGGGCGTAGGCCATCTTGCCCAGGACGTTGAAGGCGTAGATCCAGCCGAGGCCGTCGGCGCCGGGCAGGTAGAGCAGACAGAAGAAGGTCCCGGAGAGGATGGAGCTGCCGATGAAGACGTTCTTCTTCCCGAACCGCTGGGCCAGGGGCTTGGAGAGCGGCAGGGCGGCGATCAGGGCGATGCTCCCCACCACGTTGAAGAGCTGCACGCTCTCCTCCCGGCCGACGTAGTACTTGAAGTAGTAGGCCAGGGAGAGGTTCTGCAGGGCGAACATCACGAAGGAGACGATGCCTACCGTGGCCAAGATCAGCCACGGACGGTTGCGGAGCAGGATCCGGAAGTCCTGGCGGAGGGAGTTCTGCTGCGTCTTCGGCGGCTGGATGCGCTCCCGGGTGGTGAGGAAGGTCACCAGGAAGAGCAGCAGGGCGACGACCGCGAACAGGGTGACGGTGAGGCGGTAGCCCCGGGCGTCGTCGCCCTGGCCCAGGGTGCGCGCCAGGGTCAGGGCCAGACCCGAGACGACGAGCTGGCCGGCGAAGGCGCAGACGAAGCGGTAGGTGTTCAGGCTGGTGCGCTCGTAGGAGTCCGCCGTCATCACCGCGCCGAGAGAGGAGTAGGGGAGGTTGATGGCGGTGTAGGCGGTCATCAGGAGGAGGTAGGTGACGGCGGCGTAGATGACCTTTCCGTCCGGGCCCAGGTCGGGGGTGGTGAAGGCCAGCACCGCCAGAATGCCGTAGGGCAGCGCCATCCAGAGGATGTAGGGGCGGAACTTCCCCCAACGGGTCCGGGTGCGGTCGGAGATCACCCCCATGAGCGGGTCGCTGGCCATGTCCCACAGACGGGCGATGAACATGATCGTCCCCGCCGCGGCGGCCGAGATGCCGAAGGTGTCGGTGTAGAAGATGAGGATCCAGAAGCCGACCATGTCCCACACGAAGTGGGAGGCGGTATCGCCCAGGCCGTAGCCGATCTTCTCCTTGACCGAGAGGCGGGCGCTCGTTCCCATCAGCTTCTCCCCGCCCGGCGTCCCGGGCCGTCGTCGTGTCGGTCGCTCCGCCGGCCCGCGGGGCTCACCGCATCACCTCCTTGGGCGTCCGTTCGACGTGGAAGAGGCCCCAGTGCTTCTCGGCGCCGAGCGGGTTTCCCGGATCGCCCTTCCACGGCTCGTCGAAGGCCTCGAAGAAGAAGACGGTGATCCCGTTGGCTCGGGCCCACTCCTCGAGCTCCGCGTAGTAGCGAGCCTGGTGCGCCTCGCTGGCCCGGTCGCCGAACTCGCTCGCCACGGTGGCCCAGCCGGCCTCGAGGATCGCGAGGGGCCTGCCGGGAAGCGCTTTCCGCACGCCCTCGACGTTCTCGATGGTGTAGGCGAGACCTTCGTCGATGGTCTTTCCCTCCCACACCGGGTAGGTGTGGACCCCGACGAAGTCGACCTCGTCCGCCAGCGGCGCGCCCTCCCGGATCCACCAGAGGTAGTTGTCGGCCACCGTCACCGGCTGCTCGACGGCGGCCTTCACCTGGCGCACGTAGGCGATGACCCTGTCGAGCGGCACCATGTGGTCGTTCCACTCCACCAGCGCCTCGTTGCCCACGTTGACGGCGATCACCACCTCGTCGAACTCGTTCGCCAGCGCGATGCCGCGTCGGACCTCGGCGGCGTTCTGGACGGCGTTGGCCGCCAGCTTCTCGTCGGGTATCGGCTCGTCGAGCCAGGGGCACCCCTCGTGATTGCTGACCTCGGCGTCGAGCCAGATGCCCAGCAGGACCTGGATCGGCAGCCCGTGCTTCCGGATGATCCGGAGGGTGTCCCGGGTGTTCTCACCGGAGTCGTACATCCGGACGAGCCGGAAGCCGTGGGCGACGAGGATCTCCAGGTCCTCCAGGATCTCCTCGGCGCTCGGGTTGACCGCCCCGGCGCCGCGGTCGGGATGCTGGCCCTCGCGGTAGCCCGAGTAGGCGACGGCCATAACCTCGCCGGCCAGCAGCTCCCCGGACGGCTGCGGCGGCCCGCCCCGGTCGTCGCCCGCGCCGGAGCATCCGGCGACGACGAGGGCCGCGGCGAGGAGAGACCGTGTCGTGCTCTTCATCCCTGGACTCCTTGCGCTTCTCCGTCCGTCCGGTCGAGTGCGCGGCATTCTACGCACATCGGCGCGGGGGAGAGGGCGGCGGCCTGTGGTATACGTTGCCCGCCGTCGCCCGTGCCGGCCGCGCGCCGGAGCATCGCCCGTCATGGAAACCGTCCGCCTGGGCAGGAGCAGCCTCGAGTCCTCGCGTCTCGTCTACGGCTGCATGCGGATCTGCGGCGACGGCACCCGGGGGGACCTGGAGAGGGGCAAGCGAGCCGTCCGCGCCGCCCTCGACGCGGGGTACACCCACTTCGATCACGCCGACATCTACGGCGCGGGCAGGTGCGAGCGGCTCTTCGGCGAGCTGCTGCGCGAGTCGCCGGGGCTGCGCGAGGGGATCCTCCTGACCACCAAGTGCGGCGTGCGCATGGCAGGCGACCCGTCCGACGCCGCGCCGGCCCGCTACGACCTCTCCGCGGACCACATCCGGGAGTCCGTCGAGGGCTCGCTGCGGCGGCTGGGGGTCGAGCGCATCGACCTTCTCCTCCTGCACCGGCCGGACCACCTCTTCGACGTGGACGAGGCGGCGAGGGTCTTCGACGCCCTCGAGGCGTCGGGCAAGGTGGCCCACTTCGGGGTCAGCAACTTCTCGCCGTCGCAGGTGGAGCTGCTGCGCAGCGCCACCGACCAGACCCTCCTGGTCCACCAGGTCGAGATCAACCTGCACAACATCGACGCGCTCGAGCGCGGCACCCTGGACCAGTGCCGGCGTCTGGAGATCTCGCCCCAGGCCTGGGGCCCTCTGGGGGGCGTGGCCTACCCGGCGTGGGGCAGCACCTTCACCGACGAGGACGAGCGCCGCCTGGGAGCGGAGGTCGAGCGGCAGCGCTCGGTCTACGACGTGCCGGGGTCGGTCGTCGCCCTGGCGTGGCTGCTCGCCCACCCCGCCGGGATCTTGCCGATCGTCGGCTCCACCACCCCGTCCCGCATCGAGGAGGCCACGAGGGCCCTCGATCTCGAGTACTCCCGGGAGGACTGGTACCGGCTGCTCGAGGCGCGCAACGGCCGCCCGGTTCCCTGAGGGCCGCCGACGAAGTCCACCGATCCCCTAGGAGGTGCCCCGTGGCCGCTTCGACCTTTTCCCCGTCTCTTCCCGACGGCCTCGTGGCCGTGCTGCTCCTGCTTCTCCTCGGCGTCGGTTGCGCTGCGCAGCGGAGCGGGGAGGCGCCCGACGTGGAGGCCCGGATCGAGTCGCTCCTGAGCGAGATGACCCTGCAGGAGAAGGTGGACATGATCCACGCCAGCTCCTCGTTCACGAGCGGCGGCGTCGAGAGGCTGGGCATCCCCGAGCTGGTCATGTCGGACGGCCCGCACGGCGTGCGGCACGAGCACACCCGCTACTACGACAAGGCGACCGGGGTGGCCGACCGCAGCACCTACCTGCCGGTGGGCACCGCCCTGGCGGCCACCTGGAACCGCGAGCTGGGCTACGAGTTCGGGGCGGTGCTGGGGCGGGAGGCGGCCTACCGCGGCAAGGACGTGATCCTCGGTCCGGGTCTGAACATCATCCGCGACCCTCGCAACGGGCGCAACTTCGAGTACCTGACCGAGGACCCCTATCTGAACGCGCGGATGGTGGTCGGCTACATCCGGGGGGTGCAGGATCAGGGCGTCGCGGCGAGCGCCAAGCACTACGTCGCCAACAGCCTCGAGTACGAGCGGCGCCGCGTGAACGTGGTGATGGACGAGCGGACCTTCCGCGAGATCTACCTGCCCGGCTTCCGGGCGGCCGTCCAGGAGGCGGGGGTGCTCACTGTCATGGCCGCCTACAACCGCTTCCGGGGTCAGTGGTGCGCCCAGAGCACCTTCCTGCTGGACGACGTCCTCAAGGGGGAGCTGGCGTTCACCGGGGTGGTGATGAGCGACTGGAACGCCGTCAACGACACCCTGGCGGCGGCGCGCGCCGGCCTCGACATCGAGATGGGGACCGACCTGGGCCAGGAGTGGGGCAAGCCCGACTACGACGCCTTCTACCTGGCCGACCCGCTGATCGCCCTGGTCGAGGACGGCACCGTGGCCGAGGAGCTGATCGATCGCAAGGTGCGCCGCATCCTGCGCGTCATGCACGCCATCCACATCTTCTCCGGCGACCGCCCGGAGGGGGCCTACAACACTGCGGAGCACCAGGCGGTGGCCCGCAGGGTGGCCGACGAGTCCATCGTCCTGCTGCAGAACGACGGTCTGCTGCCGCTGCGGCGCAAAGAGCTCCGCACCCTCGCGGTGATCGGGGCCAACGCCGACCGCCGGCACGCCGGGGCCGGCGGCAGCTCCCAGGTCAAGGCGGCCTACGAGGTCACCGCGCTCGAGGGCATCCGGAGCCTGGTCGGCGACCAGGTCGAGGTGACCTGGGCGCCGGGCTACGAGGTGGCTCCGGGCGCGACGGCCGACCCGGCCCTCGTGCGCGAGGCGGCCGCCGCGGCGGCGGCGGCCGACGCGGTGGTCTACGTGGGCGGACTCGTCCACGGCTTCACCGATGCCTGGGAGGACAACGCCTACGACGCGGAAGCGGTCGACAAGCCCGACATGATGCTCCCCTTCGGGCAGGACGCGCTCCTGGCCGCGGTGCTGGCGGCGAACCCCCGCACCGTGGTCGTGCTGCAGAGCGGCGGCCCGGTGGACATGCGGGCGTGGCGGTCCGACGCGAGAGCGGTGGTCCAGGCGTGGTACGGCGGGATGGAGGGAGGCAGCGCCCTGGCGGCCGTCCTCTTCGGCGAGGTCAACCCCTCGGGGAGGCTGCCCATGACCTTCCCCGAGAAGCTGGAGGACAGCCCGGCCCACGCCCTGGCCTCCTACCCCGGCGAGGACCTGCTGATCGAGCACGAGGAAGGCCTCTACGTCGGCTACCGCTACTTCGACTCGTACGGCGTGGAGCCCGCCTTCCCGTTCGGCCACGGCCTCTCCTACACCACCTTCGAGTACTCCGACCTGGATGTCGTCAGGAGCGACGACGAGTCCGTGAGGGTGGCGGTCCGGGTGACCAACGTGGGCTCCCTGCCCGGAGCCGAGGTGGTCCAGGTCTACGTGCGGGACGTCGAGTCGTCCCTGCCGCGGCCGGACCGCGAGCTCAAGGAGTTCGCGAAGGTGGAGCTGGCGCCCGGGGGCTCGGCCGACCTGACCTTCGACCTGGGCCGGGAGGCCTTCAGCTACTACGATCCCGAGCGCCGGGGCTGGGTGCTGGAGCCGGGCATCTTCGAGGTTCTCGTCGGCAGCTCGTCGCGGGACGTCCGCGCGCGCGGACGGGTGGAGATCTAGCCGCTCCGTCGCCCATCGATGGCCCCGTCGCCACCGGATCACGACCGGGAGACCGTCCCACAGGAGTCCCCATGAGCAGCTACCGATATGTCGTTCGCGTCGCGCTGACCGTCGCTATGGGCGGTTTCCTGATGGGCTTCGACGCGTCGGTCATCTCCGGCGTCGTGCGGTTCATCGAGTCGGAGTTCGATCTCGGCAAGATCGAGCTCGGGTGGGCGGTGAGCTCGCTCACCCTGACCGCCACGCTGGGCATGATGGTCTCGGGCCCTCTGAGCGACCGGGTCGGCCGCCGCAAGGTGCTCTTCCTGGCCGCCCTCCTCTACGCGGTGTCGGCCGTCGCCTCGGCGCTCGCTCCGACCTTCGCGATCCTCGTGATCGCCCGCATGATCGGCGGTCTGGGCGTCGGCGCGTCGCTGATCATCGCGCCGATGTACATCGCCGAGATCGCGCCGCCGGCCCATCGGGGACGGATGGTGTCGTTCAACCAGCTCAACATCGTCGTCGGCATCTCGGCGGCCTTCTTCTCGAACTACCTGATCCTGCGGCTGGGGCAGGCGGACGCCGGGTGGGCGAGCTCGCTCCTCCTGGGCGAGCACGCCTGGAGGTGGATGCTGGGAGTGGAGACCCTGCCCGCCGTCGCCTACTTCTGCGGCCTCTTCTTCGTGCCGGAGAGCCCGCGCTGGCTGCTGCTCGAGGGCCGCGACGAGACGGCGCGGAGGGTCCTCGCGCGCGCCGTCGGAGAGGCCGAGGCCAACGCGGAGCTGGCGCAGATCCGCGCCAGCCTGGCCGAGGGCGCCGGAGCCGATAAGGTCGGCTGGAAGGAGCTGCTCGCTCCGTCGATGCGGCTGGTGCTCGCCATCGGGGTCGTGGTGGCGATCGTCCAGCAGGCCACGGGGATCAACTCGGTCTTCTTCTACGCGCCGATGATCTTCGAGCAGTCGGGGATCGGAAGGGACGCCTCCTTCGCCCAGGCGGTGCTGGTCGGCCTGATCAACCTGGTCTTCACGGTGGTCGCCATGGCCCTGATCGACCGGATCGGCCGCAAGCCGCTGCTCAACCTGGGTCTGGCGGGGATCGCCCTCTCCATGTTCGTGCTCGCCTTCGGCTTCTCCTCGGCCACCTACACCCTCGCCGAGGACGATCTCGAGAGCCTTCCGGCCGAGATCGAGCTCGCCGCGGTGGCGGATCTCGGTGGCGTCACCTTCGAGAACGACGTGGCGTTCAAGCGGGCCCTGGCCGACGCCCTGGGGGAGGACGGGGCGACGCGGCACGAGTCCGTCCTCATCAGCCGGGCGATCGCCATGAACCCCTGGCTGGTCCTGGCCGGCGTCCTGGGCTTCGTGGCCTCGTTCGCCGTCTCCCTGGGCCCGGTGATGTGGGTGCTTTTCTCCGAGCTCTTCCCCAACCGGGTCCGGGGGCTGGCCATCTCCTTCGTGGGCCTGATCAACTCCGCCGTGAGCTTCGGCGTCCAGCTCGTCTTCCCGTGGGAGCTCGCCAACCTGGGCAGCGCGACCACCTTCCTGATCTACGGGCTCTTCGCAGCCGCCGGGCTGGGGTTCGTCCTCCTGGTCCTGCCCGAGACCAAGGGCCGCTCACTCGAGGAGCTGGAGACCCAGCTCGTGAGACGGTGACGCCGTGAGAGGGACCGTCGGACGCGACCGGAGGTCCCTCAACCGGGGAGGTCGCCGCCGCGGCGCCGCTCGAGCTCGGCGCGGATCTCGTGGGCCCGCTGCTCGGTCAGGTCGTAGTCGCGCATGACCCAGATGGCCAGGAGCGAGCCGACGATCGGCACCAGGCTGTAGGCGATCCTCATCCCGGTCATCACCCCCTCCCCCTGCGCCGGCGCGTCGGCCACGAACCCGGTCAGGCTCATGATCAGTCCGCTCAACAGGCCGGCGACGGCCATTCCGAACTTGACCATCCACCAGTAGATGGCGCCCAGGGTGCCCTCCCGCCGGGCGCCGGTCGCCAGCTCGTCCAGGTCGCAGACGTCGGCGGTCATCGACGTCATGAGGGTGAAGAGGCCGCCGATGCCGAACGCGAAGAGGGGGAGCGGGACCAGGAACCAGAGAGGCTCGCCGGGACGGAAGGCCCACCAGAAGGCGAGGTAGCCCAGGATCGATATCCCCTGAGCGAGGAGAAAGGTGTTCCTCTTGCCGATTCGCTGGGAGATGAAGGTGATGACGGGAATCACCAGGAACATCGTGCAGAGGGCGCTGGCGGTTCCGAACCAGGCGGGCCAGCTCCCGGCCGCGGCCGCGTCCCCGCTGTAGAGGTAGTAGACGATGATGAAGAAGGAGAAGGCGGCCACCGTCTGGAAGGAGCCGAACACGAGAAAGGTCGCGATGCACAGCTTGCGGAAGGGCGCGCTCTCGAAGACCGCGCGAAAGCCCCGGAAGAAGGAGCGGAAGTTCTCTCTGATCTTCTTCCGCGAGAGCTCCTGCAGGTGGTCGGCGTCGCTCGTCGGCAGGCTGCGCACGAAGAGGGCGGGCGCCAGCGCCAGCCCCATGCACCCGAGCCCCACCCACACTCCGAGGCTGCGCACCGCGGCCGCCGGCGACGCGAAGAGGTCGGGGTCGTAGATCAGCGGCCAGAACCAGGGGACGATCACCCACGCCCACTGGCCGATGAACTGCGCCACCGCCATGAGCCGGGTGCGCTCGTGGAAGTCGCTGCTCAGCTCGTACCCCATGGCGACGTAGGGCGTCGCGAAGATGGTGAGGCCGACGTAGAAGAGCAGCGAGAGGATCAGGAAGTAGGTGAAGTTGAACGTCAGGCTGTTCTGCTCGTAGAGCTGCCACATCACGACGTAGGAGAGGCCGGTGAGGACCGCCCCGAGGAAGATCCAGGGTCGCCTCCGGCCCCATCGGGAGCGGGTGTTGTCGGAGATGAAGCCCATGACGGGGTCGGTGACCGCGTCCAGGATGCGGGGGACGAAGAAGAGGATCCCCCAGAGAACCGGCGGGAAGCCCAGACCCTTCACCAGAACGACCATGAAGACGCCCAGGGCGGCGGGGAACATCTGGTTTCCCAGCATGCCGACCCCGTAGGCCACCTTCTGGGCCAGGGGGACCCGGTCCCCGAACACGGTGACCCGCCGGTTCGTCGCGCCCATCGGGTCAGCCCTCCAGCCCGGGGGTCAGTGACGCCTCGATGCGCTCGATCTCGCCCGACCGTCGGAAGAGCGCGGAGCTCGACTCCCGGTCCAGGACCAGACCCTCGACCTTGCGGACGGTGCCGTCGGCCAGGTGGAGCTCGAGCCCGCGCCGCCGTGCCTGTCGGTAGACGACCGGGACCTGGCAGTAGGTGAAGGCGAGGGTCCCCCGGTCGAGCTCCAGGGCCCGCGGCCGCCCGGCGACGTCGTAGTACTCGAAGACCTCCGGCTCGGCGAGGAGCTCGCTGCGGCGCAGCAGGAGGGGCCGGAAGCGCACCTGGCCGGCCCGGACGGAGAGACCCAGCTCGCCGAGACGGGTGAGGATCTCCTCCTTCACCTGTCCGGTCATCCCCGGCTGCCGGGCGCCGGCGAAGCCGGGGGTGTGGGAGTAGGGGTCGGTGGGGAAGGCGCCGTAGACCTCGGGCGGCTTGTTGAAGCCGAGCCCGGCCCGGATGTCGTAGTAGCGCTCGGCCAGCCGGCCGAAGGAGTCGTCGCCCCGGCCGTGGGCGACCAGGCAGCTCTCCTGGGCAGCCAGCAGCAGCTTGCTCACCATGTGCCAGTAGATGCAGCCGAGCCCCTCGTAGCCGTAGAAGGTGCCGGAGCGGCCGGTGAACCGCCAATGGTCGAAGACGGCCTCGAAGATCTCGGCCACGAGCTCTGCCTCTTCGTCCACCAGCTCCTCGTAGCCGAGGTCCCGCAGCCGCCGGAGAGCGGCGCGAACGTCGCGGACGTTGCGGAAGTGACCGTTGAAGTGCAGCCGCCCGTCCACGTTCTCTTCGACCAGGTCGACGTTGCCGTCCGAGACGAGGGAGCGGAGCAGCCGCGACCGCTGCGCCTGGGAGGTGGGGATGACGTTCTTCTCCAGAAAGCCGGGCAGCTCGCGGTCGGGATAGAGCAGGTAGGAGTGCTGGTCCTCTCGGTACAGCTCGCTCCGCCGGAGCGCCTCCAGCACCGAGAGGGCCTCGGCCGAGGTCAGGGCGCCGGAGCTCAGGACCGCGACCTGACCCTCGAGCATCGGCTGGAGCCGCTGGATCGCGATCTCGCCGGAGGAGATCTCGAGGACGTTGTAGGCGTGGTAGAGGCCGTCGTCCCGGCGGTTGACCGCGATGGTCCGCTCGAAGGACTCGAGCGTCCGTCTCAGAAAGAGGAGGAGGCTCTCGACCGGAACGCTTCGGCTGCGTCCGCTCAGCCCCCCGGCGTAGAGGCGGGAGCGGTAGCCCTCCGCCACCCGGCCGACGCCGTCCAGGAAGCGCCGTCGATCGGCGTCCCCGAGCTCGCCGCGCCGGTGCTCGGCGAGAACGCCGGCCGTGCCCTCGAGCCAGTCGGCCACCTCCTCGCTCAGCTCGAGCGACTCCCTCCCGGCGCCGGCGAGCAGCTCCAGGAGGAAGGCGACGTAGCGCCGCCCGTAGCAGACCGTCACCATGGAGGCGCCGAAGCCGGCCAGGGCGTTGTTGGCGTCGTTCCACTCGGGGCGCTGGGTGTTCATCCAGAAGCCGGCGCCGGGAACGAAGTTGCCGACCTTGGCGAGAAGCGGCACCAGCAGCTTCTCGGCCAGGCTGGCCCGGCAGGGGTCCCCCGACGGGTCGGGCAGGTACCGGCCGTCGAAGCCGATGGCCTCGACCCGGGCCGCGATCCGCTCGGCCCGCTCGGTGCTGTAGGCGATCGAGTCCCGCGGGTCGGCGAGGAGGCTGGCGTAGGGCTTGATGTCGTACGGCACGTCGGCGTAGACGAACCTGCGCTCGCCCAGCATCCGCTCGAGGTTGCCGGGGTGATGGTCGCGCGACAGCTCGAGGAACTTGAGGAGGTAGATGAGCTGGTGATCGCCCCAGTAGCCGAAGTGCGCCCACGGATCGTGGGGATCGGGCGCCTCCCAGTCGTACCCGTGCTTGGTGACGCGGTAGGGGTTGTAGCCGTCGGCGGTCGTGGTGTTGACGAACTTGGCGATCACCCCTTCGAGGTACTCGGGGAAGGAGAGGGTGAGCGCCTCCCAGTTCTGGAAGATGTCGCGCCAGTTGCCCTGATAGTCGAGGACCTTCGAGCCGTCGCGGTTCTTGACGTTGATCGCGAAGCGGTTCCAGGGCCGGCTGGGGTCGCCGTGACGCCGGCTGAACGAGATCGGCAGGTACTCGCCGACGAGCCGCAGAAGCGCCGGGTCGTCCGCCGCCCGCGCGCCCTCCAGCAGCCGATGGAGCTCGACGCGGTCTCCGAGTCCGGCGAAGAACCCCGAGTGCCGCGCGTGGGTCTTCCGGTTGAAGACGCGGACGAACTCCTCCACGTCCGCCACGGGGATCGAGTAGGAGGACTCGAAGACGCCGCCCCGCATCACGTTGAAGAGGACGTTGGAGAAGTGGTGGGCCGAGCCCAGCCGGTCGCCGGTCTGCTGCACTCCGTCGGCGCGGGCGACGATCCGGACGAGTCGGCGGGTGCCCTCCTCGACGTCCCGCTCCACCAGGCCGCCGAGGTCCGAGGCCCCGGCGAAGGTCCTCTCGAGCTCCGCGATCTCCGAGAGGCCCTGCTCGACGTCGGCGACGATCGTCCACTCGCGGGCGGCGCCCGGAGCCAGCTCGCACGTCTCCTGGAGGAAGTAGGCCCCCCGGCGTCCGCACACCCGCTCCTCGGCGCGAACGCTGCCGCCGCGCCGGAAGAGGTCGAGCTGGCGGGAGGAGAGGAGCCGCAGAGCCTCCGGCGCGGCCGTGGACCAGCACACCGTCGCCCGGAGGGCCTCGGCGGGCTCGGGGCTGTCCCCCGGCAGCGAGCTCAGGGCGTAGGTGGCGAGACCGGTCCGCGAGTCGAGCTCGTTTTGCTTGTAGGCGTCGCCGAGACAGCTGTAGGTGTTCTGAAAGGCCGCCGTCAGGCCCCAGGGGAGGATGTTCTCGATCCCGTCCAGCAGCTCCACCACCACCGCCTCGCGGCCGGTGCT
>JAWWBN010000045.1:0-20012 GCA_033720955.1 Thermoanaerobaculia bacterium | reverse complement strand
CTGGCCCGTCTGCTACCGAGGCTCGCCGCCGGCGAGCTGCGGCCGGAGCGGATCATCAGCCACCGGCTGGTGCTGGCCGACGGCCCGCGCGCGTACGACCTCTTCGATCGCAAGCTCGACCGCTGCGTCAAGGTGGTCCTGACGCCGTAGCGGGCGTGCGCTCCCGGACCGCTACGGCGCGGTCTCGCCCGGCGGCGGCGCCGGGGACGCGGCCGCCGCGGGTGGGGCGGGCGGCGGCTTGTAGAAGGTCACCAGGCAGCCCCCGAGAGCCGCCAGGAGGATGCCGGCGACGAACTGCCAGCGCAGCGAGGCGAGCCCTCCCGCCGGGGGATGCCAGAGCAGGGCGACGAAGGCGTTGACGATGGGGGCGCCGGCGAAGACGATGGACATGACCACCGCCGGGCTCCCTTTGGCGCCGAAGGCCAGGAGCACCCCGAACGCGCCCGCCGCGCCCACCAGCCCGGCCACCAGAGACCAGGTCGCTCCCCGGGCCGGGAAGGACCAGTCCGCCCCGCGCAGCATGAGCAGGAGCAGGGGCGCCAGGACCGCGGTCAGGAAGTAGGCCACCCCGACGAAGAGAAACGCCTTGTACCGCCCGTTCACCGGATCGGCCATCGAGATCTGTCCCTGGTGCAGAAAGACGCCGTAGACGCCCCAGCTCGCCACCGTCATCGCGACGAAGATCAGCCAGGTCATTCCGGCGCCCTGAGCGGCTGCGCTTGTCATGTTCGCTCGCCTCCGTAGGTCATCCGCGGCCTACAATACCCGCGCCGGTCTCCCGCCGCTCGGCTGCGAGGGCGCCCGCCGTCGAAGTCGGGCGAGCCGGGGACCGCCGGCCCCGGCCGGAGGGGTCGGCGAAGCAGGGGGCGCGCTCGAAGGACCGCCGTCGGGTCTCGCCGGGCGAACTGCTCGACCAGCTCCGGCCGCACTCGGGCAGCCCGTTCGGTTCCGCCGCAGCGGAGAAGCTCGGGCCGGCCGCCCCGGGGGCGGCGGGTGCCGCCGCCTCGGATATCCTCGGGCCGGATCTTCGGAGGAGAGGGACCCTGATGGAATGGTTCAGTTGGATCGGCGACCCCGAGGCTTGGATCGCCCTGGCCACCCTGATCGCGCTCGAGGTCGTCCTCGGCATCGACAACATCGTCTTCATCTCCATCATCGCCGGCAAGCTGCCCTCCGCGCAGCGGCCGCGGGCCCGCAGCATCGGCCTGCTGCTGGCGATGGTGATGCGGATCGCGCTGCTGCTGACGATCTCGTGGATCATCCGGCTCACCGCACCGCTGTTCGCGGTGCTGGGCAACGAGATCTCCGGCCGCGACCTGATCCTCCTCGGCGGGGGTCTCTTCCTGCTGGCCAAGGCGACCCACGAGATCCACCAGCGGCTCGAGGGGGAGACGGGGCATCGCTCGGCGAAGGTGTCGGCCACGATGGGAGCGGTGCTCACTCAGATCGTTCTCCTCGACATCGTGTTCTCGCTCGACTCGGTGATCACCGCGGTCGGCATGGTGGACGAGATCCCGGTGATGGTGATCGCCGTCGTCGTCGCGGTCCTCTTCATGCTCGTCTTCGCCGGCCCGCTGTCGCGCTTCGTGGAGGCGCATCCCACCGTCAAGATGCTCGCTCTGGCCTTCCTGCTGCTCATCGGGATGGCCCTCGTCGCCGACGGGCTCGACCAGCACATCCCCAAGGGCTACATCTACTTCGCCATGGGCTTCTCGGTCTTCGTCGAGATGCTCAACCTGCGGATGCGGCGCAGACGCGAGCCGGTCGAGCTGCGGGAGCCCTACGCCGAGGAGGCCGACTGACCGGGGGTCGCGAACTGCGCAAGATCCGGGTGGCCGCCGTCGCCGCGACGGCCTACTCTCGTGTCGTGGACGAGGAGATGCCATGAACGACTACGAGCGGATCAGGACAGCCATCGAGTACATCGCCGCCGAGGCGCCGCGGCAGCCCGGCCTGGAGGAGGTCGCCGCCCGGTTGGCCCTCTCGCCCTTCCACTGCCAGCGGCTCTTTCGTCGCTGGGCCGGGGTGAGCCCCAAGCGGTTCCTGCAGGTCTTGACGGTGGAGCACGCGAAGCGGCTCCTGGACGACTCGGCCAGCGTGCTGGACGCGGCGCTCGAGACGGGTCTCTCGGGGCCGGGCCGTCTGCACGACCACTTCGTGACTCTCGAGGCGCTGAGCCCGGGGGAGTACAAGCGCCGCGGCGAAGGTCTGGCCATCCGCTGGGGGACGACGCCCAGCCCCTTCGGCGACGCCCTGCTGGGGGCGACCGACCGCGGGGTTTGCGCGCTGGCGTTTCCGCCGCACGGCGACGCGGGACCGGCCTGGCTCGCCGACCAGTGGCCGGGCGCCGACCTCGTGGAGGACCCGGCCGCGGTCGAGCCGGCGGCGCGGGAGATCTTCGGCGGAGGCAGGGTCCGGCTCTTCGCCCGGGGCACCAACTTCCAGGTCCAGGTCTGGCGCGCCCTGCTCAGGATCCCGTCCGGCCAGGTGGCCTCCTACGCCTCCGTCGCCCAGGCGGTCGGCCGTCCCCGCGCGGTGCGGGCGGTGGGCAGCGCCGTGGGCGCCAACCGGGTGGCCTTCCTGATCCCCTGCCACCGGGTCATCCGGTCGGCGGGGGGGCTGGGCGGCTACCGGTGGGGAACGGACCGCAAGCGCGCCCTGCTCGCCTGGGAGGCGGCCCGCGCGACGGCGCAGAGCCCGCCCGTCCTGGCCGGATCGGCCCGGGCGTAGGGCGAGACGGCCGAGTGGGAGCACGCTAGGAGAGCGCGTTCCGGGTCCAGCGGCACTCACTCCTTCGGCGTGGTAGCCTGGTTCTCTTCCAACAACCCAACCACGCTACCTGGAGGAGGGCCGAGGATGTCTGCTGGGGCCCCGTTCGTGCGGAGCGAGTCTCTCTACGACTTCGACGTCCAGCGCCGAAAGCTCGAGTTGACCGACCTGGACTTCTACTCTCCAGGTGGCGAGATCACGATCGACATGGGGTTTTCGGTGAAGAGGATCAGCTCCAACCGGATGGGCGTGGATTTTTGTGAGGTTCGTGTCGCGCCCGCGGAAGCCGCCACTCCGCGAGCTGCTTGGAATACGGGCCGAACGCTGGATCCGGAAGTTGCGATACTGACCATCTCCGAGTCCACGAGCATGGTCAATTTCAAGGTCCGGAAGGACCTGAGCATCGGCCGCGGCCAGGGAATCGTCCTCGGCCTGAAGTACGCCGTTCCCCTGGCGGGCAACGGAGACGGTCTGCTGTTCTGCGGCTCGGTGCAGCCCTCCGACTACCAGGGGGTCAGGGACAAGCTTCGGCTGGGTGACATCTCGAAGAAAGTCCGCCTTCGGGTCACCTCCGACTCTTTTTTCGAAACGCGACACTACTGCGGCTCGGTCCCCGTCGCGTTTCCCGTGCCCAGACCCGCACTGCAGAGTGGGGAACGCGATGACGACGCCTCTTTCGAGGCGGTGATCGACCTGGAGGTCGATTTCGGGGACTGGCATCGAGCCTGGTATTTCGGCTTGAGCGCCCTCGCTCGGCGGGAAAAGAGCTTGGAGAGTCGCCATGGGGTCTAAAGTTCCAATCGCCTTCGTGTCGAGTGCCGAGGCGCGCACGAATCCCTCCGGAGCCCTGCTCCGGTTCGTGAGAGACCACGCCCGCGATCTTCGACGTTTTAAGATCTACGCGACGCGGGGGACCGCGGAGGCCATTCTCCAGACCGGCCTCATCCCACACAAGATCGTGACTCGGATGGCGACCGGCGCCGAGGGCGGCGTAGCCGCGATCGCCGCCATGGTGGCCAAGCAGGAGTGCGCCGCGGTGTTTCTGCTCCTCGATCCGACAGATCTTCGATCGGACGTGCCTGAGATACGTGCCCTGAAACGGGTTTGTATCGCGAAGAACGTGCGCCTTCTGGCGACGCAGGCCGGTGCGGAAAGATGGGCAGTCTGGGAGTCGAGTACCTTCTCACCCGTTCTGAAGCCGGATGCCAGCACCCAGTACCTGAAGAACGTCCCCGCAGGGCATCCGAACGTGAAGGGCGGCTCGTTCGAAAGCCTGGAGCCGACCCGGCAGACGCTGGCCCTGATCTCACACGACAACAAGAAGGTCGACATGCTGCGCTTCGTGAAGGAGCAAGCCACCAACCTTCGGGACTTCAGTCGGATCCTCGCCACGGGAACGACGGGATGGCTGGTCAAGCTCCTGGTCTCGGAGCCGAGCAGCCGAGGAAAGCGCCTCCGCGAGATGAGCGACGCGGGGACCGAGAAGGCCAGGGTCAAGAGAGTCGTGGTGCGTATCCTCGCGGAGTTGACCGAGGACGACGATCTGGATCGCCCGGAGCGTGAGAGGAATCTCAAGGCGGAGCCCCTGGAATCGCTCTTGGAAGGGCTGGCGGAGAACCTGGAGATCGAGCCCGACTCCCGTCTTGCCGAGCGTCTCTTTCCCCTGGCATCCGGCCCGGACGGCGGTGACGTCCTGATTGCCCTGGAGGTCTTGGAGCACACCTGTCACACCATTGTGTTCTTCCACGACCCGAAGACGGCTCATCCGCACGAGGCCGATATCCGTCTCCTGGAGCGCACCTGTCAGCTCGACGGTGTCTACGCCGTTTGCGTGAGCGACTACGAGTCGGCTCGTCAGTGGGCCGAGACCGTTGGCCGGGAGCTGGCACAGGACGAACGGGGCCGGTCGGTCAACATGGCCCAGCAGGTGCGGGAGAGATACGCCTCCCAAGGGCTGAGAGAAGTCGTCGTGGTGGGCTCGGCCGGCGATTCGGACGAAGAAGGAGACAGACTGGGGCGAAACCTGGCCCATGCGTGCGCTGGCTACTTCCATCAGAGGCTGTTGGAGATGGCAGCGCGCCGCTCCCGGGTGATCGTCGGCGTTGCTTGGGGGCAGGTGATGCGTTGGATGGTCGAAGAGCTCAAGGAGATGATCGAAACGCCGCCCAAACTGGGGGAGGCGGTGCTGTTCGCACCGCTCATAGGACTGGTCGCCGCCGAGGAGGAGCAGTGGGAAGCGAGTGACATCGCCCGGGACCTGGCCGACTTCTATTCGGCGGGCCGCCGTTTCTTCGGCTGCGCCGGCTATCGCGTCAGCCCGGAGCTTCCAGAGGACGCCAGGCAGGTCGTGGAGGATCTCAAGCAGGCGTCTCTCATCGTCTCGAGCGCTGGCCCCTGGTCGCGAGACGCGGTCCGCCGGTTCACGCGGCTCGACCCGGAAAAGCTCCCCGATGACGGCGCGGCGGTCGGGATGATCGGAAGCGTGATCATAAAGAAGCGAGGACGGGAGCAGGAGATCAGGTACACCCTGGTCGGGCTGGATCACTCCGGTCTGAAAGCCGCCGCGAGAAACGGCGCCGTGATCGTCACCGCCGGCGGCAGGAACCGCCGAGATGTGGTCCGCGCGGCCCTGGAGGGGAGCCTGGTGTCCACGCTGATCACCACACACAACACGGCGGCGGAGCTGCTCGCGGGCTGAGGGCTTCTCGGAAGCCTCCCATGGTGGGTGCGCGCTGGAGCTCTTCCGCCGACGATCTGAGGCGAGGGGGCCGCGGCGCGCCGGCGGACGGCTCGTCCAAGCCCTCCGTAAGATAGCGACGTGATGCGCCGCCCTCGCTCTCGGCCCCGTCTGGCGGCCGCCGGCATCGTCGCTCTGCTCGCGGCGACGGCCGCGGCGGCGCAGCCGGATCACGTGGACGAGTGGCGGACGGCCGTGTCGCCGCACTTCCGCATCCACTCCGAGGCGGCGCCGGAGCGCACCGCCGAGATCGTCGCCACCCTGGAGGCCTTCCGCGCCGTCTTCGCCGGTCTGGCGGCGGAGATCGAGCTCACCTCGTCGGCTCCCACCCGGATCTACGCCTTCCGCGACGCCGACGGCTACTCCACCTACAAGACCGCGGCCGACCGCCGCGGGGTGCTGGTGCTGGGGCAGTTCCTCAGCCACCGCGACGGCAACTTCATCACCCTGAACGCCGACCCCCGCTACCTGGGGGCCTTCGCCGTGGTGCTCCACGAGTACGTGCACTACCTGGTGCAGCAGAACTTCCCCCGCGCGCCGCGGTGGTTCAACGAAGGGCTCGCCGAGTACTACAGCACCTTCGCCGTCGAAGGCGGGCGCGCCGTGATCGGGCGTCCGGTGGAGCGGCACCAACGGTGGCTGGCGCGCAACGCCGAGCTCGGCCTCGCCGAGGTGCTCGCCGCGCCGCGTCGCGACCGCGACGACGAGGCTCTCGAGGAGGGCCGCTTCTACGCGGTCTCCTGGGCGCTGGTGCACTACCTGCTCTCGCGCGGCGACGAGACCGCGCCGGCCCTCGCCGCCTTCCTGGCGCGGGGCGCCGACGGACCGACGGCGGTGGCCCTCTTCGAGGAGAGCTTCGGTCTGCGGCTGGACGAGATGGAGAAGAGGCTGCGCCGGTACCTGCTGGGCTCGGAGGTGCCCGTGGCGGTGGTGTCGCTGGAGTCGCTGGGTGGCGTCCCCCGGGTCGAGGCGGCACCGGCGGACGCCGCGGAGCTGCTGACGGGCCTGGGAGACCTGCTGAGCCGGATGGAGCGCGAGACCGAGGCCGAGCGGCACTACGACCTGGCCCTCGAGTACCGGCCGGGCTACGCCGACGCGCTGGCCGGGCTCGGTCATCTCCGCGACCGGCAGGGGAGGCTGGAAGAGGCCGACGCCCTCTTTCGCGAGGCGATCGCGGCGGGCGGCGGCGGCGCCCTGACCCACCTCCTCTACGGCCGGCACCTGGTCGGCCTGGTGGAGACCGGGGCGCCGGTCGCGGGGAGGGAGGGGCGCTCCGCGGTGGTGCGCGAGGCGCGCGACGTCTTCGAGCTGGCCACCCGGCTCGACCCGGGATTCGCCGAGCCCGAGGCGATGCTGGGGGCGGTGCACCTCCTGGGGGGCGGCCTCGAGCCGGCGGACGGCGTGGCGCCGCTGGAGCGGGCCACCGCCCGGCTGCCGGGGCGGGTGGATCTCCTCTTCTATCTGCTGCAGGCGTATCTGCGCGCCGACCGCCGGGAGGAGGCGGAGGCGCTCGCCGGGGGCGCCATCGCCACCTTCGGAGACGAGCGCGAGGCCGCCGCCCGCGAGGAGATCGAGCGCTGGACGCTGATCCGCTCGGCGGACCGGGCGCTCGCGGCCGGGGAGGTCGAAAGCGGCCTCGACCTGCTCGGCGAGGCGATCTCGGTCACCACGGACCCCGGGCTGCGGGCCCGCCTGGTGGAGCGCTTCGAGGAGATCCGCGCGGGCGCCGCGGGCCGCGGCCCTACTCGGTAGCCGTCTCGGAGCCGGCGCTCTCGGGCGCCGGCAGACCGCCGTCGGCGAACATCTGGTCCACCGGGATGATCCGCGTGTCGTCCACCGAAACGGGCAGCTTCTCGATCGTCTTGTCGGCCTCCACCACCTCGGCCTCGGGCGGGCTGTTGTAGGTCATGGGGCTGGGCTCGTCCGCCTTCAGGTAGGCCACCACGTCGGCCGCCCTGTCGGTCACGAAGACCCCCTGGAACGAGTCGGTCGAGAGGTACTTGCGCACCGCCGCGTTGACCTGCTCCACCGTCAGTCCGCTCAGACGACTCTCGATCTCGTCGATGTAGTAGTCCATGCCGTAGAAGCGGCTGTCCATGAGAAAGCCCAGCCGGTTGGACAGGGTGCGCGCCCAGAGCTTGGAGTAGTTGACGAGGTAGTCGCGGGTGAGGGCGAACTCCTCCTCGGTCAGGCCGCGCTCGACGAGTCGGTCGACCTCGTAGATGGCGTTGCGCAGGGCGAAGTGGGCGGTGTCGGGCACCACCGGCCGCACCCAGACCGAGAAGTACTGCTGGCGGCGGGGGTAGCTGGGCGACGGGTTCGAGGTGAAGGGCGGCAGGTGCCAGTACTCGATGTACGAGTAGTCGCCGTAGTTGAGCCCCCGCTTGCCCCGGAGCTCGGTCATCAGCCGGCCGAAGAAGGTGCGGTGCTCGCCCAGGTAGCTGTTGGCCACCATGAGCGGGTAGTAGTCGTCGTCGGCGCGGGTGATCGGCAGCGGGTAGCCGAAGTGGATCCCCACCGAGTTGGTGCGCTTGTCGACGACGAGGAAGTCGCGGCCCTCGACGCCCGGCGGCTCGGGCAGCGGCAGGAGACCCGCCTCCCCGCGGGGCAGCGCCGAGAGCGCCTCGACCAGCTCCTCGACGAAGCCGTCGGGGTAGCCGCCCGCCACTCCCAGCATCAGGTTGGACTGGGTGTAGTTCTCGTTGTAGAAGGCGCGCACGTCGTCGAGCGTGATCGCCTGGAGCGAGCTCACCGAGCCCTGGGGCGCGTGGCCGTAGGGGTGGCCGGCGAAGATCGCCTGCTGCAGCGTCTCGAGGCCCAGAAGCTCGTCGTTCGAGGCCCGCAGGGTGTTGGTCAGATAGGTCTCGAGCTGGTTCCGGTTGCGGGTGAAGTCCTTCTCGCGCAAGCCGGGGGAGAGCAGCACCTCCTTCAGCAGGTCCACGTACTCGGCCAGCTTCTCGCGGTGCACCTCGCCGCGGATCACCGTGACCTCGCGGTCGCTGCTCACCTGGATGGAGGCCGCCATGGGGTAGAGGGCGTCGATCAGCTCCGAGTACTCCCGCGCCTCCGAGCCCGCCTCGCCGACCATCAGGGCGGTCAGGGCGGAGAGCCCCTCCTTGCCGGCGGGGTCGTGGATCGAGCCGACGCGAAACATGAGCCGGATGGCCACCAGCGGCGAGTCGGGGCTGGGAAGGGTGACCACCTCGATCGGCGACTGCGCCGACGGAGCGCAGGAGAGGACCGTCAGGACGGCGAGGACGAGGGGGAGAGCGCGTTGGGTCATGGCGTCGATCAACCTCCTGCGGAGGGCGTCCCCTCCGACGGGTGCGTGAGCGTGACGGCGGTCAGCCTGGACTCGGTGAAGACCTCCCGGGCGATCCGCTGCACGTCGGCCGGGGTGACGTTCTGGTACTGCTCGTAGACGCGGTTCACGGAGCTCGGATCGCCGGTCAGGACCAGATAGTTGGCGATGGTGAAAGCCACCGAGTCGGGGCTGTCGAGCCCCAGGGCGAACTGGTAGCGCAGGTGGGACTTGATTCGCTCCAGCCGCTCCTCGTCCACCGGCTCGCTCTGCAGCTTGGCGATCTCGGCGTCGATGGCGGCGCGCACCTCGGGGAGCACCTCCTCGGACTTGATGCGGCCGAAGACGGTGAACAGGTAGGGGTCGCGATGGTCGGAGTAGCTGCCGCCGATCGAGTCCACCCACTGCTCCTCGACCACCAGCTTCTGGTAGAGCGGCGCCGACTCGGAGAAGAGGAGCTGGCTGATGATGTCCAGGGCCGCCGTGTCCACCGACGAGTCGCTGAAGGCCGGAGCGCGGTAGCCCATCATCAGATGCGGGTTGATGGGGCTCGGCCATTCGATGTGAGCGCTCTTGGCCTCGCCCTGCGGCGGCTCCACCGGCACCTCGGGGGGCCGGTAGCCCTTCTCCCAGTCGCCGTAGTACTTGCGCGCCAGCTCGTAGACGCCCTCCGGCTCGACGTCGCCCACCACCAGGAGGGTGACGTTCTCGGGCCGGTAGTACCGGTCGAAGAAGGTCAGGCTGTAGTCGTAGTACCCGGGCATCGCCTTGATGTCCTCGAGGTAGCCCATCGTGGTGTGGCCGTAGGTGTGCTTCTCGAAGGCGAGCTCGCGCATCTTCTCGAACATCGGCAGGAAGGGGTTGGAGATGTTCTTGTTGTACTCGCCGAGAACCGCCAGCGCTTCCCGCTTGAAGTCCTCCTCGCTGTACTGGAGGTTGCGGAAGCGGTCCGACTCGATCTCCATCATCTTCTCGAGCTGGGCGGAGGGGCCGATGATGTAGTAGATGGTCTCGTCGTCGCTGGTGAAGGCGTTGGAGTCCGCCCCCATCCCCTTGAGCACGTCGTTGTATTCCTCGGTGGAGTAGCTCTCGGTGCCTCGGAACATCATGTGCTCGAAGAAGTGTGCGAAGCCGCTGTGGCCGGGCTCGACCTCGTCGCGCGAGCCGGTGCGCACTACCAGGAGGTAGGCCACCGTCCCGGGGCTGTCGTAGGGCACCGCGACCACCTTGAAGCCGTTGTCGAGGGTCGTCTGCGCCACCTCGTAGGGGAAGATCTCCTGGCCCGTGGCGGCGCCGGCCGCCAGAGCGGCGAGCAGGGCGAAGAGAGCGGGGATCGGCTGCTTGCGTCTCGGTCTCACGTCGGTCTCCTTGGATTCCACCGGGGGTGGGTCGTGGCGTGAGGACGCCACCGGTGCCGGGTGGGTGTCTTGTACGAGGCGCGGGGGCGCGAGTTGCGGAAGTCGGCGCCCCCAGGTCGGGTCATTCTACCGCGTGGGCCCGGAGGGGCGGCGCGGCGGGTGTAGGATGGGGGGGTGACCGGGAGCCGGAAGCTGACCGTGCGCTGCCCCGACTGCTCGTCGCGGCTGGTCATCGACGCGGCAACCGGAGCCGTCCTCTCCCACCGCCCCGCCGAGCGGCCTCCCGCGGGAGGACGCGATTTCGACGACCTCTTCCAGCAGATGCGCGAGGAGAAGGCCGAGGCGGAGCAGGTCTTCGAGAGGGAGGTGGCGGCGCAGGCCGACCGGGCACGGCTCCTGGAGGAGAAGTTCGCCGAGGCGCTGAAGCGCGCGGAGGAGAATCCGGACGAGCGGCCGGCGCGGCCGTTCGACTTCGATTGAGGGCCGTGACCCTCGCTTGACAGGGGTGGCGATCCGGGTGAGATAATCGCGGCACTTGCCGTCGGGTAGGGTCTGGGGGAGCCGATGAGAAGATCTCTCGCGATCTGCAGTCTGGTTGCCGCTACGAGCTTCGGCTGTGGCCCCGGGGAGGAGATCGAGTTCGCCGCCGTGCTGCCGCTCACGGGGCAGTACGAGGTCTATGGCATCGAGATCCGCAAGGGCCTGGAGCTGGCGCTCGAGGAGCTGCAGAACGACACCTCCTACCCGTACCAGCTCACCCTGGACATCCTCGATTCGGAGGGCGACCCCGGCCAGGCGGCCGAGCTCGCGGCGCAGGCCTACAGCGCCGGCGCCATGGCGATCATCGGCGGCGTCACCACCGACGAGGCGCTGGCCATGGTGCCGGTCGCCGATCGCAACGACCGGATCCTGGTGTCGCCGTCGGCCTCCAGCCCCGAGCTGACCGGGATCTCGAAGAACTTCTACCGCGTCTTCCCCAACGACCAGCGCGAAGGCACCACCATGGGCAACTTCGCCGCGGTCAAGCTGGAGATCGAGAACGTCGTCATCCTGGCCAAGGAGGACGCCTACGCCCGCGGCATCCAGGAGGTCTTCAAGACCGAGTTCGAGCGCAACGGCGGCCAGGTGCCGGACGTCATCCAGTACCCGCCGGGAGCCGCGGACTTCTCCGGCCTCATCGACCGGGTGCTCACGCTCGATCCGGCGGCGGTGTACGTGGCCGCCTACGCCCAGGACGTGGGCGCCATGATCTCCGAGCTGCGCCGCCGCGGATACGTGGGCACCATCCTCACCACCTCGGCCTTCGCCTCCCCCGCGGTCATCGAGCAGGTGGGAGAGCCCGCCGAGGGTGTCTTCCTGACGCAGGCGGTCTTCGAGGCGGACAGCGACGACGAGCACATCGCCGCCTTCGTGAGCGCCTTCCGGTCCAAGTTCTCCCTCTCCCCCGACCTCTACGCCGCGCATGGCTACGATGCCCTGAAGGTGCTGGCGAAGGCGCTCGAGGAGCTCGAGCGGCCCATCGCCAGCGACATGTGGAAGGGCATGCGCAAGATCAAGGACTTCCCCGGCGTCACCGGCACCATCCAGTTCGACGAGCGGGGCGACGCCCAGAAGTTCCCGCGCGTCTACGTGATCGAGAGCGGCAGCCTGGTGGACTACGAGCGCGAGGTGGAGGAGCGGCGCAAGGAGCTGCTCGACCGGCTGCGGCGGCTGGAAGAGCGCAAGAAGCGGGCCGCCGGCGGGGGCTGACCACCAGGGGCCGGTCCCGCCGTCGGACGGCTCGAGGAAGAGGGAGTTGGCCAAGCGGCCCGTCGACGGATCGGGCGGCTGGCGTCGGCGGCTGGCGGCGCTGGCCGCGGTGATCGCCCTGGCCCCGGGCGGGGCGGCCGCGGAGGAGCCGAGCAGCCACCGGCAGCTCCTGCGCTGGGCCGAGGGTCCGGTCCGCTGGCTGCTGCAGCCGGGGGAGCTGCGGGAGCTCCGGCGCGTCCGCGGACCCGCCGAGGCGGCCAACTTCGTCGAGCTCTTCTGGTCGCGGCGCGACCCCGAGCCGCGGGAGCCGGGGAACCGCTTCCGCGCCACCTTCCTGGAGCGGGTGGAGATCGCCGACGTCCTCTACGGCGAGCCGGGAATCCGCGGCAGCCTCACCGACCGGGGACGGGCGATGATCCTCTTGGGCGCGCCCGACGAGCTGCGCATCTCCAGCCGCGACGCGCTCGACTGGAATCCGCGGGGCTCGCGGCAGCGGCGGGGCCGGGTGGTGGTCAAGATCCTCCCCATGGAGGTGTGGGCGTACAGCCTGGATCAGCTTCCCGAGGTCCTCGCCCAGGCCCTCGAGCCGCTGGCGGCGGAGTCGAAGGTCGAGCTCACCTTCGTGCTGGAGAACGATCGGGCGCACCTGAGCCACGGCGAGGGGATCCTGGACCTGGTCTCGGAGGTGGCGCTGGCGCGTCCGCATTAGCCCGCGGCTTGCCAACCGGCCGCCGCCGCCCTAGATTGATCGACTGATGTTCCAGCAGGTCACCCGCAGCGGGCCCCTGGGGATGGCCCAGGCGCTCTGGGTCTACCGCCGTTTCGTCATCGGCATGGTGGGCCGCCAGTTCCTCAGCCGGTATCGCGGCTCGCTGCTGGGAGGCTCGTGGGCGGTGCTGGGTCCCATGGCGATGATCGCCATCTACCTGCTGGTCTTCTCGGCCGTGATGCGGGGCAAGCTGCCGGGGGCGATGCCCGACGACTCGCTCAGCTACGGCCTCTTTCTGTGCACCGGCATCCTGGTCTGGACCTTCTTCGCGGAGGTGGTGGGAGGCTGCCAGACCGTCTTCGTGGAGTACGGCAACCTGCTCAAGAAGATGGCCTTCCCGAGGATCACCCTGCCGGTGATCGTCCTCGCCGGCGCGGCGCTGAACTTCCTCTTTGTCGCCGTGATCTTCGTCCTGGTCCTCCTGGCGTTGGGACGGTTCCCCGGGGCGGCGATCGTGGCCTTCCTGCCGCTGCTGCTGGTGCAGCAGGGATTCGCGGTGGGGCTGGGGATCCTGCTCGGGACTCTGCACGTCTTCTTCCGTGACATCGGCCAGCTCTGGGCGGTGCTGATCAACCTCTGGTTCTGGTCCACCCCGATCGTCTACCCGCTGGGCATCCTTCCCGAGGGGGCGCGCGAGGTGATCGCCTGGAACCCGCTGACGCCGCTCTTTCTGGCCTACCAGCGGATCGTGCTCGAGGGCGTCTGGCCCGGCTGGGAGCAGATGCGCTACCCCGCCCTGATGGCGGCCGCCCTTCTGGCCCTGGGTCTCTTCGCTTTCCGCAGGCTGTCGCCCGAGATGGTGGACGAGCTGTGAGCGGCAGGATCGAGGCCCGCGAGCTGGGCAAGAAGTACAAGCGCTACCGGAGCCACTGGCGACGGCTGACGGAGTGGCTCACGGCCGGGCGCTACCACGGTCACGAGGAGCTCTGGGCGCTGCGGCAGGTCAGCTTCGAGGTGGCGCCGGGGGAGGGGGTGGGGATCGTCGGCCAGAACGGCGCCGGGAAGTCGACTCTCCTCAAGCTGATCGTCGGAACCACCCGGCCGAGCTGCGGCGAGTTCCGCGTGGAGGGCCGGGTCGCCGCTCTTCTGGAGCTGGGGATGGGCTTCCACCCCGACTTCAACGGCCGCCAGAACGCCCGCATGGCGCTGCAGCTTCAGGGCTTCGACGAGCGCCACGCGGAGGAGTATCTGCCGGAGATCACCCGCTTCTCCGAGCTCGGCGATTTCATGGGACAGCCGCTGCGGACCTACTCGAGCGGCATGCAGATGCGGCTCGGCTTCGCCGTGGCGACCACGCGCCGGCCCGACATCCTGATCGTGGACGAAGCGCTGTCCGTGGGCGACGCCTACTTCCAGCACAAGTGCATCCGCCGGATTCGCGAGTTCAAGGAGGCGGGCACCACCATGCTGTTCGTCTCCCACGACCCGGCGGCCGTCAAGACCCTCTGCGACCGCGCCTTGCTGCTGGACGGCGGGCTGCTCGTCCGCGAGGGCCCCGCCGAGGCGGTGCTGGACTACTACAACGCCATGATCGCGCGGCGCGAGAAGGAGGCCTCGATCCGGCAGGTCGCGGCGGACGAAGGGGGCCGGCTGGCGACACGCTCGGGCGACGGCCGCATCACCATCTCCGCGGTGGAGCTCGTCGACGAGGAGGGACGCCGGGCCGCCTCCTTCGCCACCGGCGAGCCGGCCACCTTCGTGGTCGGTCTCGAGTTCCACGAGGAAGTGGACGACTACACGGTGGGGATCCTGATCCGCGACCGGCTCGGCAACGAGATCTTCGGCTCGAACACCCACCACCTCGGAGTCGAGATGCCGCCGGGCCGCGCCGGCGAGCGGGCGGAGGCGCGCTTCGCCACCCGGCTGGAGCTCGGGTACGGCCACTACTCCCTGACGGTGGCCGTCCACTCGCCCACCGGCCACCTCTCGGGCAACCACGACTGGATCGACAACGCCGCCGCCTTCCAGGTGATCCCCGGCGACGCCAGCCGCTTCGCCGGCGTGGCCCATCTACCGGTGTCGGCCGAGGTGCGGCCAACCTAGCTCGCGCCCGTTCGCGCTCCCCGGCGAGGCAGAGGGTCGCGGGCGCTAGCCCGGCGTCGTGCGGTGGGCGATCCGCCCCCGCTTCACCACCGCCGTCACCGGGTTGACGCCGTAGTGGTAGGCCAGGTGGAGGAGGTTGGGGCCTTCCAGCAGGGCCAGGTCGGCGCTCTTGCCCGGCTCCACCGTGCCGATCCGCTCGCCCAGGCCCAGGCTGCAAGCGGCGTTCAGGGTCGCCGCGGTCAGCGCCTCCTCGATCGACAGGCCCAGCTCGTAGACCGCCAGCACCACGATCATCGGCAGCGACTCGGTATGGGAGGAGCCGGGGTTGCAATCCGTGGCCAGGGCCACCGGCACCCCCGCCTCGATCAGCCGCCGCGCCGGCGCGTAGCGGTGCTTCATCAGGAAGAAGCTGGTGCCTGGCAGCAGCACCGCGGTCACGCCGGCCTCCGCCAGCGCCTCGATGCCGCGGTCGGAGACGGCGACCAGGTGGTCGGCCGAGAGGGCGCCCAGCTCGGCGGCCAGCTCCGCGCCCCCCGAGTCCACGAACTCGTCGGCGTGGAGACGGGGAGAGAGGCCGTGGCCGGCGGCGGCGGTGAGCACCCGGCGCGACTCCGCGGCGGAGAAGACGCCCTTCTCGCAGAAGACGTCCGAGAAGCGCGCCAGACCGGCCTCGGCGACGGCGGGGACGATCTCCTGGCAGACCAGGTCCAGATAGCGGTCCCGGTCGTCCCGGTGCTCGGGCGGCACCTCGTGCGCCGCCAGCAGGGTGGGGACCAGGTCCACCGGATGCTGCGATGCCGCGGCGCGGATGGCCCGGAGCTGCTTGAGCTCGTCGGCGGTGGAGAGCCCGTAGCCGCTCTTGGCCTCCGCGGTGGTGGTGCCCCACGCCAGCATCCGGTCCAGCCGCCCCGCGACCCGGCGCGCGAGCTCCTCGACCGTCGCCTCGCGGGTCGATCGCACCGTGGCGAGGATGCCGCCTCCTTCGGCAGCGATCTCCTGGTAGGTGGCGCCGGCCAGCCGGCGGGCGAACTCGTCCTCCCGGCTGCCCGCCCAGGGCAGGTGGGTGTGCGGGTCCACGAGGCCGGGGATCAGGGTTCCCCCGCGGCCGTCCAGACGCTCCGCCCGGGGCAGCTCGCCGAGCGCCCGGCGGCGCTCCGCGGGGTCGCCGACGAAGACGATCTCGCCGTCACGGCAGACCACCTCGGCACCGGGGAGACGCCGGACCCGACCCTGCTCGACGCCCCCGGCCGGGGTGCGTCCGACCGGCGTCGCCACCTCGCCCAGATCGTGGATCAGGAGCTCGCTCATCCTTCTACGAGGGACGCGGCCCGAACAGGGCGGTGCCGATGCGCACGTGGGTGGCCCCCTCCTCGATGGCGACCGCGAAGTCGGCGCTCATCCCCATGGAGAGCCGGCCCGGCCGCCCGGCCCAGGGGGGCAGGGCGAACAGCTCATCCCGCAGCTCCCGCAGCCTTCGGAACCAGAGACGGGCCCGCTCCGGGTCGCTCTCCTGGGGCGGGATCGCCATCAGACCGACGACGTAGAGCGACTCGAGCTCGGCGAGCGGCTCGACCCTCGCGGGCAGTCCGTGGGGAGGGAAGCCGTGCTTCGTCTCCTCGCCGCCCAGGTTCACCTCCAGGAAGGCCTCGATCCGGCGGCCGGCCTCGGCGGCGTGGCGGTCGAGCGCGCGGGCGATCTTGAGCCGGTCCACCGAGTGGACGGCGTCGAAGAGGGCCGCGGCGCGCTTCGCCTTGTTGGACTGCAGCGGCCCGATCAGGTGCCGGACCGCCCCGGGCGGGAGCACCTCCGCCAGCGCCTCGGCCTCCTGCACGCGGTTGTCTCCGAAGTGGCGCAGGCCCGCATCCCACGCCGCGAGCACCCTGTCGCGCGGCTGGCGCTTGGCCGCGCCGATCACGACGACCTCGCTCTCGGCCCGCCCGGCGCGAGAGCAGGCGGCGGCGATCTCGTCCCGGATGACGCGGTAGCGGTCGAGGACGGACCCGGTCATCGGCACGGCCTCAGGAGGGCTCGAGCTCGAGCCAGTCGGGGGGCGGCACCCGCTCGTCCACGGCCCGGTTGGCGAGCCGGTCGGCCTCCTTGTTGCCCTCCCGCCGCACGTGCTCGATCCGAAAGCGGGGGATCTGGCGCTTGAGCTGCAGGACGCGCAGGAAGATGGGCACCAGGTGCGCCGCCTTGACCCGGTACTCGCCCAGCACCTGGCGCACCAGGAGCTGGCTGTCGCTCCGGACCTCGAGGTCGCGGACGCCGCGCCGCTGGCAGTAGGTGAGGAGGGCCACCAGGGCGGCGTACTCGGCGACGTTGTTGGTGGTCACCCCCAGGAAGCCGACGATCTCGTGCTCCTCGCCGTCGAGCAGGAGACGCACGCCGAAGCCGGCCTCCCCCGGGTTTCCGCGGGCGGCGCCGTCGATCCAGGCGCGGGCGGTCTCGGCCACGACGGCTACCGGGTCGGCCGGGCGGAGCCCGAACCTCGCCTCAGCTCGTCTCCCCCGGCAGGTAGAGGATCTTCTTGCAACTGTCGCAGGTGACGATCCTGCCCTGGTTGACGATCTCGACCACCGCCTGGGGGCGGACCCGGTAGTTGCAGGTGGCGCAGTGGTAGATCTTCGGCTTCTTGCCCATCTGCTCGGTCGCCATCACCTCGGTGAGCGCCGAGCCCTGGTAGCGCTCGAAGATCCGTTCGAAGGCGATCAGAATCGGCTTGGGAAGCCTCTCCTTGAGCGCCTCGATCCGGCCGTCGAGCTTTTCGATCTGCTCGGTCACGGACGGCTTCTCGGCCTCCCACTTGTCGAGCTCCGTGGAGTAGCGCTGGTCGAGCTCGGCGAAGTCGTCGCGCAGCGATGCCGCTCTCTCCCGGGCCTCCTCGTGCCGCTCGAGGGCGGCCAGACCCTGCTCCTCGTACCGCCTGGCCGTCTCCTTGGCGGCGTCGATCTCGTGCAGCAGGGCGCCGTACTCCCGCTGGTTGCGGACCTGGCTGATCTGTTCCTGGTAGTGGGCCCGCTTCTGCTGCAGGTCGCTGACCTCGCCGGCCGCGGCCCGGTGCTCCAGCAACGCGGTCTCGGCCTCCTGCTCGAGGGCTTCGATCTCCTCGCTCTTCTCGGAGTGCTCGTCGTGCAGCTCGCGCATCCAGTCCGGGATGCCGCTCAGCCGCTCTTCTGCGAGCCGTCGCTCGTCGAGGGCCTCCTGCAGCTCCACGATCGTGTCAAGGTGCCGGGTCATTCAGTGAAGCTCCCCCTCATGGCTGTCGCCGCGTTTTCCCTGGGAAACGGAAGCGGGGTGCCCCGGTTGAGACACCCCGCCCGAAACTCGTTTCCGCTCGTCCAGGTGTCGTCGCCGGGTGTCCGTGGTCCTCTCCCTCCGTGGGTCCACCTGGATTTGAACCAGGGACCTGCCGGTTATGAGCCGGATGCTCTGACCGCTGAGCTATGGACCCAAAACCCCTCCATCGGGGTGTCCGACTATATCACCGGCAGCGAGGCCGTCCTCGGGGCCGGGATCAGCCGTAGAGCTGGGTGTAGCTGTCCGAGAAGAGGATCACCCGCTTGACGTACGAGCGGGTCTCGGCGAGCGGCAGGCCCTCCACGAAGCGGTCGATCTCGGGGTCGCGCCCGGCTCGCCGCCACAGCCGGCGGATCCTGTAGGGGCCTGCGTTGTAGCCGGCGAGGGCGAGCTCCTCGGACCGGTCGAACATCTCCAGCACCTGGCGGAAGTAGGCCGTTCCCAGACGGACGCTGAAATCGGGCTCGCCGAGCCGGGCGTCGTGGAAGGGAAGACCGAACCGGCGAGCCAGCTCGCGCCCGGTGCTGGGCAGGAGCTGCATGAGGCCGCGGGCCCCGGCGGAGCTGCGGGCGCCGGCGTCGAAGGCGCTCTCCTGGCGGATCATCGCCAGCACCAGGGCCGGGGCCAGGGCCTGCCCCTCGGCCTGCTCGCGGATCACCTCCTCGAACTCGAGCGGGTAGTAGAGGCGCAGCGCCTCGGGCGGCGCGCTGTACTGCCGATCCGTGCCGAGCTGCGGAAAGGCCCGGCGGATCATCTGGATGCTGGAGCGCGGCTCGCCCTGCCGCGCGAGGATGCGGGCGCGGAGCGCGAAGCGTGGCCGGTACTCGACCCCCTCGCCCAGCGCGTCGAGCTCCGTCAGGGCGAGGCGGTCGAGACCGAGGTCGCTCAGGAGCTCCGCTCTCTCGAGGCGGCTGTCCCGCGGCCACGGCTCAACCGCCGTCTCCGGGCCGAGCACGACGGGCGACGCCGATCGCATCTCCGCCTGCCGGCGGTAGAAGTCGCCCGCGCGGCTGGCCGCGATCTCGCCGAAGACCTCCGCCGACTCCTCCGCCCTGCCCGCCTGCTCGAGGGCGCGAGCGGTCCAGTAGGTGGCCGCCCGCCGCAGGCTGCTCTCCGGAAAGAGGCTCTCCAGCTCCCCGAAGAGGGCGAGAGCGGCGTCGGCGTCGCCGCGCTCGAGGCGACGCCAGCCCAGCCGCCAGAGAGCCGAGGCGCCGGCATAGCTGGCGGGCTCCTCGGCGGCCAGCTCGCGCGCCGTCGTCAGGACGGCCTCCACCTCGTCCTCCTCCACCAGCTCCGCGAGCAGCAGTGCCCGGGCGGCCGCCGGCACGGGTCCGGAGGGCACCCGGGCCGCCACGCTGGCCAGCAGACGCCGCGCGCCGGCCGCCATCTCCTCGCGCTCGCGCCGCCCCAGGTTGCGCCGTCCCCGCCTGAGCTCGGCGGCGTCGAGCGCCGCTCTCGCCGCCAGCCACTCGGCCTCGGCGGCCTCGGCGCCCCGCAGGGAGCCGCCGAGACCCTCGAGACGGGCCAGGGCCTCGGCGCCGCGGTGGGCGGCGATCAGGGCCTCGGCGTAGTGCAGCTCCCACCCCATGTCGCGGGCGGTCTCGGGGATCTCGCGCAGCATCTCCGCTGCGCTGTCGGGCAGCCCCACCGCCAGCAGGTTCTCGGCCCGTCGCGCCAGCTCTCCGGCAGTCAGGAGGTCGCTCCAGGGAATCCGCCCGTCGGACCGCCGGAAGAGCTCCACGGCCCGCACCTCGGAGGCGAGGAGGGGCTCGTCCACCAGAAGACGGCGGCCGACGCGCTCGAGCAGCTCGCGCTCCCCCGCCGCCACCGCCACGTCCCAGCCCCGCGCCGCCAGCCGCCGCCGCGCCTCCCGCCCGGGGTCCGCTGCGAGGGCGGCGTCGATGCGGGTCTGGCCCTCTCCCGGGCGGGCGCCCCGGCTCGCCGATTCGGCGGCCACGACCCGCACCGGGCCGGAGAGGGGAGAGGCGG
>JAWWBN010000044.1:0-20068 GCA_033720955.1 Thermoanaerobaculia bacterium | reverse complement strand
GCCGATCTGGCCCTGGTCGACGTGCGGGTGGTGGACGTGGCGGCCGGAGAGCTGCGGCCCCCGGCCCCCGTCCTGGTCCGGGAGGGCCGGATCGTGGCGGTGGCCCCCGCCGGGGAGATCGACGCCCGCCGGGCGAGCCGGGTGGTCGCGGGCGAAGGTCGGTACCTGGTGCCCGGGCTCTGGGACCTCCACGTCCACACCCTCTGGGACGACGCGCTGGCCGACACCTTCCTGCCGCTGTTCGTGGCCCACGGGGTGACCGGGGTGCGGGACATGGGCGGCCTGCCGCGGCTGGCCTCGGCCTGGCCGGCGCAGATCGAGTCGGGGGAGCTCCTGGGACCCCGGATCGTCGCCGCCGGGCCCATTCTGGACGGGCAGCCCCCGATTCACCCGGAGGTGTCGGTCGCCGTGGCGGACGCGGCCGAGGCGCGGGCGGCCGTGCGCGGCATCGACCGGCAGGGCTTCGCCTTCGTCAAGGTCTACACCATGCTTTCCCGCGAGGCCTACTTCGCCGCCGCCGACGAGGCCACCCGGCTCGGTCTGTCCTTCGCCGGACACTCCTCGGGCCGGGTCAGCCCCGAGGAGGCGGCGCGGGCGGGGCAACGGTCCATCGAGCACCTGGCGAACGGTCAGCCGGAGCCCGCCCGGATCGACCCGCGGTGCGGGGAGGCCGGCGGCTGCGGCGAGCTCCTCGAGGTCTTCGCCGCCCACTCGACCTGGCAGGTGCCGACCCTGGTGCTGCTGCGCGGCAAGGCGTTCCCGGAGGATCCCGCCCACGCCGACGAGAGCCGGCTGCGCTACCTCCCGCCGGTCGCGCGGGAGGAGCTCCAGGCGGCCCGCCGCCGGCGGATCGAGGGCGCTCCGCCCGCGCGGCAGGCGTCCGCGCGGGAGGAGTGGCCCCTCTACCTGGACCTGGTGGCCAGGATGGCGGACGCCGGGGTGCCCCTCGGCGCCGGAACCGACACCGGGGTGCTCTTCGGCGTGCCCGGCTTCAGCCTGCACGACGAGCTGGAGCTGCTGGTCCAGGCCGGGCTCACCCCCGGCCAGGCGCTGCGCGCGGCGACGGTCGGGGCGGCGGCGCTGCTGGGACTCGACGGCGAGACGGGCGCGGTGGAAGAGGGGCGGGCGGCCGATCTGGTGCTCCTGGACGAGAACCCTCTCGAGCGCATCGGGGCGACCCGCGCGATCGCCGGGGTGGTGCGCGCCGGCCGATATCTGGATCGCGAGGCGCTGGATCGGCTCCTGGAGGGCGTCGAGGGCGCGGCCGCCTCCGGCTGACCGCACCGCAGCCTCCAAGAAAACCCGCCGCTCCTCCCCTACGTAAGGTCGGCTAGGAGGAAGAGATGTCCCCATCCAGAGTGCGCCTCGCGCTGATCTCGTGCGCCGCGACCTGCCTGCTGTCTGCGCCGGCTCCGACCGGCGCCCAGATACCGGACGAGTTCACCAACCTGAAGCTCCTGGACCCGGAGATCCAGAAGCGCGAGCTGGTGGGCATCATGCGCGGGTGGGCGCAGAGCCTCGGGGTACGGTGCAACCACTGCCACGTCGGCCCCGACAACCTCGTGGGCATGGACTTCGCCAGCGACGAGAAGCAGACGAAGCGGGCCGCGCGGGTCATGCTGGAGATGACGCGGGTCGTCAACGGTCAGTTCGTCGGCCGCTGGGACGAGGGTGGAGAAGGGGAGACCCCGGAGCGTCAGACCGTCTCCTGCTTCACCTGCCACCGCGGCCAGTCGAAGCCGCCGCAGAAGCTGGCCTGGGTCCTGGCCCAGACGGCGCTGTCGGACGGGGTGGACGCGGCTCTGGCCCGATACCGCGAGCTGCGGGCGGAGTACGAGGACGCCGGGGTCTACGACTTCCGTGCGGGGACCTTCACCGACCTGGCGCAGGCCGCCTTCGAGGCCGGAAGGCTCGATGCCGCGCTCGAGGTGCTGCGCGGCGGTCTGGAGATCCACCCGCAGTCGGCCGACATCCGGGTCTTTCTGGGAATGGCGCTCCTGCAGGCCGGCGACGCCGACGGCGCCGCGGCGAGCTTCGACGAGGCGGAGAAGATCGACCCGGACCATCCGGGCATCCCGCACGGCCGCGCGATGCTCGAGCGGACGCGAACGCCGCCGGACGACGGCTGAGCCCCCGACCCGACGCCCCGGGAGCGGCTCAGTCGCCGATGGCGAAGGGGGCTGTGGCCACCTCGGTCCAGCCCGAGGCCGGGTCGGTGACCGCCACCTGGAGCAGATAGTCGCCGGCCTCGAGGCCACGCGGCGCGAAGGTGGCGGCCAGCTTGTCGAGGCCGCGGATGCCGGTCACGGTGCGCTCCACCGCCAGCTCCGGCTCGGTCGCCACCCGGGCGCCCTGCTCGTCCAGGACCGTGGCGTGGACCTCGATCTCGCCGGCGCCGAGGTGGTAGGCCACCAGACAGAGACGGACGCTGGCATTCGGGTCGAGGTGGGGCCGCGCCGCCGGGATGAAGGGCACGCCGGAGAGGGTGAAGGGGTAGACCACGGCGTCGCCGGTTCCCTCCTCGGCCTTCTCGCGAACCAGGACCCAGCCGTCGCCGGCCCCGTCCAGGAAGAACGGCGGCAGGAGGACCGGGCCGGACGGATGGAAGTCGGGCACCGCCAGACGCCGGGTCTCGAGCCCGAAGCGGCCGCTGTCACCGTGACGGACCAGCACCCGGACGAGGTAGTCGCCCGGCCGCAGGTCGAGGTCGCCGTAGAACTTGACCCCGCGCTCCTCGAAGCGGCGCCGGTCGCGGCCGACATCCAGGCTGACGATCTCGCTGAAGAAATCGCGAATCTCGCCCTGGGGGTCGGTGACGTAGACGTAGAGCTCGACGGGCACCCGGGGGCTCTTCTGGCCGGCCAGCAGCGACGCGCCCGAGACCTCGACCACCACCGGCACGTACGCGGAGCCGGGGCCCGCCGGGAAGGCGGCGGCCACCACCTCGAGAGCCACGTCGTCCACCGAGCCGCCGCTGGCGATGGCCTGTGAGGTGAGCAGGTCGCGCTCCAGCGGGTGCAGATCGGGCAGGGGGAGCGGCGCGCGGTAGCCCGAGCGGGTCGCCACCCGGCCGCCGTCGGGCAGCCGGGCGCGGACCTTCAGGGAATGGTAGGAGCCGTCCGCGGGCACGTCGTCGATGCGGAAGGTCAGGAGGTAGGTCAGCGCCGTCCGCTCCAGCAGGCCGCCGAGCGACTCGCGCAGCTCGTTGGTGTCGGAGATCAGCTCGCCGCCGCTCTCGCGGGTAATGTAGAAGAGGGTGTGGCGGCGCCCCTGACGGGACCGCTCGCCGCCTCCGTCCTGGCCCCGCAGCCCCGAGATGTCCACCGCGTGGAGGACGCAGTCGGCCCGCCGCAGGGAGTCGATCATCTCGTCCACGTCCGCCAGCCGGCTGGCGTCGCCGTAGCGGTCGTCGGTGTGCATCGACCAGTGCCGCTGCATGAGCAGGTTGCGGGCCTCCTCGCCGTTGCCGGGCTCGAGAGCGGAGAGCTCGCGGCCGAAGAGGAGCTGGCCGTCGAAACCCTCCGAGAAGTAGAGCAGGTGCTTCTTGCCCTTCAGGCTGTCGAGCATCTCTCCCAGCTCGGCGAGCGAGGCGGCCCAGGAGGAGATGCGGCCGGCCGAGAGCGCCTCCTCGGACTTGGAGCGCTCCTGGTCCAGGACCCAGTAGGAGAGATCGTTGGTGCGGTCGCGGCTGAAGGTGTCGCTGCGGATGTCGCCGGGCGGCCCGGCTCCCGGCTCGACGCTCTCCTGCTCGACGGGGTTGAGCTTCATGGCCAGCGGATCGTCGCCGGGCGCCGTGGCCTGGCGGGGCCCGCCGACCGCGTCGATGGCCCGCGCCGCCTGACCGCGGTCGGCGGTGAAGGCCCTCAGGACCCGCGCGCCCCGGTCCACCGAGTGGGTGCCCACGGCCACCAGGTCGGTGGGGTGCAGATCCTCGAGCACGAAGCGCCGGGCCATCTGACGCGCCTGGAGCAGGGTCGAGGGGCGCGAGAAGGTGAGGTCGAAGATCAGCAGGAAGTGGCGGCGCCCCGCCGCCGGCACGCTGCCGTCGTCCCAGAAGCGACCGGGGTCGGGCTCCAGCAGGTCGAGGTCGATCGTCTGGAAGCCGGCCACCGGCCGGGTCTTGCGTCCGTCGAGGATCTCGAAGTCCTCGGGAGCGAGCCCGCGCACCGGCTGGCCGTGGCGGTCCACGACCTGGACGGGAAGCAGGACCTCGACGACCCCGGTGCGGTCGAACACCTTGTTGGACGCCGACGCCGCCGGAAGGGCAGCCGCGGCCAGGAGCGCCCAGGCCGCCACTCGCCGCCGGGCGCCGCATCGCCGAGGGGGTGAGCTCATGAGGCCTCCGGCGCCCAATCTAGCACGTCGGGCCCCGCTGCACGTCTACTCGGCCGTCAGCGACCGGTAGAGGGTGCGGGTCATCCGCTCGGTGGTGATGAAGCCCCAGTTCCAGTCGTCGTGGTAGTCGGCGAGGGGGTTCTCGGCCAGGATCTCCTCTTCCGAGCGCCCCGCGTCCACCAGGGCCCGGACCCGCTCCAGCGAGTCGGCCAGCATGTCCACGGCCGCCTGGAGCTCGGCGCGTCCGGCCAGCGGCCCGTGGCCCGGGATGATGCGGGTGTCGGCGTCGGACAGCTCCAGCAGCCGTCGCTGGCCGGCCAGGTACCCCTCCACCGAGCCCCCGGTGTCGAGGTCGACGAAGGGGAAGAGGCCGTTGAAGAAGAGGTCGCCGGCGTGGATCACGTTGTCGTCGCGGAAGTGGATGGCGGCATCCCCGTCGGTGTGGGCGTCGGCGACGTGGAAGACGAAGGCCTCCCGGTCATCCAGGTGGAAGGTGACCGAGTCGGCGAAGGTGACCACCGGCAGGGCCTCCTCGGGTGCCGGCACGAAGCCGCTGGGGGTGGAGATCCCCTGCTCGACGAGACGACGCCTCAGGTTGTGGTGGGCGAAGATCGTGGTGCCGGCCTCGCCCAGGGCTTCGTTGCCGCCGATGTGGTCGCCGTGCACGTGGGTGTTGACCAGGTAGTCGATCTCCTCGTCGGTGAGCTCGGCGACCGCCGCCCTCACCTTGTCGATCAGCGGCGGCAGCCCGTCGTCGATCAGCACCACCTCGTCCTCGCCGACCATCAGGCCGAGGTTGCCGCCGGCGAACCCGCCGACCCCCTCCAGCATGTAGAGCCCGGGCGCGAGCTCGGTGGACTTGTAGGTGACCTCGGGCGCCTGCCCGGCGGCCGACAGGGCGAGCAGGGCGGCCAGGGGCAGGGCGACGGCGGTACGGGTGCGCATGGTCTCCTCCTCCGGTGCGTTTGTCGCCGAGGAGGGTAGCAGACCGGCGCGGCCGCCGGGGTGGCCTCAGAGGGGGGCCAGGCGGGCGGTGAAGTGACGCAGGTGGGCCGGCTGCTCGACGATCCGGAAGCCGGTGAGGGTGTCGCGCCGCCGCACCACCTCCTCGGCGACGTCGAGGACGTAGTCGATCTGGCTCTTGGTGTAGACCCGGCGCGGCAGGGCGAGCCGGAGCAGCTCCAGCGGCGCCACCCGCTCGCCGCCGGTGGCCGGGTCGGGGCCGCCGAACATCAGGGTGCCGATCTCGACTCCGCGCACCCCACCCTCCAGGTAGAAGGCCGCGGCGAGGGCCTGCCCGGGGAAAGCGGTCGGGGCCACCCGGGGCAGCAGCGAGCCGGCGTCGAGGTAGATGGCGTGACCGCCCGGCGGCCGGATGATCGGCAGACCGCGCGCCTCCAGCCCCTCGCCCAGGTAGCGCACCGAGGCCAGCCGGTAGCGCAGGTAGTCCTCCTGTACCACCTCTTCGAGGCCCACGGCGATGGCTTCGAGATCGCGGCCCGCCAGTCCGCCGTAGGTGGGGAAGCCCTCGGTCAGGATCAGCAGCTCCTCCTCCTGCCGGGCCAGGTGATCGTCGTTGGTGGCCAGGAAGCCGCCGATGTTGGCCAGACCGTCCTTCTTGGCGCTGAAGGTGGCGCCGTCGGCCAGGGCGAAGGTCTCCCGCGCGATCCGCTCCACGGAGTGGTCGGCATGACCGGGCTCGCGGAGCTTCACGAAGTAGGAGTTCTCGGCGAAGCGGCAGGCGTCCAGGTAGAAGGGCACGCCGCGGGCGCGAGCCAGGTCGCGGGCGGCGCGCAGGTTGGCCAGCGAGGCCGGCTGCCCGCCCCCGGAGTTGTTGGTGATCGTGGCGATCACGCACGCCGGCTCGCCCTCCGCGCCGTCGAGCACCCGCTCCAGGGCCTCGAGGTCGAAGTTGCCCTTGAAGGGGTGGTCGATCTCCGGGCGCAGGGCCTCCGGGATGGGCACGTCCACCGCCTTGGCGCCCTGGAACTCGGCGTTGGCGCGGGTGGTGTCGAAGTGGGTGTTGCTCACAACCACCTTGCCCGCCACTCCCAGGCAGGTGAAGAGGATGCGCTCGGCGGCGCGCCCCTGGTGGGTGGGGACGACGTGCTCGAAGCCGGTCAGCTCCACCACCCGCCGCCGGAATCGGTACCAGGAGTCGGCGCCGGCGTAGGACTCGTCGCCGCGCATCAGGGCGGCCCACTGCGCGGAGGACATCGCCCCGGTGCCCGAGTCGGTCAGCAGATCGATCAGGATCTGCGCCGCCGGGATGCGGAAGAGGTTCCAGGCGGCGCGCTCGAGAATCCCGCGCCGCTCGTCGCGGGTGGTCAGCCGCAGCGGCTCGACGGTCTTGATGCGGAACGGCTCGATGATGCGCTGCCCGAGGGCCACGGGTGCCTCCCCCGTGACGCTGGCATGGGGGCCTTCCGGCGCGCCACCTCCCCCGGGGCGGTGGGTCCGCGTGGGGGGGTGGGCTCGGCGGGGTGGGTGCGCCGGGGGGAGAGAGAAAGGCCGGCGGCGGCCGCCGCCGGCCGTCGGATCCCGACGGATCGAGAGCGCTAGTTGTTGGGCCAGCTCCCCCAGTTGCTGCAGTGCCCGGCCCGATCGGTCCCCGCCAGGCTCTGCTGCACCCCGGTGTAGCCGGCGTTCATCACCGCGCGCGGCGCGAAGTGGAACCGGCCGTTGGCGGTGGTCCGGAACAGCTTGCCGAAGTGCGCCTGGCTCAGGCCGTGGCCGGCCTCGTGCAGGGCCACCGTCTCGACGTCGATGTTGCCGTTGATCGCCCAGGGGAAGTTGCGGGTGTAGTAGATCTCCCGCAGGGCGGCGTCGATCTTGCCGTTGTTGTCGATGTCGGTGCCCGGGGAGAAGAAGAAGGTGAAGGCCGCCGCGATGATGGGCGGCGGAAGGAGGGCGTCCACGGCCGTCCCCCAGCCCCCGTGGACGACGTCCGCGGCGATCACCGGCAGGCTGTCGCCGCCGAGCAGGAACTCGAGGAAGCCGATGTCCAGGCCGCCGGTGGCCACCGCGGTCAGCGGCAGGGTAGAGCAGGTGACGTTCTGCCAGGTCGCCATGGCGCTGGAGACGGCGGTCTGCGTCGCCGCGATGCCGATGCCGAATCCGGCGTCGCCGTCACCGGCCGAGCCGTCGGTGGCCCAGGTGATGTCGTCGCCGGGGCCCACCGGTCCCGACCAGCCCACCCGACGCGGATCGCCGGGGACGAAGTCGAAGGCCAGCTGCTTGTTGCCCACGTTGCTGAAGAAGACCGTGTTCCCCTGCTCGTCCCGCCTCGTGTAGTACTCGATCATCTCGAGGCGGATGTCGTAGCCGAGCTCCTCCAGGGCGGAGTTGGCTTGCACCATCAGCGCGTGCAGGTCGCTCTCGACGTCCGCCCGGGCGGGCGTCGGGAGCGTCGGAAGCGTGGCCATCAGGGCGGCCACGGAAAGACCCACCAGAATCCTTCTCTTCATTCCTCTCTCCGTTGGTTCTCGCGGCTCGCGCCGCAGGTGAATTGTCCAGATAGGAGAGAAGATATCAGGCGATCTCGAAGTCCACAAATCGAATTGTGTCGATATCTACACGGCCGTTGGTCACTCCCACCGGAAGAGCTTCGAGGCCAGGAAGCTGCACGCGGCGAGGTTTGCGACCAGGGCGGCGACGTGGATCCACTGCTCCCCCCAGGCCCCGCCCGTCCAGATGCCCTCGAGCAGCGAGACGGCGTGGGTCAGGGGCAGCGCCCAGGCCACCGCCTGGAGACCCGGCGGGAAGGACGCCACCGGGACGAAGGCGCCCGAGAGGCCCAGCATCACGTAGAGGAGCACGCTGCCGATGGGCTGGGCGAAGCGCGCGGTGGGGATGACCGAGGCGAGGACGAAGCCGATGGAGAGGATGCTCAAGGTGGCGACGAGCACCGCGACTCCGAAGCTCGCCCAGGGCACGTGGAGCTCTCCCGAGTAGAGCCGCCTGCCGGCCAGGACCAGCAGCGCCAGGGTGGCGGCGCTCAGCACCAGCTTGACCGCCACGTGGGTGCCGAGGATGGTCAGGGGGTGGAGCGGCGTGGCCTTGAGCCGTTTCAGGATGCCGCCCTCGCGGTAGATCGAGATGATGGCGGTCAGGGAGAGCACCGCACCCAGGGCCACGAAGAGGACCACCAGGATCGGCAGGCTGATCGTGGTCCAGCGCTCGGCCGCCGGCGAGCGCTGGGCATCGCCGGCGAAGAGACGTCCCAGGATCACGAAGAGAGCCACCGGCACGGCGACGGTGCCGATCACCCCCAGCGGCTCGCGGAGGAAGATCTTGAGCTCGATCCAGGTGAGGGTGGCGAAGCCGCGCAGCATGGGGAGGCTCCCGGCTACTCGCGCACCGAGTGGCCGGTGACGGTGAGGAAGACGTCCTCCAGGTTGGCGCGCTCGGTGTGGAAGTCGCGCACCGGCACGCGGTGGGCGGAGATGCAGTCGATGACCGCCGAGAGGAAGTCGTCGCCCCTGCCGCGCAGGGTGAGACGCTCCGCCTCGACCTCGAGGCCGATCAGCTCCGCCAGGCCGTGGAAGGGAGACGGATCGACGCCGGGATCGGTGCGGAAGGTCACGGTGCGCTCGGGGCAGTGCCTCGCCACCAGCTCGGCGGGGGTGCCGCTCTCGACGATGCGCCCGTGGTCGAGGATGGCGACCCGGTCACAGAGACGCTCGGCCTCCTCCATCAGGTGGGTGGTCAGCAGCACCGTCTTGCCGCGGGCGCGGATGCCGCGGACCAGCTCCCAGATGGCGCGGCGGGCCTGGGGATCGAGGCCCGTGGTGAGCTCGTCGAGGAACACCAGCTCCGGATCGTTGATCAGGGCGAGCGCGATGAAGAGCCGCTGCTTCTGACCTCCGGAGAGGTGCAGGAACCAGGCCTCCCGCTTGCTCTCCAGCCCGAGCTGGGAGAGCAGCAGGTCGCCGTCCACGGGCTGGTCGAAGAGCGCCGACCAGAGCCGCACGGCCTCGCGCACCTTGATCCGCTTCTGGAGCTGCGCCTGCTGGAGCTGGACCCCGATGCGCCGCTGCAGCCGGGCCGCGTCACGGTGCGGGTCGAGCCCCAGCACGGCGATGGATCCGGCGTCGGGCCGCCGGATCCCCTCGACGCACTCGAGGGTGGTGGTCTTGCCGGCGCCGTTGGGACCGATCAGCCCGAAGATCTCGCCCCGGCGGACCTCGAAGTCCACCCCGGCCACCGCCACCACCCGGCCGTACCGCTTGCGGATGCCCCGGACCTCGACCGCGTAGTCGCTCGCCGGGGGCACGGGCCGTCGCCTCCGGCCCTAGTCGGGCGGGTTCTCCTCCCAGGACCCGTAGAGCGGGTTGGGGAGAACGAAGAAGCGCTCGCCGAAGTCGGCCAGCGCGGACGGGTCGGCGAAGCGCAGCTCCTGGCCGAGACCGGGGAAGTCCTGGATGTTGTCCCCCACCCACATCACGATCTCGAGAGGGGGCAGGCCGGAGCGGGCCTCGCCCGCTTCGACCCGCGCCCAGCGCGCCTCCTTCTCTTCGTCCTCGCCGCGGCAGAGGATCACGTCGTAGGGGAGCCCCTGCGCGTCCAGGTTCTGGGCGGTCTGCGGGCAGTGCTCCAGCCGCCGGTTGGTGACCACGGCGATCCGGCCGCCCAGCTCCCGCACCCGGCCGAGAAACTCCCGCGCACCGGGCAGGGCGGGCGCCGCGCGTTTCTCCACCCACTCGTCCCAGCGCTCTTCGAACGGGCGCCCGTCGTCGGAGAGGGCCTGATTCCGGCTCTCCTCCGAGTTCGAGATCAACGTCTCGTCGGCGTCCACGGCCACCGCCCAGCTCCCGGGCTCGCGCCCGGCGACCTGCTGCGCCAGCGCCTCGCCCGCGAGGCGGAAGGTCTGCTGCAGGATCGCGCGGTACTCGGCGGAGTTGCGGACCCAGTGGATCTGTAGCGGCAGGCCGGTCGGCTCCGGCGTGGTGGAGGCGCAGCCGGTGGCGAGAAGGGCGGAGAGGGCGAGGGTCGGGAGGGAGCGTGGCACCTGGCGGGCAATCCTATGCCGGGGCGGGCTGGATGTGTAGCGAAGCGGCACGCCGGTCGGGCGCAGCGCCCCGTCCCCGCCCACGCCTCCCGCGCCGAGCACAGCGGCGGGACGGCGAGGGCGCGCCGCGTCAGCTCAGCAGCATGCGCAGGTCGTCGGCGGTGAGGTCCTTGAGGGTCGTGCCCTCCGCCTCCAGGATCGCCTCCGCGATCTTGCTCTTCGACCGTTGCAGCTCGAGGATCTTCTCCTCGACGGTGTCGCGCGCGATGAGCCGGTAGGCGAAGACCGGCCGGTTCTGACCGATCCTGTGCGCGCGGTCGATGGCCTGCGCCTCCACCGCCGGGTTCCACCAGGGGTCCAGGAGGAAGACGTAGCCCGCGGCGGTCAGGTTCAGGCCCAGGCCGCCGGCCTTGAGGCTGATCAGGAAGAGGTTCGCCTCGGGGTCGTTCTGGAACCGCTCCACCAGCTCGCCCCGGTCGCGGGTCTGGCCGTCCAGGTAGAGGTAGTTCGTCGCGCCCTGCTCGTCGAGACGCCGGCGGACGAAAGCGAGCAGCGAGGTGAACTGCGAGAAGACCAACACCTTGTGGCCCTCGTCGAGGACCTCGTTGACCTGCTCGAAGAGGGCGTCGAGCTTGGCGCTGCCGGCGGTCTCCCACTCCTCCTTGACCAGGCCGGGGTGGCAGGCGATCTGGCGCAGCCGCAGGAGGGCCTCGAGCACCTGGATGGTGGAGCCGGAGAGCGATTTGCCCCCTTCGGCCTGCTGCAGGAGGCTTTGCTGATAGCCCAGGCGGAGCTGGTCGTAGAGCTCCCGCTGCTGGTCCTCCAGCTCGCAGAAGAGCACCTGCTCGGTCTTCGGCGGCAGGTCCTTGAGCACCTCGCTCTTGGTGCGCCGCAGGATGAAGGGCCGGATCCCCTCCGCCACCAGCTCGAGCTCCTTCTTGCTCGCCTTGCGGCCGCTCGACAGAACGTCCAGCCAGGGCAGGCGCCCCAGGAGGCCTGGGTTGAGGAACTCGAACAGCGATCCCAGCTCGCCGAGGTGGTTCTCGATCGGGGTGCCGGTGAGCGCCAGCCGGTGCCGCGCCACCAGCAGCCGCGCCGCCTTGGCCGACTGCGACTGCCGGTTCTTGATCGCCTGCGCCTCGTCCAGGATGACCGTGTCGAACTCCACCTTGGCCAGGTGCCCGATGTCGCGGCGCAGGGTGCCGTAGGTGGTCACCACCAGGTCGCGCTGGCCGAGCGTCTCGAGCAGCGACTCGCGATCGGGGCCGTGATACTCGACCACGTCCAGGTCGGGGGTGAAGCGGGAGGCCTCGTCCACCCAGTTGTAGAGCAGGCTCCGTGGTGCCACCACCAGGTAGGGCAGCCCAGTGGTGCGCGAGGCGGTGCGGTGGGTGCGCAGCAGCGCCAGCACCTGCACCGTCTTGCCGAGACCCATGTCGTCGGCCAGCACTCCGCCGAGCCCGAACTCGCGCAGGAAGTCCAGCCATCCGAGCCCGTGCCGCTGGTAGCCGCGCAGGGTGCCCTGGAAGCCGCGCGGCTCCTTCTTGGCCTTGATGCGCTCGAACGACTTGAGCTTCTTGCGCAGCTCCGCGAAGGCGGCATCGACGTCCGGCTCCGGCATCAAGGAGAGCAGCGAATCCACCAGGAGCGCCTGGGAGGGGAGGAACCGCAGGCCGTCTTCGTCGGACTCCTGGGCGAGCTGGGAGAGCGAGCCGTAGGTCTCCATCCAGGAGGCCGGCAGCAGGCCGCGCGACCCGTCCTCCAGCTCGAGGAAGCGGTCGCCCTTCTCGATGGCCTCGAGGATCCTCTTGAGCTCGAAGCGGTCGCCCGAGTCGAAGTCGATCTCGCCGGAGAGCTCGAACCAGTCGATGCCGCTCTCGACCTTGAGGGCGGGTGGGTTGGGAGAGCGCAGCGAGATCCCCCGCACCTCGACCGACCAGCCGTCGGACCGCAGGGGCTCGGCCACCACCGGAAGCTCCTCGGGGGGCAGCTCGAGGGCGTGCCCCTGCTGCGAGGCCGCCACCGGCCGCATGCCCAGCTCCAGGAGACGGACCAGGGCGCGGTGCTCGGCGTCCATGTCCCGACGCAGGTAGCGCCGCCGGTCCCACTCCAGGACCGCCGGCCGCGCGTCGGCGGCGCTGACCCGCATGTCGCCGTACTCGAAGGAGAGATCGGCCAGCAGCGGCGGGTTGAGGCCCTCCGGCGCCGGGTCCTGCTCGAGCACCAGCCGCGGGTGCATGGGCGAGGTCTCCTCGGTCAGCTTGAGCTCCTCCGGCGCCTCGAGCGGCGGCAGCGACGGGATCTGGAAGAGCTCCTCCAGGGCCTCCTCGAGGTCCTCGGGGGGGATCACCACCTCGCCCCGCTCGCGCAGGAGGTGGATCCACGGCAGATCGCGGCGGTCGGCGCTCTCCAGGCCCGCCAGCGCGTCCGGGAAGAGCACGAGACCGGTGCCGGCTCCCTCGGACGACCCGTTCTGGGTGACCGCCGGGAGAAGCAGGATGGCGTCGCGCAGGGGCACGGTCTTGCCGTGACGCTCCAGCCCGCCGCGGAGACGCAGCCCGCCGGAGCCCGTCGGCTCGAGCCGCAGGGCGAGCTGCCAGGGCTCGCCCGAGTCCCAGGAGACAGGCTGCGGGTCGGCCAGCTTGCGGCCGTCCCACCAGCCCAGGACACGCTGGGAGCAGAGCCGCGGCAGCACCGTGCCGCAGAGCTCGCGGGGGAGCTGCAGACGCCGGACGCCGCTGGCCTGGCGACGGCCCCGAGCGCGGCGGCCACGCCCCTTGGGGCGGGGGGGCGAGGCGGGCAGGGCGGCCACGAGGGGCGGCCGGTCGTCCTCCTCGCCCTCGGCCGGCCCGAAGAGGACGTCGGGCAGCTCGTCCAGGGGCACGTTCATCCGCTTGAGCTTGCCGGCCTTGCCGCCGGAGCCCATGTGCCGGCCGAAGACGTCGAGGATCACCCCGTCGTCGCCGGTCTCCTCGGCGTTGACGAGGAAGCGGAGCTGACGCGGAACGCCCCGGTCGTCGTCCTCGGCGTCCTCCTCGGCCAGCCGCTCGACCTCTTCGCGGACCGCCGTCAGTTGTCCTCGCCAGGCCGGCTCGGCGGCGCCGCGGGCGCCCCTGCCGCGCTTCTTGGGTCCGTGCCGCGACACGCGGGGCGCGGGCGCCGAGCGGGGCCGGTCGCCATAGGCCTTCTCGAGGTCGCCCCAGCGGGCGAAACGGTCCTTGCGCAGGGCCAGCCGGTCGCGGCCGGGAGGCTGGGCGTCGCCGCCCTCCTCGGCCAGCGCCAGGAGCAGGGCCCAGAGGTGCTTGCACGGGGTGCCCGAGGCGAAGCGCTGGCAGTCGCAGTAGGAGTGCAGCACCCGCTCGGCGGCGACCCGCGACCAGTCGATCCCCACCCGGTAGGGCTGCGGCTCCGAGCCGCGCACCTGGGCGCGCACGCGGCTGGCGTCGGTCTCGAAGGCCACGCGGCCCTCGCGGTAGTACTCGTTGCCGCGGTGCCGGTCGCGCGGCTGGAAGTGCGAGCTCGCGCGCTTGTGCAGGGGCACGGGGGGCAGACGGTGCGGCGGCGCGCCGCCGTCGGGCGGGCTCCACGACGGCGAGTCGTAGGTGCTCTCTTCTTTGCCGGTGGATGACATTCAGTTCGGGGCTTCGTTCGAGCCTCGGGGTCGATCGTCGGCGGGAGCCGGAGCGTCTCGGTCCAGGCGGTCGCTACGGTCGCGTTTCGATCGTGAGTGAGCTCCCGCTCGGCCTGGTGGGTGAGCGGGAGGCACTCCGGACAGCCGGATCATACCGGAAACGCGCGAAAAACGCACGTCCACAGGAGAATGGGGCCTCGCCGACCGCCGCCGGAGCCCTCCGTGGGCGTGCGGAAGCGCCTAGACGGAGGGGCCGGCCCTCTTGACCAGGACCGAGCGGAAGGAGTCGCGGTGGGCCCAGGCCACCACGATCGCGAGGACCACGAGAATCCCCGCCAGCGGCAGACCGTCCTGCGCCAGGAAGAGGTGGAAGAGGAAGATCTGCACCACCACCGGCGCGAGCAGGATCAGCGCCAGCGGCACGAAGAAGCCGGTGAGCAGCAGCGCGCCCCCCACCGTCTCCACCAGCTTGAGGACGGGAAGGAAGTAGCCGGCCGCCGCCAGGCCCTCCGTGTACTCCCGCGCCGGACCGCTGGGCAGCTCCTGGGCCGGCAGGAAGTTCAGGAAGCCGTTGAGGCCGATGACGAAGAAGACCAGGCCCAGGAGGATGCGAGCGATGAGGGCGACTCTGTTCATGGGTGCTCCGCGCCGGCGAGACCGGCAGTGGCGGTTCGTGGCTCGGCCCGGCGACCGCAGGCGCCGCCGGATCCGATCTCGGGGTCCGATCTACCCTACGGATGGTAGCAGCCGATCGGCTTGGCGTCGCCGGAGGGGCTCACGGCCCGGCGGGGCTCGGAGCGGAACGACCGACGGCGTAGAGGGCGTCGTAGGTGCGCAGGTAGATGGTGTCGCCCACCACGACCGGGGAGGCCTGCAGCCGCTCGCCCAGCTCGTTCTTCGCCAGGAGCTCGAAGGCCCGCCCCGCCCGCACCACCGAGACGGTGCCGTCGTTGCCCGACAGGTAGACCTTGCCGTCGGCCACCACCGGGGAGCCCCGGTGGGGCGCCCCGTGGACCCGCTCGGCGTAGACCAGGCCGCCGGTGGCCGCATCGACCACCGTCAGCACGCCGGTCTCGCGGCTCAGGTAGACGAGCCCGTCGTGGACCACCGGCGACGGCACGTCGGGGGTGCCGCTGTCCAGGCGCCACCGGGTGTGCGGGTCCGATCCGGTGATCACCCCGCGGGCGCCGGCCGGCTCGAGGCCGACGACCGGGCCGTTCTTGGCGCTGGGCAGGACGACCAGCTCGCCCGCCACGGCGGGGGTGGCGACGAACCGGAGGCTGGGGTTGTAGCTCTCCTGGGGATTGAGGCCGCCGTGCCGCCAGAGCTCGGCGCCGGTCGCCGGGTCGTGGGCCGTGAGGTAGTCAGCCCCCTGGACCAGCAGCATCTCCTCCTCGCCGGCGCGGAAAATGACGGGCGAGGCGTAGGAGTGGAGACACTCGGCGCGGGCGTCGGTGGCGCGCGGGTGGCGCCACCCCTCCGCTCCGGTCTCCGTGTCGAGCGCCACCACGAGCTGGGCCCCGGTGTGGAGGAGCAGGAAGTAGAGGGTGTCGCCGTCCAGCAGCGGCGTAGAGGACATTCCGAAGTAGTAGTCGAAGGCGCCGTAGCGCTGCTCGAGATCGGCCCGCCATCGCTCCTCCCCGGCAAGGCTGTAGGCGGCCACGGTGCCGGTGCCCAGGGTGACCCAGACCGTCTCGCCGTCGGTGACCGGCGAGGGCGAGGCGGCGTTCGTCTCGCCGGCCCGGGCGACGTAGTTGCCCCCCTCCTCCACGGTGCGCCGCCAGAGCTCCCGACCGTCGCGCCCGATGGCCAGCAGCGCGAGCTCGTCGCCCACGGCGCTGGTCAGGTAGAGGGTGTCTCCCCAGACGACCGGGGTGGAGGCGGCGGGCCCGGGCAGCGGCAGCCGCCAGCGCAGGTTTTCCGTCTTCGACCAGCGCGCGGGCAGGTCGTGGGCGTCGGGAGCCACGCCGTTGTTGGCGGGACCGCGCCACTGCGGCCAGCCGCTGCCGAGCGCCGGCGCAGTCGCGAGCAGTGGGAGAAGGAGGAGAGAGCAGAGGAGTGCGGCAGGTTTCGGCATCACGGCGGGGAGCGTATCAGCGGGCTACAATCGTCGCGGTGCCGACGCCGGAGCAGCAGCCCAGCCTGCAGGAGCGGTTCGCTCCCGGCAACCGCTGCTTCGGCTGCGGTCCGGCCAACCCACGGGGCCTGAGGATCCGGAGCTTCCCCGCCGGGCCGGGGGCCGACGCCGAGGTGCAGGCGCGCTGGCAGCCGGCCGAGCACCACCAGGCGTTCGAGAACATCCTCAACGGGGGGATCATCGGCACCCTGCTCGACTGCCACAGCAACTGGACGGCCTGCTGGCACCTCATGCGCCGCGACGCGCTGGAGGAGCCTCCGAGCACGGTGACCGCCGACTTCCACGTCCGCCTGCGGCGCCCGACGCCCATGGGGGAGCCGGTCGATCTCGTGGCGCGGGTGCGGGAGTCGGAAGGGCCGCGCGTGGTGGTGGAGGCCACCCTCGCGGCGGGAGGCGAGGTCACGGCCACCTGCACCGGGACCTTCGTGGCGGTGGGGCCGGGCCATCCCGCCTACCACCGCTGGTCCTGACCGCGGAGCTGCCTACGACGGGTCGCGCGGCCGGATCCTGCGGTCGATCGACTTCAGCTGGAAGCTCGGGTCGAAGCGGCACGGCCCGCCCAGGATGGCGGCGATGTCGGGACAGACCTGCCCCAGGTCGCTCGCCGTGGGCTGGATGCCGGAGCCGATCCAGGAGATCAGGCCCTGCCAGCCGGTGTAGACCTCCGCCGGCGAGAAGCCGCAGTGGGTCGGCTCCTCCTCGACCACCACCGCGACGGTGAGCTTGTCAGGCGGCACGACCTGGGCGTAGGAGTGCTGGTTCTCGACGATCACCAGCCCGTCCTTGTCGGTGTGGAGGGAGACGACCTTGGCCGACCCCACGTCGCCGTCGGGGGTGAAGTTCCTGGTCAGCCGGCGCTCGGCGCCGCGCTGGGTCTCGACCCTCTCGATCTGACGGTTGACCCGCTTCTTGCCGTAGTCCACGTTGGCGTTGCCGACCCCCTGCTTGCCGTCCAGCTTGTCGGGGTCCTGGATCAGGTCGGCGAGGGCGAAGGTCGCGTAGCCCATCACGATCTGGACGAACTGCTCCGGGATCTTCGCGAACTTGAGCAGCTTCTTCAGATTGCGCCTCTGGGTCCGGGTGCGCTCTCCGGCGGGCAGGTCCACCCCGGTGCAGGCGTTGACCGCCTGGGCCACCAACGCCGGGGTGGGCGCGGCGCCGGGCGGCAGCCCGCCGCCGCCGCCGGGGAGCGCGGCTTCGGGCACCTTGCGGCAGACCCAGTCGTAGAGCAGCCGCACGTCGATGGCGCCGTCCCAGTTGCGGCTGCCCGCCATGGCGCCGCAGATGGCGAGCGCCCCGGTCAGGTTGCCCAGGTCGGCCTGCTCGAGGGCGGCGGCGGTGACGATGCCGCCCAGCGAGGCGCCGTACAGGAGCACCTCGTCGGGCACGCCGAACTCGCTCTCGAACGCCTCGACCAGGAGCTCCAGGTCGCGGCTGGTGTCGAAGACCGCCCAACCGTTCTGCCGGTAGCTCGAGGCGGCCGTGGCGTAGCCCTCCAGCAGGTGGACCAGTGCCAGCGGGCCGGTGTCGTCCACCGGGCCCACGGGGCCGAGGTCGAAGCCGTGGTTCCAGATGACCAGCTTCCCGTTCCAGGTCGGCGGCATCTCGATCCGGTAGAAGGCGCCGCCCTCGGTCTGGCCCTCGACCACGGTCGTCTGGGCGCGGGCTGGGGACGCGGCAACCGCGAAGGCCAGCAGGACGAGGACGGAGGCGACGGCGACTCGGTGCATGGCGGGCTCCTTTTGGGGGGCAGCGTAGCGTCAGAGGGCGCGTCGCGCAAGGAAGAGGGGGGTTCCATCGCGACCGGTCGATTTCGTTGACAGTGCGTAGGACCCCACGTAACCTCGACGAGGGGCGGGAGATGGCGCCACCGACAGAGCAGATCCGGCGGGGAAGTGATTCAGGGGAGCGGGGCTCGCAGCGCAGCCGTCTGCCCAGGGGCTTCCTGGGCGGCCGGATCCTGAAGAGCGGCACGGGCGACTTCGCGCTGCAGACGGAGACGCCGCCCCGGGTCGGCGAGGTCTACCCCTGCGAGCTCGAGATGGGCTCGGCGCTGGTCTCGGTGCGTGGGCGCGTGGTCTGGTGCCTGCTCAAAGAGATCGAGAAGCGGGGCAACGGCGACCGGGTGCCGATCTACTACGCCGGGATCACGGTCTGCGAGGACGACCTCGAGGCTTACCGGGCGGCCCTCGCCGAGAGCCCCGCGCCACCGGCCTGAGGCGCCGGCCCGAGAGGCGTAAGATGCTGCCGTAGACGAAGAGGCGGCACGGGAGGGCCGCACCCCGGTGCACGACGAGAAGGTGGCCGAGATCGACGCCGCGGTGGTCCGCGCGGCGAAGGAGATCAAGGTGCTCTCCGCGATCGCCTGGGCGCCGGAGGTGGAGGCGGTCTTTCTGGAGGCCCATCGGCGGGGCCGGCGCCAGCTCCCGCGTCCGGAGATGCGGGTCCGCGACCTCTCCGTCGAGGTGGAGGCCCTGGAGGGGCTGGCCCGGCGCTGCGACGCCGCCGATCCGCGGCAGGCCTTTCTCAAGGCCACCGCCGAGAGCTACGCCACTGCCGGGCGGATGCTCTCCGCCGTCGGCACGCCCCGGTTCACCGAGCACTCGATCGCCCTCTACGGCCGGCCGGACGTCGTCTGGCGGCTGCAGGGGTGGAGTCCGGTGGAGGCGGCCCGCTTCTACCTCGGGGTCACCGACGAGCTGATCAGCGCCTGCCGCCTGCCGCCGCGGGACGACACCATCCCGGCGGCGGAGTTCGCCGCCTCGCTGCGTCCGGCCCTGGACAGCTTCTTCCACGAGGACGAAGTGGAGGTGAAGCTGGATCCCGGCCTCTCGTCCAAGGCGATCGCCGGCGCCACGAGGGTCCGGCTCCGCGCCGGCGCGATGTTCTCGGAGCTGGACCGCGAGCAGCTCCTGCAGCACGAGGCCTACGTCCACGCCGCGACGGCCCTCAACGGCCGCAAGCAGCCGGCGCTCCGGAGCCTGAGCCTCGGGGCGCCGCGGACCACCCGGACCCAGGAGGGGATCGCGGTCTACTCGGAGATCGTGACCGGGGCGATCGACGTGGGGCGGCTGCGCCGGATCGCGCAGCGGGTGGTGGCCGTCGGCCAGGCGCTCGAGGGCGCCGACTTCCTCGAGCTCTTCGACCTCTTCCGCGAGTCCGGTCAGGAGCCGGGCGAGGCCTACCACTCCGCGCAGCGCATCTTCCGCGGCGGCGACCCGCGGGGCGGGTCGGTCTTCACCAAGGACGCCGTCTACCTGATGGGCGTGCTCGAGGTGGACGCCTTCCTGCGCATCGCCATCCGCGACAACCGGCCGGAGCTCGTGCGGCATCTTCTGGCCGGCCGGCTGACCCTGGCCGACACCGTCCGCCTGGCGCCCCTCTTCGACTCCGGCGAGCTGCGCGAACCGGTCTATGTGGTGCCGTGGGCGCGCGACCTGCGTCGCCTGGCCGCCGCCCTGACCTACTCGGCCTTCCTGGGGGAGCTCAAGATCCGGCAGGTGGATCTGGACCGGATCGTGCGCTTCGAGGACGCGCGGCTGGCGGGCTCCGAGGCCTGAGAGCGGCGCCCGGACCCTCCCGGGCCTGGGGGTTTTCCCCTCCGGTCTCTGGGGGATTCTCCCCATTGGCTGCCGCCCGGGGGTGCGGTGGGATGGTCCTGACCGGAACCATCATCCGCCGACCTCGGGAGGTTGACCATGAAAGCCCCGCACTCCCCCTCGACCCCTCTCCTCGCCGCGCTCGTCATGCTGGCGCTCGCGGCCCTGCCCGCGACGGCGGCGGCGCCGCCGACGGGCTCACTGAACCCCACCCTGGGCGACCAGGTGGAGTGGGACGGCACGGCCCCGGGTGGGGTGTCGCCCGGACCGCAGTTCAGCGACCATGACGGCTTCTGCGAGGACGGGGTGACCTGTGAGTACTACGAGCTGGAGCTGACCGGCACGGTCGCCGACTG
>JAWWBN010000043.1:0-20078 GCA_033720955.1 Thermoanaerobaculia bacterium | reverse complement strand
GACTCCGCCTGCGGCTGCCTGGTGGCCACGCCGCGGGCGCTCTTTCGCCGGCTGCCGCCGCCGGACCTCTTCCGCCGCGGCGTCGTGGAGATCCTGCCCGGAGGGGAGCACCCGATCGAGCGGCTGGCCGAGCACCTCTCCGCGCACGGCTTCGAGCGCCGGGACCTGGTGACGGAGGTGGGGGAGTTCGCGGTGCGCGGCGGCGTCTTCGACCTCTTTCCCCCCGGCGAGCCCGGGCCGGTGCGTCTCGACCTCTTCGGCGACACGGTGGAGTCGATCCGCCGCTTCTCCCCCGACGACCAGCGCTCGTCGCAGGAGCTCGGCTCGGTCCGGGTGTTGCCGCTCTGCCTCTTCCCCGCCGGGCCGGAGGCGGCTCGGCGGCTTGCCGACGTCCTCGTGACGGCGGGCGGCGGAACGGCCCTCGGCGGCGAGGCGGCGGAGCGGATCGAAGCGCTGCGGCGGCGCGGCCGGGCGCCGGGGTGGGAGCAGCTCCTGCCCGCGCTGGCGGCGGAGACCGCCCGCCTCGACGGGCTTTTGGCGGGGGCCGTGGCGTTGGCGGTGGACCGGCCGGCGCTCGAGCGCGAGGCGGTGCTCCACGCCGAGCGAATGGAGGCCGACCACGAGCGCGGCCGCCGGGCGGGACGGGCGGTGCTGGCGCCGGCGGAGCTCGAGTGGCCGCTGGAAGCCGTGATGGAGGTGCTGGCCGAGCTGCCCATCGAGGTGGGCGGTCTGGAGGACCGCCTCGGGGCCGGCGTCGAGCGGATCGACTTCGGCGGCACCCTGACCGACGTGCTGCACGGTCAGCTTCCCCGGTTCCCCCGCGAGGTCGAGACCGCGCGCGCCCGCGGCGAGCGGCTCCTTCTCGTCAGCCCGCCGGAGCATCGGGAGCGGGTCGAGCGTCTCTGCGACCTCTACGACCTGCCCACCGGCCGGGACGGGGTGGAGATCGTCCCCGGCGACCTGACGCGGGGCTTTCGACTGCCGCCGGCTCGGGCGGCGATCTTCGGCGAGCCCCAGCTCTTCCCACGGGTCGCCCCGGCCCGCCGGCGCAAGAGCCGGCTCGGCCCCTTTGTCTCGGGGCTGCGGGACCTGAAGCCGGGGGAGCTCGTCGTCCACTCCGACCACGGCATCGGCCAGTACGTCGGGCTGCGGCGCCTGGGCGGCGACGGCGGGACCGCTCCGGAGCGGCCCCCGGCGCTCGCCGAGAGCTCCCCCGCGCCCGCGGTCGCCGACGCGGAGGTCATGGAGATCCTCTACGCCGACGGTCGCACCCTGCTGCTGCCCCTCGACCGGCTGGACCGGGTGCAGCGCTACGGCGCCGTCGAGGGGACCCTGCCGCAGCTCGACAAGCTGGGCGGGAGCTCCTGGGAGCGCACCAAGCGTCGGGTCAAGCGGGGCCTGAGGCAGATGGCCGCCGACCTGCTGCGGCTGTACGCCGAGCGTCAACTGGCCCGCGCGCCGGCGCTGCGCGGCGGGAGCGACCTGGAGGCCCAGTTCGCGGCCGCCTTCGACCACGAGGAGACGCCCGACCAGCTCGAGGCCATCGCCGCCATCGCCTCCGACCTGGAGCGGGAGACCCCCATGGACCGGCTTCTCTGCGGCGACGTCGGCTTCGGCAAGACCGAGGTGGCCATGCGGGCGGCCTTTCGCGCCGTCGACAGCGGCCACCAGGTGGCGGTGCTGGTGCCCACCACCATCCTCGCGGACCAGCACCTCGAGACCTTCCGCCGGCGCTTCGCCGAGTTCCCGGTGACGATCGACATGATCTCGCGCTTCCGCACCCCGAAGGAGATCCGGTCGATCCGCGACGCGGCCGCCCGCGGGCGGCTGGACATCCTGATCGGCACCCACCGGCTGCTCAGCAAGGACGTGGAGCTGCCGCGGCTCGGCCTCCTCATCGTGGACGAGGAGCAGCGCTTCGGCGTCGCCCAGAAAGAGCGGCTGAAGCTGCTCAAGAAGAGCGTCCACGTGCTGGCGTTGTCGGCCACCCCGGTGCCGAGGACGCTGCAGCTCTCCCTGGCCGGGGTCCGCGACCTGTCCGTGATCGAGACCCCGCCGCGGGACCGGATGGCGGTGGAGACCTACATCGTGCCGTTCTCGCGTACCCTGGTGCGCCAGGCGATCGAGGACGAGCTCGAGCGGGGCGGTCAGATCTTCTACGTCTACAACCGGGTCCAGGGAATCGAGCGGGTGGCCGAGATGCTGCGCGAGCTCGTGCCCGGCCTGCGCCTGACCATCGGCCACGGGCAGTTGCCGGAGGCGGAGCTGGCCCACCGGATGCACGCCTTCACCCGCGGCGAGCACGACCTGCTGCTGGCCACCACCATCATCGAGAACGGCATCGACATCCCGGCCGTGAACACGATGATCGTCCAGCGGGCCGACCGTTTCGGGCTGGCGCAGCTCTACCAGCTCCGCGGCCGGGTGGGACGCAGCAACGTCCTGGCCTACTGCTTTCTCACCGTTCCGGGCGACCGGGTGCTCTCCGAGGACGCCCGCAAGCGGCTGGCGGCGATCCGCGAGTTCACCGACCTCGGCGCCGGCTTCCGGGTCGCCGCTCGAGACCTCGAGATCCGCGGCGCCGGCAACCTCCTCGGCGTGGAGCAGAGCGGCCAGATCGCCGCCGTGGGAATCGAGACCTATATGAAGATGCTCGAGGAGACGGTGCGCGAGCTCCGCGGCGAGACGGTCGGCGAGGAGATCTCGACCGCGGTGGATCTTCCGGTGGCCGCCGGCATCCCCGCCGACTACCTGTCCGACGCCAGCCTGCGCATGGAGATCTACCGCAGGATCGCCGAGGCGGAGGAGACCGAGGGCGAGATCCTGGCCGAGTTGGAGGACCGCTTCGGGCCGCCGCCGGAGCCGGTGCGGCGGCTGGTCGAGCTGGCCGCCCTGAAGCGGACCGCCCGGCGGCTGCGGGTGGAGTCGGTGTCCGCCCGGGGCGGCGAGGTGCGGGTGCGGCTGCGGCGCGACAGCCCGATCGACCTGGACCGCCTGATCGAGATGATCTCCGAGCGGCCCGGGGCCTCCTTCTCGCCCACGGGGGTGCTGGGTCTCGACGGTGTCGCGCCGGAGCGGATGGCGGGCGAGACCCGCCGGGTGCTCGAGGAGCTGACGGCATGAGACGCCTGCTGGTGACGGCCGCGCTCCTCGCCGGCTGCGGCGGCGACCCGCTGCTGCCGCCCGACGTGGTGGCCCGGATCGAGGGCCGGCAGATCGCCTACGCCGACTTCGAGGCCTACCTGAGGGAGAACTCGGTCGAGAGCGGGCTCGCGGTCGAGTCCGCTGCCGCCAGCCGGCTCTTCGACCAGTTCCTGGGCGAGGAGCTGCTCCAGCGTCTGGCCCGCGACCGGGGCCTGGCGGCCGAGGGCTCCTCGTCGGCCGCGGCGCTCGAGGCGCTGCTGGCGGCCGAGGGGTCGGAAGCCGTCTCCGACGCCGAGGTGGAGGAGGCGTACCGGAGCCGCGCGGAGACCTACCGGCGGCCGGAGCGGGTGCGGCTGCGGCAGATCCTGGTGGCCGACCGCGAGGCGGCGGCGGCCGCGCTCGCCGAGCTCGAAGCGGGCGCTCCCTTCGAGGAGGTGGCGGCGAGCCGCTCGCAGGGGCCGGCGGCGAGCCGCGCGGGCGACCAGGGCGTGCTGACCCGCGAGGACCTGCCTCCGGCCTTCGTGGACCTGATCTTCGGGCTCGAGACCGGAGCCCACAGCCAGGTGGTTCCCGCCGACTACGGCTACCACATCTTCCAGGTGACGCGGCGCTGGCCGGCGGAGAGCGTCCCGCTCGAGCAGGCGGCGCCGGAGATCCGGGAGCGGCTCGCGGGCGAGCGGCTGCGGGAGACGCGCGCCCGTCTGGTGGAGGAGGCGCGGCGCCGCTACAATCTCCGCGTGGACGAGAAGAACCTACCCTTCCACTACCAGGGGATGTTCCGTGACGATTCGTAGGGCCGCTGCCGCGGTGCGCGCCGTCGCCCTGACCGCCGGGATCTGCTGGCTGGCCGCCGCCCCGGCTCTGGCGGTCGAGGTCAACCGGATCGTCCTGCGGGTGAACAACCGCATCCTGACCCTGCACGACTACGAGAAGCGGAAGGCCGAGAGGATCTCGGCGCTGCAGCGCGCCGACCTGCCGGCGGACCGGCGCCAGGAGCTTCTGGCGCGGGCCGGCGAGGACGCGCTGAGGGCCGCCTACGAGGAGCTTCTGCTCCTGGCGCGGGCGGACCAGTTGGGTCTCGAGGCCACCGACGCGGAGGTCGAGTCGGCGATCGAGCAGACCAAGGCCAGCTTCGGCATCCAGACCGAGGCCGACTTCGAGCGGGCGCTGGCGCAGAGCAACCTGACCCTCGCCGCCCTGCGCGAGCAGATGCGCTCGAACCTGCGGATGCAGATGGCGATCGGCGCCGAGGTCCGGCCGCGGATCGACATCGACGACGAGGATCTGCGACGCTACTACCAGGCCCATCCCGACGAGTTCCGGTTGCCCGAGCGGGTGGAGCTGCGCGAGGTGGTGGTGCTCGATTCCAGCGGCCTGCCGGCCGCCGAGCTCGAGGAGCTGGCCAACGACCTGCGGTCGCGGCTCCTCGACGGGTCGCTCACCGAGGAGGAGCTCGCCGACTATCGCGAGCAGGGTCTGGCCACCGAGTGGATCCAGCTCGGCTGGGTGCAGCCGGGGGATCTCGACCCGGCTCTCGAGGAGGCCGTGTTCAACATGGAGGTGGGTGCCGTGACCGAGCCCCTGACCGCCCGCGGCGGCCTCCACCTGGTGCAGGTCCTCGACCACAAAGAGCCCGAGCTCATGTCCTTCGCCGAGGTCGAGGAGCAGATCCAGCGGATCGAGTCCGACCGGCTCTTCGCGGAGGTGATGCAGGAGTACATGGAGGAGCTCGCCGCCGAGTCCTACATCGTCTCCCGGCCGCCACCCGAGGCGGCCAACTTCCGCACTCTCGAGAAGCGCGGCCCGCGCGACCCGCTGGCCAAGCTGGGCGTCCGAGAGACGACGCCCACCCCACCCGAATGAGCCGCGGGGGCCGCCTCGCCGCGACGGCGGCGCCGCGCCCCCCGCTCCGTCCTTCCCGCGGCGCCCGCGCGCCCCCGTCGGGCGGGCCCGAGAGCGCCCGGGAGCCTTCCCCTTCCGCCGCTCGAAGGGCCCCTAGGCCCGGCCGCGCGGCCGTCCCGCGCGCCCGGTGGATCAGAGTGGTCCAAAATGGACAAAAGTGGGAAGAGTTGCTATTGTCGCTCGGTAAGCCTCCGATGGCGGTTTCCCGGGCGGCGCGATGTTTCGTGGAAGTGCACCAGCCAAAATCGACGACAAGGGTCGGCTGAAGATCCCCACCGGCTTTCGTAGCCACCTCAAGGAGCGCTACGGGCCGGAAGTCTTCGTCACCTCGGTCCAGGGCGACTCCGCCATCGTCTATCCGCTCCCCGTCTGGGAGGAGATCGAGGGCCGGCTGCTGGCCCTGCCAGGGACCGACCGCACCCGCCGCCGGTTCGTGGAGCGTGTCGCCTACTTCGGCTCCCAGCTCCGGATGGACGCCCAGGGACGGCTGCTGCTGCCTCAGATCCTCCGCGACAGCGCCGAGATGAGCGGCGAGGTGGTGGTCAGCGGGCGGCTCGACCACCTGGAGGTGTGGAACCACGAGCGGCTGAAGAGCCGCTTTGCCGACGACCCCTTCACCGACGACGACTTCGCCTATCTGAGCGAGCGCGGTGTCTAGAAAGCGCAACCCCCGGTCACGCGAGGCGGAGCTTGGATAGGCCCCGGCGGTGGCTCACGAACCGGTCCTCGTCGACGAGTGTCTGCACTGGCTGCAACCGGAGCGCGGCGGCTGGTTCGTGGACTGCACCGTGGGGCCCGGCGGTCACGCCGAGCGGCTGCTGGAGCGGGCTCCCGGCGCGCGGCTGGTGGCGATCGACCGCGACCCGGCGGCTCTCGAGCTGGCCCGCGCCCGGCTCGGCTGCTTCGGCGACCGGGTGCGCTGGGCGCGGGGTGACTTCCGCGAGCTCCCGGCGCGTCTCGCCGAGGCGGGCCTCCCCGGCGTCGGGCTCGCCGGCGTGCTGGCCGATCTGGGGGTCTCCTCGCTGCAGCTCGACACGCCGGAGCGGGGCTTCAGCTTCCGTTTCGAGGGACCGCTCGACATGCGGATGGGTCCGGGCGGCATGACCGCCCGGGAGATCGTCAACGACTACCCGGAGGGCGAATTGGAGAGGATCTTCAGGGAGTATGGAGAGGAGCGGCAGGCGCGCCGGATCGCGCGAGCCGTGGTGAAGAGGCGGGCCGAGAAGCCGATCCAGACGACCCGCGAGCTCAGGGACCTGGTCCACCGGCTGCGAAGCCCCCGCCCGGGCCGTCGCATCGACCCGGCGACGCGCGTCTTCCAGGCGCTGCGGATCGAGGTCAACCGCGAGCTGGACGGCCTGGACAGGTTCCTGCGCCAGGCGATCGAGATGCTCGACCGGGAGGGACGTCTCGTCGTCCTCTCGTACCACAGCCTCGAGGACCGCATCGTCAAGCACACCCTCCGCGGCCTGGACCGAGGCGAGGTGGACGAGGTGACCGGCCGGCCCCGGTCGGAGACGAGGCTCATCGAGGTCCTGACGCGCAAGCCGGTCCGGCCGGGCGCCACGGAGCTGATCGCCAACCCCCGGTCGCGCTCGGCCCGGCTGAGGGCGGCGCGGAGGATCTGATCCGTTGCCCGGCTACGCCATCCGCCGCCCCGTCGCCAACGTCTACCTGGTCCGCCAGCGCGACCGCCGCCGGCTGCGCGAGCTGCTCCAGGTGCTCGGGGTGACCCTGGCTCTCGGGGCCTGTGGCGTGGCGTACGTCTGGCTCCACGTCGAGCTGGTGCGCAGCGGCTACCGGGTCGACGGCCTGGAGATCGAGCTGCGCGAGGCGGAGCGGCAGAAGCGGCTGCTGCTCCTCGACGCCGAATACCTGGAGCGGCCGGAGCGGATCCGCCGGCGGGCGGTCGAGGAGCTGGGAATGGTGCCCGTGGAGCCGGGAGCGGTGCTCTTCGCGGAGGAGCCGTGAAGAGCCGGGTGATCTTCCTGCTCGTCCTGACGGCTCTCTGGGGGGGAGCCGTCGTCGCGCGTCTGGTGGAGCTGCAGTGGCTCCAGCACGACGCCTATGCCGAGATGGCGCGGCGGCAGCACCACATCGAGGTGGATCTCGCGGCGCCGCGCGGCACGATCTACGACGCCGCCGGACGGGAGCTGGCGGTGTCGGTGACGGTGGAGTCGGCCTACCTGAGAACGGAGCACCTCGAGGACTCCCCCGAGCGGCTGCTCGAGCGGCTGGAGGGGATTCCCGGAGTCCAGTCGCAGCGGCTCCTCTCCCGCATCGCCCAGGGCAAGCCGTGGTCCTGGGTCGCCCGCAAGCTCTCGCCCGCGGCGGCCGCGGACCTGCGCGAGCGCGCCATCCCCGGGGTGCGGCTCCTCAAGGAGAGCCATCGCTTCTACCCCAAGCTCGGCTCGGCCGCTGCCGTGCTCGGCTTCGTGGGCACCGACGGCGTCGGGCTGGAGGGTCTCGAGCTCCGCTACGACCAGGTGCTCGCCGGCGCCAAGGTGCGCCGCACCCTCCTCCGCGACGCCCGCAAGGGGACCCTCCAGGTTCCGGGCGTCTCGTTCCGCGACGCCGAGCCGGGCGCCGACCTCCACCTGACCCTGGACGCGGTGATCCAGCACCACGTCGAGCGGGAGCTGGCGCGGGCGGTGGCCGAGCATCGAGCCCAGTCGGGATCGGCGGTCTTCCTGGACCCGCGGACCGGCGCCGTCCTGGCCATGGCCTCGGTGCCCGGCTACGACCCCAACCGGTTCACCGAGTTCTCGGCGGAGCGGCGGATGAACCGGGTCATCCGCGGCGACTTCGAGCCGGGGTCCACCTTCAAGATGGTCACCGCCGCCGCCGCCCTCGAGGCCAACCTGGTGGATCCCCTCGACCTGGTCGATTGCGAGATGGGGGCGGTGACGGTGGCGGGGCGGCGGATTCGCGACCACAAGCCCTTCGGGGTGCTGAGCTTCCGCGACGTCATCGCCCGCTCGAGCAACGTGGGCGCCATCAAGGTCGGCCTCACCGTGGGCGGCGAGCGGCTGGCGCGCCAGGCCGAGGCCTTCGGCTTCGGACGCCGGACGGGTGTGGACCTGCCCTCCGAGCTGTCGGGACTGGTGCACGCGGACGAGATGCGCCGCGAGCTGGGGACGGCCTACGCCTCCTTCGGTCAGAGCTTCACCGCGACGCCGCTCCAGATGGCGGCCGCCTTCGCCGCGGTGGCCAACGGCGGCGAGCTCTACCGGCCCTACGTCGTCGCGGCCATCGACGGGCGGACGGGCCGGCGGGAGATCGCCCCGCAGCGTGTGGGCCGGCCGATCGGCGCCGCCACCGCCCGCACCCTCGAGCGGCTGCTGGAGGCGGTCGTGGACGTGGGCACCGGGACCGCGGCGGCGGTGCCCGGCTACCGGGTGGCGGGGAAGACCGGCACGGCCCAGGTGGCCGACCCCGACGGCGGGGGCTACCTGCGCGACCGGCACGTAGCCAGCTTCGTCGGCTTCGTGCCCGCCCGCGACCCCGTGATCCTCGGGGCCATCGCCATCCACTCGCCCGTCGGCCTCTACCACGGCGGCGAAGTCGCCGCCCCGGTCTTCTCGAGAATGGCCCGCGACGTGCTGGTCTACCTCGGCGTGACCCCCGACGCCGCCGCGGAGCCGCCGCCCCCCCCCCCCCCGGCGCCGCGTCTGGCGCGCCGGCTCCGCCCCGAGCCGCCGCCCGGCACCCTGCCCGATCTCACCGGGCTCACGGCGCGGGAGGCGGTGGCCCGGGCGGGCGCCCTGGGCATCTCGCCGCGGCTCGCCGGCCACGGAGTCGTGGTGCGCCAGCAGCCGCCCGCGGGCACCCCTCTGGCCGAGGCCGGCCAGCGGGTCGAGATCTGGCTGGACAGCGGCGCGGGGCGATGAGGATGCGCGAGCTGATGCGAGACCTCCTCCCCGTGCCCGCCGGCGCCGCCGACCTCGAGGTCGGCGGGATCGCCCACGACTCGCGCGCCGTGCGCCGCGGCGACCTCTTCGTGGCGGTGGTGGGGGAGCGCTTCGACGGTCGCCGCTTCGCCGCCCGGGCGAGGGAGGCCGGAGCGGTCGCGGCCCTCGGCCCGGGGCCCGCGCCGCCCGGGTACGACGGCGTCTGGCTGCCCGCCCCGGATCCCCGGGCGCTGCTGGGGCCGCTGTCGGCGCGTCTCTTCGGCCATCCCGATCGAGAGCTGGTGATGGCGGGGGTGACCGGAACCAACGGCAAGAGCACCGTGGTGGCCCTGATGCAGGCGATCCTCGAGGCGTCGGGGCTGCGGGCGGGCCGGATCGGCACGCTCGGCCAGAGCTTCGGCCCCCTCTCCCTCGAGGCGGCCCGCACGACACCGGAGGCGCCCGAGCTCTTCCGCACCCTGCGCGAGATGCGCGACGCCGGCGCCCAGGCGGTGGCCATGGAGGTGTCCTCCCACGGCCTCGCCCAGGGCCGGGTGGACGGCGCCCGCTTCGACGTGGCGGTCTTCACCAACCTCACCCGCGACCACCTGGACTACCACGCCGATCTGGAGAGCTACTTCGCGGCCAAGCGGCGGCTGTTCGAGCGCCTGAAGCCACGGGGGGTCGCGGTGGTGAACGCCGACGACCCCTTCGGGGCGCGGCTCGCGGCGGAGCTGCCGGAGTGCGTCACGTGGGGCGAGAGCGGCCGGGTGAGGGTCGCCCGCGCCCATCTGGACGAGCGGGGCATTCAGGCGGTCTTCGCGACGCCGCGGGGCGAGCTGGAGGTGGCCTCGTCGCTACTGGGCGGCTACAACCTGTCCAACCTCGCCGCCGCCGTCGCCGCCGCGGAGGCCCTCGAGCTGGCCCCCGAGGCGATCGCGCGCGGCCTCGCCGCGGTCGAGCCCCTGCCGGGTCGGCTGGAACGGGTGGGACCGGCCCGGCCCTTTCCGGCGTTCGTGGACTTCGCCCACACTCCGGCGGCCCTGGAGGCGGCGATCCGCTCGCTGCGCGAGCTCTCCGGCCGGCGGATCGTGGTGGTGTTCGGCTGCGGCGGGGAGCGCGACCCCGGCAAGCGCGCGCCGATGGGCCGGGTGGCCGGAGAGCTGGCCGACGTCGCCATCCTGACCACCGACAACCCGCGGGGCGAGGACCCGGACCGGATCCTGGCGGCGGTGGAGGAGGGGCTGGTCCAGAGCGGCGGCCGCTGGGAGGTGGAGCCCGACCGCCGCACCGCGATCCGCCGGGCGATGGCCCTCGCCGGACCCGACGCCGCGGTGCTCGTCGCCGGCAAGGGACACGAGACGACGCAGATCGTCGGGGACCAGGTGCTGCCCTTCTCCGATCGGGAGGAGATTCTGGCGGCGCGGGAGGAGGGTCGTGGCTCAGGGACGGCTTCATGAGGCGGCCGCCGCAATGGGAGGCGAGGTGATCGCCGGCGACCCGTCGGCGCGGTGGCGCGGGGCCGCCCTCGACTCGCGAGCGGTGCAGGAGGGCGAGCTCTTCTTCGCCCTGCCCGGGGAGCGGACCGACGGGCACCGCTTCGTGGGCGACGCCCTGGCCCGGGGCGCCGCCGCGGCGGTGGTGGCCCGCGACGTCTCGGCCGGCGACGGCGCGCTGATCCGCGTGGACGACACCCTCGAGGCGCTCCACGCCCTGACCCGGGCGGTGCGACGGCGCCTGCCGGCGCGGGTGGTCGCGGTGACCGGCTCGACCGGCAAGACCACGGTGAAGGAGATGCTGGCCGCGCTGCTGGAGGGCACCTTCCGTATCGCGCGCAGCCCCGGCAACCTGAACAACCTGTACGGCTTCCCCCTGGCGCTCCTGGCCATCCCCGAGGACACCGAGTGGATGGTGGCGGAGATGGGCATGTCCTCGGCCGGGGAGCTGGGCGCCATCGGCCGCCTGGGCCGGCCCGACGCGGTGGTCTACACCAACGTCCGTCCGGTTCACCTCGAGTTCTTCGGCTCGCTGCGGGCGATCGCCGAGGCCAAGGGCGAGCTGCTCGAGTCGGTGCCCGAGGACGGGTTGATGATCGCCAACGCGGACGACGCGGAGGTGGAGCGTCTGGCGGCGAGGTTCGGCGGCCGGGTGGTGCGCTACGGCCTCGGGCCGGCCGCCGAGGTCCGCGCCGAGGAGATCGCCGCCGCCGCCGGCGGCGGCAGCACCTTCCGTCTCCTCACGTCGCGGGGCGAGACGGCCGTCCGGCTGCCCGTCCACGGCCTCTACAACGTCGAGAACTTTCTCGCCGCCGCCGCCTGCGCCCTCGCCCTGGGGGTCTCCCCGTCGGAGATCGCCGACCGCGCTGCGCGGCTCGCCGCCGCCGCCATGCGCGGCGAGCTGCACCCCCTTCCGGGCGGCGGCACCCTGATCGACGACAGCTACAACTCCAACCCGGCAGCCCTGGAGCGGGCCTTGGAGTCGGCGGCGGAGATCTCCGGGGGCCGCCGCTGGGCGGTCCTGGGAGAGATGCTGGAGCTGGGACCCACCGCGCCGGAGCTCCACCGCAGGTCCGGCCAGGTCGCCGTCGGGCTCGGGTTCTCGCCGATCGTCGGTGTCGGCCCCCTGGCGCGCCGTCTGGTGGAGGGGGCTGCCGCGGCGGGGGGAGAGGCCAGATGGACCGCCGACGCGGCCGACGCGGCCGAGGTCGCCGCGGCGGAGCTCCAACCGGGGGACGTGGTGCTGGTGAAGGGCTCGCGCGGGGTGGGTCTCGAGCGGGTGGTGCGGCGTCTCACGAGCTCGGGGGAGGAGGGCTGATGCTCTACCACCTGCTCTTCCCCCTGTCGGACGAGATCGCGGCGTTCAACGTCTTCCGCTACATCACCTTCCGCGCCGCCGGCTCGGTGCTGACCGCGGTGCTCCTGTCGGTGGCGCTGGGGCCGTGGACCGTGGCCCGGCTGCGCCGGCTGTCGATCGGCCAGGCGATTCGCGAGGAGGGGCCCGAGCGGCACCACGCCAAGGCCGGCACGCCCACCATGGGGGGTCTGCTGATCCTCTTCTGCGTCGTCGTGCCGACCCTGCTCTGGGCGCAGCTCTCCAACGTCTACGTCTGGCTCGCCCTGGCGGTCTTCGTCGGCTTCGGCGCCGTGGGCTTCGCCGACGATCTGCTGAAGGTGCGTCGGCGGCACAACCGGGGCCTGTCGGCGCGGCTCAAGCTGCTGCTGCAGTGCGCGGTCGCCGTCGCCGCGACGGGCGCGCTCCTGACCTGGCCCGGCACCAGCTTCGAGCCCACCGTGGCGCTGCCCTTCTTCAAGCACGCCGTCTTCGACGTGGGCCCCTTCTATCTCCTGTTCGCCCTGCTGGTCCTGGTGGGCTCGTCCAACGCCGTGAACCTGACCGACGGCCTCGACGGACTGGCGATCGGAGCCACCCTGATCGCCGCCGCCACCTACGCCATCTTCACCTACGTCGCCGGCAACTCGGTCGTCGCCCGCTACCTGCAGGTGCCGTACATTCCGGGCACCGGCGAGGTGGCCGTCTTCTGCGCCGCCCTGGTGGGGGCCAGCCTCGGCTTTCTCTGGTTCAACGCCCACCCGGCGGAGGTCTTCATGGGCGACGTCGGGTCGCTGGCCCTGGGCGGCGCCATCGGCATGGTCGCCATCCTGTCGAAGCAGGAGATCGTGCTGCTGCTGGTGGGCGGCCTCTTCGTCCTGGAGGCGCTGTCGGTGATCCTCCAGGTGGCCTCCTTCAAGCTGACCGGCCGGCGCATCCTCAAGATGGCGCCGATCCACCACCACTTCGAGCTCTCCGGCTGGGAGGAGTCGAAGATCATCGTCCGATTCTGGATCCTCGCGGTGCTCTTCGCCCTGGCCAGCCTCTCCACCCTCAAGCTCCGGTGAGCGGCGTTTCCCATGGCCAAGAAGCTCGCCTTCGACCGGGTTCTCTTCACCACCGTGATGGTGCTGGTGGGGCTGGGGGTGGCGATCGTCTACTCGGCCAGCGCGGTGGTGGCCGGGGAGGGGGGAGGCCGCCCCTACTACTACCTCTACAAGCAGCTCGTGGCGGTCGCCGTGGGCCTGGCCGCGATGGGCGTCGCGATGCACGTCGACTACCGCAACTTGGCGCGCCGATGGCTCGTCTGGGGGCTCGTGGGGGGCGTGATCGGCATGCAGGCGGTGGTGCTGGTCTCTCCCACCCTCAACAGCGCCCGGCGCTGGCTGATCGTGGGGGGGCTCTCCTTCCAGCCCTCCGAGCTGGCCAAAGTGGCGATCGTGGTCTTCCTGGCCTATCAGATCGCCAAGCGGCCGCCCGAGCGGCGGGGCATGCACCTGGTGGTGCCCGTGGCTCTGGTGGTGGGTCCCATGGCGGCCATGGTGCTGGTGGGGCGGGACCTCGCCGGCGCCTCCCTGCTGGCCGCGGCGGCGGGCCTCATGCTCTTCCTCTCGGGGCTCTCCTGGCTGCACCTCGGCCTGGGGGCGCTGGGATTGGCGCCGGTGGTGCTGTCGGCGATCCTCGCCGTGCCCTATCGGCGGGAGCGCGTGATGGCCTTCCTGCGGCCGGAGAGCGTGGATCCGCTGGCGGCCGGCTTCCAGCCGGCGCAGTCGCTCATCGCCCTCGGCTCCGGGGGGCTGTTCGGGGTCGGCCTGGGCAAGAGCCTGCAGAAGCTCTACTTCCTTCCCTACCCCCACTCCGACTACGTCTTCGCCATCGTGGGCGAGGAGCTCGGGCTGGTCGGCGCGCTGGGCGTGCTGGCGGCCTTCGGCGTTCTCGCCTGGCGCGGGGTGCGGGCCGGCTTTCGCGCCCCGGACGAGCACGGACGCTATCTCGCCTGGGGGCTCACCGGGATGATCCTGGTCCAGGCGCTGATCCACGTCAGCGTCTCGGTGGGGATCTTCCCGGCCACCGGCGTCACCCTACCCTTCATCTCCTACGGCGGCTCCTCGTTGGCGGTCTCCCTGCTGGCGGTCGGAGTGGTGCTCAACGTGTCGCAGCATGGATGACGGCCACGGCGAGGGCCAGCGGGTGCGGCGGCTGCTCCTGGCGGGGGGCGGCAGCGGCGGCCACGTCTTCCCGGGGCTGGCGGTCGCGGAGGAGCTGCTCGACCGCGGCTGGGAGGTGGCCTGGGCCGGCCGGCGCGACAGCATGGAGCAGGAGCTGGTGAGCCGCCAGGGGATGGAGTTCCTGGCCCTGCCGTCGCGGCCCGTGCTGGGCCGGGGGCTGTGGAGCCGGGCCGGCGCCCTGACGACCGCGGCCGCGTCGGCGCTCGCCGCCCGGCGGCTGGTGCGGACCCACGGCATCGGCATCGTGCTGGGCACCGGGGGCTACGTCTCCGTCCCCGGGGTGCTGGGGGGCCGGCTGGCCGGACGGCCCGCTCTCCTCCTCGAGCCCAATGCCCGCGCCGGGGTCGCCAACCGCAACCTCTCCCGCTGGGCCCAGGGGGCGGCGGTGGCGTTCGAGCCGGCCCTGTCGGGTCTGCGGTGCCCGGCGCGGTTGACCGGGGTGCCGGTGCGGCGCGACTTCTACCTGCTGCCCGACCGGCCGCCGGCCGGACCGCCGCTGATCCTGGTCCTCGGGGGCAGCCAAGGGGCCGAGCAGCTCAACCGGCTGGTGCCGAGGGCGCTGACGCTCCTGCCGCCCGGGCTGCCGCGGCTCGAGGTGATCCACCAGGCGGGGGAGCGCCACCTGGAGGAGACCAAGAGGGAGTACGCGAAGTGCTCGACGGCCGGCTCCGGACTCGAGATCGAGGTGACCGATTTCCTGCCCGACGTCGCCGTGAGCATGGGGCGCGCCTCCCTGGTCATCTCGCGCGCCGGCGCCGTGACGCTGGCCGAGATCTGCGCCGCCCGCCGCCCGGCGGTGCTGGTCCCCCTGAGGATCGCCGGCGGTCACCAGATCGACAACGCCCGCGGCGCCGAGGCGAGCGGCGGCGCCCGGGTGCTGTCGGGGGACGACGCCACGGCGGAGCGGCTGGCGGCCATCCTGGGGTCGTTGCTCGCCGCGCCCGGCGCGCTGCCCGGCATGGGCGCCTCCCTGGGGCGTCTGGCGCGGCGCAACGCCGCGGGCGAGATCGCCGACTGGGTCGAGCGGCTGGAGGAAGCGGCATGATGTTCCGGCGCTTCACCGGCCTCCAGACCGTGCACTTCATCGGCATCGGAGGCGCCGGCATGAGCGGCATCGCCGAGGTGCTGGCCGAGTACGACCTCGAGGTGCAGGGCTCCGACCTGAGAGCGAGCGCCACCACCCTGCGCCTCGAGAGCCTCGGCATCCGGGTCTTCGAGGGGCACTCGGCGGAGCACCTCGGGGAGGCCGGGCTGGTGGTGGTCTCCTCGGCGGTGCCCCCCGACAACCCCGAGCTGGTGGAGGCCCGGCGCCGCGGTCTGACGGTGGTGCCGCGGGCCGAGATGCTGGCCGAGCTGATGCGGCTCAAGTACGGCATCGCGGTGGCCGGGACCCACGGCAAGACCACTACCACCTCGCTCGTCGGCACCCTCCTCACCGAGGCCGGCCTCGACCCGACGGTCATCGTCGGCGGGCGGCTGCGGGTGTCGGGGACCGGAGCGCGGCTGGGGCACAGCGACTACCTGGTGTGCGAAGCCGACGAGTTCGACCGCAGCTTCCTGCGTCTGCAGCCGATCGTCGCGGTGATCACCTCGATCGACCGCGACCACCTGGACACCTACGCCGATCTGGACGAGATCCGCGACGCCTTTCTGACCTTCGCGCGCAAGGTGCCCTTCTTCGGCCAGGTGATCGTCTGCCGTGACGACCCGGGGGTGCAGCAGATCCTCCCCGAGCTCGGCGACGACCACCGGTTCGGCGGCCGCCGGGTGGTCACCTACGGTCTCTCGGAGGGGGCCGACCTCGCGGCCGCGGAGATCGAGAGCACCGGCGCCGGCAATCGCTTCTCGGTGCTGCACCAGGGGGAGCCGCTGGGGCGGATCGAGGTCCCCATCCCCGGTCTGCACAACGCGCAGAACGCCCTCGCCGCGGTGGCGGTCGGCCGCGCCATGGAGCTGGACTTCGACACCATCGCCAGCGGCCTCGAGAGCTTCTCCGGCGTGCACCGCCGCTTCGAGCGACTCGGGTCGTGGCGCGGCGCCGCCGTGGTGGACGACTACGCCCACCACCCCACCGAGGTGGCGGCCACCCTGGCGGCGGCCCGCGAGGCCTTTCCCGGCGCCCGGGTCCACGCCGTGCTGCAGCCTCACCTCTACTCGCGAACGCGCGAGATGGCCACCGAGTTCGGGCGCGCCCTGCTGGCGGCGGACACGGTGTGGGTCACGGAGGTCTACGGCTCGCGGGAGAAGCCGATCGCCGGGGTGAGCGGCCGACTGGTGAGCGACGCCGCGCGGGCGAGCGGCCACCGCCAGGTGGAGTTCTGTCCGGACTGGGCCGAGATCCAGCGCGGCCTCGCAACCTCGATCCGGCCGGGAGACGTGGTCCTCACCCTGGGGGCCGGCGACATCTACCGGCTGGGCGACCATCTGACGTCGGAGGAGGGAGAGCGGCATGCCGGCTGAGCGCGAGCGCCCCGCCCTCTTCCGCCGGCGGCAGTTCGTCGCCCCCCACCGCCGCAGGGGCTGGCTGCTGCGGCTGGCACGGCCCTTCCTGGCGGCGGTGGTGCTGGTGGGCGCCCCGGCGGGGGCGGCGGTATGGGCGCTGACCTCGCCGGTCTTCGCCCTGACCGAGGTGACCGTGCACGGCGCCGAGCGGGTGGAGGAGGGCTGGGTCCATCAGGCGCTCAGGCCGCTCTACGGCCGTCAGCTCGTGCGGCTCCGCCTGTCGGAGATCGAGCGCCGCCTCGGGGCGCACCCGTGGATCGCCGCGGTGACCGCCCGCAAGGAGCTGCCGCACGCCCTGAGCGTCGAGCTGGTGGAGCGTCGGCCCGCCGCGCTGCTGCGCCGTGAAGGCGGGATCCACTACCTGGACGCCACCGGTTTCGTGATCGGTCCGTACGCACCCGAGCTGGGCGGAGCCGGTCTGCCGCTGCTCTCCGGTCTCGACGACCCCCCGGCCCAGACGGCGGGGGTGCTCGCCGTAGTGGACGAATGGCGTCGGGTCGCGCCGGTCTGGGCCGGCGAGCTGTCGGAGGTGGAGCGCCTGCGGGAGGGCGACTACCGCGTCTGGGCCGACGCGATCTCCTTCCCGGTGCGCGTGGGAACGAGCGGGCTCGAGCGAGGCCTCGATAGACTCGGGGTGCTCTTGCCGAGGATCGTGGAACGGATGCCGGAGAGCGCGGAGGTGGACCTCCGCTTCTCCCATCAGATCGTCATCAAGGGCGCGGCGGTGCCGCGCAGTCAGGAAGGGTGAGAGCGATGCCGAAGACAGACCCCTATCTCGTCGCCATCGACGTGGGATCGTCGAAGGTCGGTGTACTGATCGGCCAGCTCGCCGAGTCCGGGGAGCTGGAGATCGTCGGCAAGGGCTTCGCGCCGAACCGGGGCACGCGGCGGGGCAACGTCGTCAACGTGGACGCCACCGTGGACTCGCTGCGCAGGGCCAGCGAGGAGGCCGAGGTGATGGCGGGGGTGGAGATCTCCCGCGCCTACGTCGGTGTCGCCGGCAGCGACATCCGCAGCGTCAACTCGCGCGGCATGGTGTCGGTGGCGCGGAAGGACCGCGAGATCACCCGCGCCGACATCGGCCGCGTGCTGGAGGCCGCCCAGTCCGCCGCGCTGCCCTCCGACCGCGAGATCCTCCACGCCATTCCCAGCGAGTTCTTCGTCGACGAGCAGGGAGGGATCACCGACCCGCTCGGCATGCTGGGCAGCCGCCTCGAGGCCTCGGTCCACCTGGTGACGGGCAACCTGACCCGCAACCGGACGCTCCTGACCTGCGTGAACCGCGCGGGCATCGAGGTGATCGAGATGGTCTTCGAGCCGCTTGCCACGGCCGAGGCGGTCCTCTCCCACGACGAGCGCGAGCTCGGCGCCCTGGTGCTCGACGTCGGCGCCGGCACAACCGACTACGCCGTCTTCCTCGAGGGCGAGGTCCAGCACAGCGCCGTCCTGCCGATCGGCGCCGGTCACTTCACCAACGACCTCGCGATGGTGCTGCGCACCCCCTTTGCCGAGGCGGAGACCATCAAGACCCGCCATGGCTGCTGTCTCGCCTCGATGGCCGACGACCAGGAGGGGATCTCGATCCCGGGGGTCGCCGGCGGCGCGCCGCGGGTGGTCCCCAAGCGCCAGCTCTGCGAGATCCTCCAGCCGCGGGCCGAGGAGCTGCTGAGCCTGGTGCGCGAGGACCTGGCCAAGAGCGGCTGCGACGAGGAGTTTCGCGGCGGCGTGGTCCTCACCGGCGGAGGGGCGCAGCTCGACGGCCTGCTGGAGCTGGCCGGACAGGTGTTCAACACCGGAGTACGATACGGCCTGCCCCAGGGGCTGGGTGGCTTGGTGGACGTGGTGGGAAGCCCCGCCTGGTGCACCTCCTGCGGCCTGCTGCTCTACGGTCGCAGGATGGAGGAGAACCAGCAGCGCGTCGCCGGACGCCGCGGGCTGACGGTCCGCCGGATGGTCGGCGGTCTCAAGAACATCTTCGCCGACCTGCTTTGACGCCGAACTTGAGGACTCGAAAGGAGCCCGAGATGATTCTCTTCGACGACAAGGAACTGGAGACCAAGGTCCCGATCACCCTCGACGAGCCGGATCTGATGCCGGCCAAGATCAAGGTGATCGGGATCGGCGGCGGCGGCAACAACGCGGTCAACCGCATGATCGACGCCCGCATCCGGGGGATCGAGTTCATCGGCGCCAACACCGACCTCCAGGCGCTGCGCAAGTGCTCGGCGCCGATCAAGCTGCAGCTCGGCGCGGCGCTCACCCGCGGTCTCGGGGCCGGCGGCAACCCCGAGGTGGGGCGTAAGGCTGCCCTGGAGGACACCGAGCGCATCCTGGAGCTGCTGGACGGCTCGGACATGGTCTTCCTGACGGCGGGTCTGGGCGGCGGCACGGGCACCGGCGCCGCGCCGATCATCGCCTCGCTGGCGGCCGAGATCGGCGCGCTGACCGTGGCCGTGGTCACCAAGCCCTTCGCCTTCGAGGGCCGGCGGCGCTCCGCCCTCGCCGACCGCGGCGTGGAGGAGCTCCAGTCGGCGGTGGACACCCTGATCACGGTGCCCAACGAGCGGCTGCTCAACTTCGTCGAGCGGGGCACCCCCCTGGCCGAGGCCTTCCGGATCGCCGACGACGTGCTGCGCCAGGCGGTGCAGGGGATCAGCGATCTGATCACCGTCCCGGGCGAGGTCAACGTGGACTTCGCCGACGTCACCTCCATCATGACCGGCATGGGGATGGCCCTGATGGGCACCGGGATCGCCAAGGGCGAGAACCGTGCCGTCGAGGCCGCCCAGCGCGCGATCTCGTCGCCCCTGCTGGAGGACACCTCCATCGAAGGCGCCCAGGGGGTGCTGCTGAACATCAGCGGCGGCCGCGACATGAGCCTGCACGAGGTGGACGAGGCGGCGCGGGTGGTGGCCGAGTCGGTGGACGCGGACGCGACGATCATCTCCGGCATGGTGATCGACGACTCGATGGGCGAGGAGATGAAGGTCACGGTCATCGCCACCGGCTTCCACCGCGCTCCCGAGATGGTGGCCGACGACGACTTCTTCTCGCGGCCCGCGCCGCGACCCGAGCCGGAGGCCCCGGTCCGCACCGTCGCGGGAGGCGCGGCGCCGCCGGAGGGCCGGCCGGCGGCCGACGACGACCTGCCGCTGCGGCGGCCGATGGTCGAGCGACGCGCGGCGGAGCCGGTGGAGAAGGAGGAGGTGCCCTTCTACCGCAAGGCGATCGCCCACTCGCGCGGCGACGACCCGGGGGGCTTCGGGCCCAACTGGTCCAACGTGGACGACTTCGACATCCCCACGGTGCTGCGCAAGCAGATGGACTGAGCCCACGGTGCGGGGTCGCCGCTAGACTCGCCGCGTGAGACGCGCGGCGTGGACCACCTCCCCGAGAGAGCGGCGCCTCTGGTGGAGCGCCGCGGCGGTCACTCTGGCGATCTACGCCTCCCTGTACTTCGTCCGCGCGCCCATCGAGTGGCTGCGGGAGCGCAACCTGCTGCGGCTCACGGTGGCCCTCCTCTTCCTGGCCGCCGCCGCCGCCGTCGTCTGGGCGGTGGGGCGGCGCCGGCCGGGTCCGCGGG
>JAWWBN010000042.1:0-20927 GCA_033720955.1 Thermoanaerobaculia bacterium | reverse complement strand
GGGCGGTGGTCGCCGAGCCCCTGCCGGACACCCGCTCCGTGCTCACTCTCGCCGAGGGCTATCCTCCGCTGGCGGCCACCGAGGCCAACCGCGCCCTCCTGGCGCTCTACGATCGGGTCAGCCGCGACCTGGGCCACGGCCCCGTCACCGCCGTCGATCCGCGCAACGCCGGCGCCGCCGACGTCTCCTTCGTCGGACCGCTGGTGCCGCGGGTCCTCGACGGCCTGGGACTCATGGGCACCGGTGGACACACGGTCGAGGAGACCGCCGACCTCGCCACCCTCTCCAGCCAGACCGAGCGCGCCGCGGTGCTGCTCTACCGTCTGCGCGGGGAGCTCGCCGTCGGCTCGGCGGCGCCGGCGCGCGCGAGACCGGCGCGGTAGACCGGCAGGACGTCGCCGCCGGAGCGCGGCAGGGTGCGGTGCAGCCGACACCAGAGGACGGTGGCCACGAAGCTCTCGCCCCCGGCCGCCCCCTCGCCCTCGAGGGTGAAGCGGTAGCGCGCGCCGATCCGCAGCGCCTCGTTCGACTCCACCGCGAGGCCCCCCTCCGAGAGGTCGAGCAGCCGCACCTCCAGGGTGGGGGAGCGCAGGCGGGTGCCGGCGACCCCCGTTCGGGCCGTCCCGCGGCGCTCGCGGCGGGGTCGGGGCTCGGGTTGGGCGCGGCGCGGCGGCATGGGCGCGAGCGGCCGGGTTCTCGGACGCCGGCCACGGTGGGAGACGGATTCCGACGCCGGCGTCTTGCGGCCCGCGCTGCTATCATGCCGTCGGTCCGGAGGGGCCCTCGAGATGCGCAGAGAGACCGTAGGAGTGGACATCGGCGGCGTCCGGGTGGGCGGCGGCGCGCCCATCGTGGTGCAGTCGATGACCAACACCGACACCGCGGACGTCGAGTCCACGGTGCGGCAGGTTCGCGAGCTGGCCGAGACCGGCTCGGAGCTGGTGCGGATCACCGTCAACGTCCCCGAGGCGGCGCGGGCCGTTCCCGAGATCAAGCGACGCCTTCTCGCCGACGGCTGCGACGTCCCCCTGGTGGGCGACTTCCACTACAACGGCCACAAGCTGCTCACCGCCTTCCCGCAGTGCGCCGCGGCGCTCGACAAGTACCGGATCAACCCGGGCAACGTGGGCGCCACGGGCGGCCGCGACGAGAACTTCGCCACCATCATCGAGGTGGCTCGGCGGCACGGCAAGGCGGTGCGCATCGGGGTCAACGCCGGGTCGCTGGACCAGCGGCTGGTGATGGCCAAGATGCAGGAGAACACCGACCTGGACCTGGGGAAGAGCTCCGAGGAGATCCTCAACGAGTGCATGATCGCGTCGGCCCTCGAGTCCACCGCGCTGGCGCGTGAGTGCGGCCTGGGAGCCGACCGCATCGTCATCTCCTGCAAGGTCTCCCGTCCGGCCGACCTGCTGGCGGTCTACCGCGAGCTCGCCGCCAGGACCGAGCAGCCCCTCCACCTCGGCCTGACCGAGGCGGGGATGGGGATCAAGGGGATCGTCTGGTCGGCCGCCTCCATGGGGATCCTGCTCTCCGAGGGGATCGGCGACACGATCCGCATCTCGCTCACGCCCCGCCCGGGCGGCGACCGGCGGGAGGAGGTCGTCGCCTGCATGGAGCTCCTCCAGGCGCTGGGGCTGCGCAGCTTCGCGCCGAGCGTCACCGCCTGCCCCGGCTGCGGCCGCACCACCAGCACCACCTTCCAGGAGCTGGCCGAGCGCATCGAGGAGTACGTGCGGGCCAGGATGCCGGAGTGGCGCGAGCGCTACGAGGGCGTCGAGGAGATGAAGGTGGCGGTGATGGGGTGCATCGTCAACGGACCGGGGGAGTCGAAGGCGGCCGACATCGGCATCAGCCTGCCCGGGACCGGCGAGGCCCCGAGCTGCCCGGTCTTCGTGGACGGCAAGGAGTTCGCGCGGCTCAAGGGCAACTACGAGGAGCTCGCCCGGGCCTTCCAGAAGATCGTGGACGACTACGTGGAGACGAAGTACCGGCCGGTCGCGCCCGCCGCCGCCTCCTGAGCGCCGCCGCTCGCGGCGCCCTCCTTTCGATTCAATCCGCTCCGGAGAGGTCTTTCATGCCCGTCAGCTCCGAAACGTTTCGTGACGCCCTGCGCCACTTCCCCTCCGGGGTCACCATCGTCACCGTGAAGTCCGACGGCGACACGCACGGGCTCACCGTGTCGGCGTTCGCGTCGGTCTCCCCCGACCCGCCGCTGATCGTGATCGCGATCGACCACCGGCACACCGCCTACCGCATGCTCGAGCGGGATGGCGCGGTCTTCGCGGTGAACATCCTCTGCGAGGACCAGGTCGAGCTCTCCAACCGGTTCGCCTGGCTCAAGGACGAGGACCGCTTCGCCCAGGGGAGGTGGACGACGGCCGAGACGGGCGCCCCGGTGCTGGCCGACGCCCTGGCCTGGCTCGACTGCACCATCTCCGGCCGCCAGGTGGCAGGGACCCACACCCTCTACGTCGGGGAGGTCCAGGCCGCCGCGTCGCCGCGCGCCGACTGCCCGCCGCTGGTCTACTGGAACCGCGGCTACCGTCACCTCCACCTGGTGGACGAGACGCCGAGCGAGTAGCGCGGCGTCGGACCGCCCCGAGCCCGGCGGGGCCGGGGCGTCCGCCACCGAGGGCGTTCCCGGTCGAGGCGCCCGAGGCCTACGGGTCGTAGTGGATCGAGACCTCCAGGGTCTCGGCCCGCGCCACGCCGTACTTGAGCGTCGACAGCGACACCTCGACGAGCTTCTTGGCGCTCTTCTTGTCGAGGGTCTCGTTGGCGCCGATGCCGTCGATGATCCGCCCCTCCTCGTCGAGCCAGCGCACCGAGACCCGGGCCCTCCATTTGCGGTCCGACCCGTTGGTGTACTCGAGCTGCACGACCAGCGGCTGGAGGTACTCCTGGTTGTGGGGCCGAGCCAGGGTCGCCTTGGTCAGACGCCCTTTCTGCGGCTCCAGCCGGATCCGGTGGAGGGTGATCGGACCGTCGGTCTCGTCGATCTCGAGCCAATCGTCGGTCACGAAGTCGTAGGTCCGAGTGAGCACGCCGGCGTGAAGCTGTCCCGGCGCCAGGGTGAAGATCAGCAGGATGGCGGCCAGAGACGCCCTTCCGAGACTCCGCATGGAAGCTCTCCTTTCGTCGACGGGGGTTGAAATCGCCGCCTGGGGCCGCCGCGCCGACCGGGCCACCTGATCCCCCGCGCCGAGGACGCGGCGCGAAGGCGCACGGGAAGAATGCCGGTGGATGAACCGCATGGGGCTTCGGCGGCAGCTCTCGCGCGGCGCATCCTATCAGGAGCCGGTCCCCGGCCGGGAGGCCGGGAGCCCCCCGGGGATGGCCCGCGCTTTGCACGTTGGGGAGGCGTGGGAGGTCCGATTGGGGGCCTCCCTTTTTGGAGGATGCGAGAGTGTTCACCCCAAAGATGAGAGTGCTGACCTTCGTGGCGGTGTGTCTGTTCGCCGTGGCGGCTACGGCCGCGCCGCAGGAGACGGAGGAGGTCGCGCAGCCCGCTTCGACGCTGACCGGCGTCGTCATCGGCAAGGCCGAGAAGCAGCTCACGCTCTGGACCAAGAACGGCAGGAAGGTGCTCCGGTACAACGCCGACACCATCATGCCCCAGCGCAAGCTCAAGGACGGCCTTCTGGTCTGGGTCCGCACCACCGGCCCGGGCTCCAGCGAGGCGGCGCAGATCGTGATCGTGGACGAGCAGATCTCCGTCGTGGGGCGGCTGGGCCGCGAGCACGCGGTGATCGGCACGACCGCGCCCGGGCGCAGCCCGTCGCACGTGATCGTCCGCTCGAAGGACGGGCGCGAGATGTTCGTGCTCGACCCGAAGAAGTTCCGCCAGCCCCTGCCCAAGCCGGGCGAGCGGGTCGCCGTGACCTACCGGGTCGAGAACGTCACCCCGCCCAACTACATCGCCACGGGGATCGTGGTGCTGCCCCCCGCGCTGGACGACTCGCCGGTGAAGATCACCTATAGCGAAGTGCCCCAGCCGGTCGAGGTGGCGGAGACGGTCGAGCCCGAGCCCGCTCCGGCGTACGAGCCGGAGCAGATCGCCGCGCTCCCCCAGACCGCCCGCCGGACTCCTCTCGCGGGTGTCGTGGGCCTGCTGCTCGTGGCGGCGGGCGTGGCGATTCGTCGTCTCGCCTGACCGCCGATTCCGTGATCTCCCGCCTGGCCGGCTCCGGCCGGCCAGGCGTTTTTCTTCCTCTCATGAAGACCTCGCGTGCGCGTCGCCGAGCCGTGGGCGCCGCCCTGATCCTCGCCGGGCTCTGCCTCCTCGCGTGGGGCGCCTGGCGGGCGCTCGAGCGACGGGCGGCCGAGCGGCAGGGCCGAGCGGCGCTCGCCGCCGAGGCCGCGGCGCTGGCCGCGATCGAGCCGGCCGCGCGCCCGGCCCCGGCGCCGCAGCGACGCCCCGCCCCCGGGTCGGTCCTGGCCCGGATCGTGGCGCCGGCGGTCGGGGTGGACGTCGTGGCGCGGGAGGGGGTCGATGCGCGCACGCTGGAGCGGGGCGCCGGGCACTTTCCCAGCACCGCGCCGCCCGGAGGGCCGGGCAACTCGGCCTTCGCCGCCCACCGCGACGTCGAGTTCCGGGGCCTGCGCAAGATCGGCCCGGGTCACGACGTCTACGTCGAGACCCCGGAGGCCACCTTCGTCTACCGGGTGGTCGAGACGCGGGTGGTCGAGCCCGACGAGGTCGGGATCCTCGCCGACCGGGGCGCGAGCGAGCTCACCCTCGTGACCTGCCACCCCTTCGACTGGGTCGGGCCGGCGCCGCGCCGCTATGTCGTCCGCGCGGAGCTCGAGGGACGGTTCGATCCGGAGGACCGGATCCTGGCGGATCTGCCGGCCGCTGGCGCCGGCGGCCGGTAGGCGGCCGGCGAGTCCCGCCGACAGCGCCTCAGGCGCTGTCGTAGAGCCGCTCGATCTCGGCCGCGTACTTCCGGTAGATCACCCGCCGCTTGAGCTTCATGGTGGGCGTGAGCTCGCCTCCGTCCACCGTGAAGTCGGTGCCGACCAGATGGACCCGCTTCAGGGTCTCGTAGCGCGCCAGGGTGGCGTTGACCCGGTCGACCTGGCGCTCGACGTAGGCGCGGAAGCGCGGGCAGGCGGCCGCCTCCTCGGCGGTGGTGGCCGGCGACCGGGCGGCCCTGGCCTCGCCGGCGACCCGCTCCGGATCCACGGTCAGCAGCGCCGCGAGGTACTTGCGCCCGTCGCCCACCACCACCGCCTGGCCCACCGCGGGGATGGTCTTGAGCTGGGCCTCGATGGGGGCCGGGGCCACGTTCTTGCCGCCCGAGGTGATCAGGAGCTCCTTCTTGCGGTCGGTGACCTTGAGGAAGCCCTCCTCGTCGATCTCGCCGATGTCCCCGGAGTGGATCCACCCCTCCGCGTCCAGCGTCTCCCGCGTCGCCTCGGGGTCCTTGTAGTAGCCCAGGAAGACGTGGGGTCCGCGGATCAGGATCTCGCCGTCGTCGGCGATCGCCAGCTCGGCGCCGGGTAGAGCGTAGCCGGCCCGCCCGGTGCGATAGCGGTCGGGTCTCGAGATGGTCGCGGGACCCGTGCACTCGCTCATGCCGTAGACCTCGAGGATGGGAATGCCCAGCGACAGGAAGAACTCCAGGGTGTCCAGCGAGATCGGCGCCGCCGAGCAGGCGCACACCCGGGTGCGGTCGAGACCCAGCTTGACCCGCACCTTGTCGTGGACCAGCTTCCTGGCGAGGCCGGTGAGGGCCGGGGGGGGCTCGCCCCGCTGGTCGGCGTAGCCGGCGGCCAGCCCCTTGGCGCGCGCCCAGCGGGCGATCCGCCGCTTGAGGGGGCTGGCCTGGGCGCCGGCGACGGCGATCGCCGCCTGGATCTTCTCCCACACCCGCGGGACGCCGAAGAAGACCTCGGGCCGCACCTCGCGGAGGGTCTCCGGCAGCTTCTCGATGCTCTCGGCGAAGTAGACCGTGGCGCCCGCCCGCTGGGGCCCGTGCAGGGTGATCATCTGCTCGGCGATGTGGCTCAACGGGAGATAGCTCACCACGTTGTCGCCGGCCTGGAAGGAGAGGATGTCGGCGACGGCCTCCGCGGTCCAGAGGAGGTTCCGGTGGCTCAGCATCACCCCCTTGGGGTTGCCGGTGGTTCCGGAGGTGTAGATCAGGGTGGCCAGGTCGTCGGCCCGCTGGGCGTCCAGGCGGCGGCGCAGCTCCGCCTCGGGGGTCTCCTCCCCCCGACGCAGCAGATCCTGCCAGGAGAGGACGCCCGGCTCGCCGCTCTCGCCCTCCATCAGGACGATCGTCGCCAGGGAGGGGAGCCGCTCGCGGATGGCGAGCATCGTCTGGAGGTAGTCGGCGTTCTCGACCACCGCGATGGGCGCCTCGCAGTGCTCGGTGACGTAGGCGCACTGGTCGGCCGTGGCGGTGGTGTAGAGCCCGGTGGGCACGGCGCCGGCGAAGATCGCGGCCATGTCGGCCACGAACCACTCCGGGCGGTTGTAGCCGAGGATCACGACGCCCTTCCCCGGCTCGAGACCCAGCGCGAGGAGCCCGCGGGCCGCTCGCAGCACGGCCTCGTGGTAGTCCCGCCAGGTGATGGTCTGCCAGGCTCCATCGCGCTTCACGGCCAGCGCGGGGCCGTCCGCGTAGCGGCGGGCGGTGGCTTCGAAGCGGACCGGCACGGTTTGCGTCATGCGCTCCTCCCCTGCGGTTTGCGATCGCCGGCCTAGTCTAGCCGGAGCCGGCCGCAGCGCTCCGGGCAGGCGGGAGCGACCCGCGGCGGGGCGGAGGGGGAGGGCGCCGAGCCGCGGGCTACTCTTCGGCGTCCGGGAGCTTGAACTCGGTCGGCGGCCGCTCCCCGAGACAGGAGTCGTCCAGGTCCTCGACGCCGGCGCTCTCGATGAAGGCGGTGCGGATGCCGAGGATGCAGGGGCCCCCCACGCCGTGGCCCGCGCCCGGCACCACGATGTGGCGGCTGTCGGAGAGGTGCTGCCCGACCGCGTCGGCGCCGGCGGGCGGCGTGACCGGGTCGCGGCTCCCGGAGAGCAGGAGGGCGGGGACGTCGCTGGCCACGGGCTCGAAGTAGGCGTCGTCCAGCCGGGCGTGCGGCCACACCTCGCACACGCGGCGGTAGCCGCCGATCAGGTAGTCGCCGAGAAAGGTGCCGGCCGTCTCCCGCGCCACCGCCTCGTCGTCGGTGCGGCTGATGTCCTCGGCGCAGATCACCGAGAAGTGCATCCCGGCGACGCCGTCCTCCTCGCTGGCCCAGCCGCTGCGCTGGAGGTAGTAGTCGGCCAGCGGCTGCCACTCCCCGGTGGCGGCTCGCGTGACCAGGTAGGGGATCTCGTCCGCCCGGCCGTACAGCAGCCCGCGCAGCGCGTAGCCCAGCTCCCCGGGCCCCAGACGCACCGTCTCGCCCTCGGCGGTCACTTCGGGCGGGTCGGTCCGCACCCGCTCCAGGACCTCGGCCAGCGTGCTCTCGAGGTCGGGGTAGGCCGCGCCGCAGGTCTCCTGGGCCAGGCACTCCGCGACCAGCTCGTCGAGCGCCTGCTGCAGGCCCCGGGCGTGGGTCACGTAGCCCCGCTGGAAGAGGGGGGCCACCCCGTTCATCACCACAGTGCGCACCGCCTCGGGGTGCCGGCGCAGGAAGACCTGGATCTCGCGGGTTCCGTACGAGCCGCCGTCGAGGTTGAGGGCGGTGTAGTTGAGCCACCCTCGCAGCTCGTCGAGGTCGTCCATGTTCACCGCGGAGGTGTAGAGGTCGAGCTGCGCGCGCTGGGAGAGCCGGTCGCGGCAGGCCTCGACGTGGTCCACCGGGAAGATCTCGCCGAAGCGCGAGGCCACCCCGCGGGGGAAGGGCAGGTCGCAGTCCAGCGGCCCCGACGCCCCCACGCCCCGGAAGTCGAGAAAGAGCAGGTCGCGGCCCTGGCGTAGCACGGCGTCCCTCTGGATGATGAAGGGCGACGGCTGGGTGACCGACGAGCCCGGTCCGCCGAAGAAGTAGGTGATGGCGTCGCTCTGGTTCGCGTGGGGGTCCAGGGCGTCGGCGATCACGAACCCGAGATCGAGGGTGCGGCCGCTCCTGGCCTCCCGGTCCTCCCAGACCCGGTACCGGCCACAGCGCACCGAGCCCTCGAGCTCGGGCATGCACGGCTGGATCATGCCGCTGCCGGCGGGCGCCGCCGCGGGCAGGTTGGGGAAGACGGGCCGGGGCGGCGTCTCCGACTGGGCGACCTGGGCGTGCGCCGTCGTCGCCGTCAGGGCGAGGAGGACGGCGGCGAGCGGCGGCAGGGGAACGGACTTCATCGGCAAGACTCCTGTGGCGGTTCGAGAATGTCTACGGGCCGGCGGGGGGTCGGGTTCCACCCCCCGGCGGATGAGGTCGGGACGAATCGGGGATCGGCGGCGCCGGCTCGCCCCACTCCCGGGCCTCCCGGAGCCCGGCCTCCTCGTCGATCCGGGTGAGCCCCACCCAGCCGGCGACGAAGAAGAGCCCGGTCACCGCCACCGCGATCCTCTGCGACCCGGCCTCCGCCGAGATCGTCCCGAAGAGGAACGGGCCCAGGGCGTAGGCGGCGCGGCTGGCCATGCCCCAGAAGCCGAAGATCTCGCCGCTCTTGGCGGGAGGCGCGAAGAGAGCCACCACGCCGCGAGAGGAGGCCAGCAGCGAGCCGATGCCCAGGCCGGCGCCGAGGGCGATCCACCAGAAGGTGACTCGGCTGGTGGTCAGGGCGGCGCCGGCGCAGACGGCGATCCAGAGGCCGAGGATGCCGAGAAGGGCCCGTTTCGAGCCGAACCGGTCCTGGATCGGACCGCCCGCCAGCGCCCCCGCGGCGGCCGCGAGCTGCAGGGCCAGGAAGAGGAGCGAGAGCTCGTTGCCGTCGAAGCCGAGGCTGGAGCGGGCGTAGATCGCGGCGAAGGCGATGACGGTGTAGAGGCCGCACGCGTAGGTGAAGTAGACGGCCAGGAAACGGGAGAGCTGGCGCAGCCGGCCCAGCGACCGGGCGGTCACGGCCAGGCGCGAGAAGCCCTCCCTCACCCAGGCCCCGAGCGGCCGTCCCGGCTGCCGGGGCGCCCTCTCCTTGAGCAGCAGGAAGGTCGGCAGCCCGGCGACCAGGAAGAAGGCGGCGGTCACCGGACCGATCCACCGGAGCCGCTCGAGGTTGCCGGCCTCGATGCCGCCGGCGGTGAGCGGCATCACCGCCACCAGGCAGGCGAGGCCGCCGAAGTAGCCCAGACCCCACCCGAGACCCGAGATACGGCCGACGTTGGTCGGGGTGGAGATCTCGGGCAGGACGGCCGCCACCAGCGGCTCGCCGGTGGCGAACGCCACGTTGGAGAAGACGAAGAGGCCCAGGGGCAGGAGAGGGCTTCCGGGAGTGGCGAAGTAGAGGGCCGCCGTGCCGACCACGCAGGCGAGCCAGGTGGCGGCCAGGATGGGCTTCTTGCGCCCGGAGCCGTCGGCCACCGCGCCGACCACCGGCGCCGCCAGGAGCACCAGAAGGTTGCTCGCCGCGAGCCCCACGCCCCACAGCCAGTCCCCCCGCTCGCCGCCCACCACGACCTCGCGGAAGTAGACGCTGAAGGCGAAGGTGACGATGATGGTGGTGTAGCTCGAGTTGGCGAAGTCGAACATCGCCCAGCCGAAGATCTCGAGCCGGGTGACGGGCGGGCTGGGGGAGGCCTCGGACACGATCGGTGGGGCGATTATGCAGCGGTGGGGGCGGGCCGGTCGGGGACGAGAACGGCCCTCCCGGAGGAGGGCCGTGGAGAAAGCGACCGGCTCGGCCTCCGGGTCACTCTCCGAGGGGCGGAATGCGCAGGACCTGGCCGGGGTAGATCTTGTCCGGATCGGTGAGCATCGGCTTGTTGGCCTCGAAGATGACCGGGTACTTCATGGCGTTGCCGTAGTGCTGCTTGGCGATCTTCGACAGCGACTCGCCCGGCTGGACGGTGTGGTAGACCGCCTCCGGCTCCTGCTTCTCGACCTCGAGCTCGTCGTAGTTGACGGCGGCGATGCCGGCGGTGTTGCCGACCGCCAGCACGATCTTCTCGCGCGCCTCCTGGGTCGGCACCTTGCCGCGCAGGATGGCCACCTCGCCGTCCACCTCGACGGCCAGCTCGTCGGTGGGCAGGCCGTGCCCGGTGACCGCCTCGTAGAGCGCCTTGGCGCGGCGGCGGTTGTGGTAGGCCTGGACCTCCTCGGGGGTCGGGGGACGGGTCTCCCGCACCTCGGGGGCCCTCTTCTCCTCGCGGCCCAGCATCTTGGCTCCGGCGTCCTTGACGAAATCCAACAGTCCCATGAATCTGACTCCTATGAAGTTCCGGTGGTTCGAGAACGGATCTGACGGGCTCGGCGACTCGGCGGCGATCGAGCAGCCAGCCGGGCCCGGACGGCGGCCGAGGCGGGGGTAGGCCGTCGGGGTGGGATCGGCCGCGCTCTGCAGACGGGAAGTGGGGGCGCCCGGCTCCGGCAAGGTATCACCGGCGTCCCGGACCGTCAATCGGGGCCCGCGGTACCGGTAGGATCGGGTGGCCGGCCCCGTCGCGAGGCGTTCGGATGATCGAGGCGCGCGAGCTCTCCAAGACCTTCTTCGTGCACCGCAAGGCCCCCGGCCTGCTGGCCTCCGTCCGCTCGCTGGTGCGGCGGGAGAAGGTGGCCAAGGAGGCGGTGAAGCGGATCTCCTTCGAGGTCGGGGAGGGGGAGGTGGTCGGCCTGGTCGGCGCCAACGGCGCCGGCAAGACCACCGTGGTCAAGATGCTCGCCGGCGTCATCCACCCCACCTCGGGCGAGGCGCGGGTGCTGGGCTACGTCCCGTGGCGACGGGACAACCGGTTCCGGCGCCAGATCGCGCTGATCATGGGGCAGAAGGCGCAGCTCTGGTGGGATCTCCCAGCGGCGGACGGCTTCCTGCTCCTGCGCGAGATCTACCAGGTCCCGCCCCGCCTCTTCGACGAGCGGCTGGAGAAGCTGGCCGCCCTGCTGGAGGTCGAGGAGGAGCTGACCACCCAGGTCCGGCGGCTCTCCCTGGGCGAGAGGATGAAGATGGAGCTGATCGCCGCGCTGCTGCACGAGCCGCGCACCGTCTTTCTGGACGAGCCCACGATCGGGCTCGACCTCTCGGCGCAGCGGGCCATCCGGGATTTCATCCTGGCCTACCGTCGCGAGCACCGCCCGGCGATGCTGGTCACCAGCCACTACATGGAGGACATCGAGCGCCTCTGCGAGCGCATCCTCATCCTGCGCCGCGGCGAGCTGGTCTACGACGGCTCGCTGGCCAGCGTGGTCGAGCGCTACGCCCGGTACAAGACGATCACCGTGCACCTCGCCCCGGGGGCGCCGCCGCTGCCGGCGGCCGGCGAGCTGGGGCTGCCCGGCCGGGTCTTGAGCGGCTCCGAGTCGGCGCTCTCGGTCGAGGTCCCGCGGAGACGGGTCAGCGAGATCGCCGCCTCTCTGCTCCAGCGCTTCGACGTCGCCGACCTCGCCATCGAGGAGGAGGCGGTGGGCAACATCATCGAGCGCATCCAGCGCGGCGAGGCGGAGGGGCCGGCGTGAGACCGGCGGAGGCGGCGGGCCTCTTCCTGCGCATCGCGGGGCTCGAGGCGCGCAAGCTGATGAGCTACCGGGTGGACTTCTGGCTCAACTCGGTGGCCGCCTTCCTGGCCCAGCTCGCGGTGGCCTACTTTCTCTGGCTCGCCGTCTTCGAGACCACGGGGAAGCCGGAGATCGGCGGCTTCACCCTGGCCGGCATGGTGACCTACTACGTGCTGGCGATCCTGCTGGGCAAGATGATTCGCGGGCAGGAGCGTCAGGCCGGTCTGGCGCGGGACATCTACGACGGCACGCTGACCCGCTACCTGGTCTTTCCGCTGGCCTACTTCCGGTTCAAGTACGCCGAGCACGTGGGGGCCCTGCTGCCCGCTCTCGTGCAGCTCGCGGTCTTCGGCAGCGTGGCCTTCCTGCTCTTCGAGCTGCCGCCGGAGATCCGGATCACCGCCGGCTCCCTGGCGCGGGCCGCGGTGGCGGTGGCGATGGGCAACCTGCTCCACTTCCTCATCGTCTATCCGGTGGAGGGGGTGGCCTTCTGGGCCGACAACGTCTGGTCCCTCAACGTGATGGCGCGTTTCACCGGCGAGCTTCTGGGCGGCCTGCTGCTGCCGCTGACCCTCTTCCCCGGCTGGGCCCGTCAGACCCTGGAGCTGCTGCCGTTCCAATACCTCTTCTACTTTCCGGTGATGACCCTGCTCGGCAGGGTGTCGCCCGGCGAGTGGCTCCGGGGGATGGCGGTGGCGCTGGTGTGGTGCGGACTGATCGCGCTGGCCGGGCGGGCGGTGTGGCGGCGCGGCTACCGGGTCTACAGCGGGGTGGGCATCTGAGATACCTGAGGCTCTACCTGAGCTTCCTGCGCTTCTCCTTCTCGAAGGCGCTCGAGTTCCGGGTCGACTTCTACTTCCGGGTGGGCATGGACGGCATCTACTACGTGGTCAACCTGGCCTTCTTCACCGTGGTCTACCGCCACACGACGCTGCTGGGCGGCTGGGACCTCGACCAGATCTACGTCTTCGTCTGCGGCTTCCTGCTGGTGGACGCCGTTCACATGACGGTCTTCTCCAACAACCTCTGGTGGCTGCCGATCTACATCAACCGGGGGGACCTCGACTACTACCTCACCCGGCCGGTGTCGAGCCTCTTCTTTCTCTCGCTGCGGGAGTTCGCCGCCAACTCCTTCCTGAACGTGATCATCGCCTCGGGCCTCATGGTGTGGGCCCTGGCGCGCTACCCCGGAGGGCTGCCGGCGACCCGGGTGGCTCTCTACCTGCTGCTGCTGGCCGTCGGGGCCTTCATCTACTACCTGGTGCGGATGCTCTTCATCATCCCCGTCTTCTGGCTGCACTCCAACCGCGGTCTCGACGAGGTGAGCTGGTCGCTCACCAAGCTCATGGAGCGGCCGCATCAGATCTACCGCGACTGGCTGCGCATCGGGCTTCTGACGGTGCTGCCGCTGGCCCTGGTGGTGTCGCTGCCGGCGCAGATGCTCTTCGAGGGGGCGACGCCCGCCATGCTGCTCTACCTGGCCGCCACCACCTGCGCCCTGGCGGTGGTGGTACAGGCCTTCTGGCGCCGCGGCCTGGCGGCCTACTCCTCCGCTTCCTCGTGAGCGCCGGTCGGAACTGGCACGGCGCTTGAAGGTCGGACCGCACGCGAGGACCGATGCCCCCACTCTCCGGACACCCGTTGACCGCCGGCGCCGTCGTGGCCCGGTGCGCGCTTGCCCGCCGGGCCGGTCCGCCGCCGGCGGCCGCCGCGGAGGCGCGGCCGGCGCCCCCCGGCGAGCTGCTGGTGGAGGTGGCGGGCGAGCGCGGCGAGCCTGCCGGAGAGGACGCCCTCGACGGTCTCGAGCTCACCGTGGACGGCCGCCCCGTCGCGGTGGACGATCTCGGGCCGGTGGCGGGGCCGTGGAGGGTGGTGCTCTACTTCGATCTGCTGCTGGGCGACCCGGTCCGGCTGCGCGCCGCGGCCGCCGAGCGCGCCGCCCGCGCGGCCGAGCTCACGGCCCTCGGTCCGGTGGAGATCGTCCTGGCCGGGGAGACCCTGCGCACCTCGCTGCCCCCTTCCACCACGGCGCCGGCGGTGGCGGAGGCGCTCTCCTGGATCGGGCTGCGCGAGACCGCGGAGGCGGCGCAGCGCGCGGTTCGCGAGCGCTTCGTCGAGGAGAGCGAGCTGGACGGCCCGGGCGCGCCGACCGGCGACCGCGGGACGCGGATCGCCGAGCTCGGACGACGGGTGCGCCGGGCGCTCGCCGACGAGGCCGCGCTCCTCGAGGCGCAGCGCCGGCTGCTGCTGGAGCTCGTCGCCGGCGACGGCGGGGCGGGGCCGAAGCTTCTCGTGCTGATCACGGGGGGCTTCGACCAGGACCCGCTGGTCTACTACCGGGCGGCCCTCGGCGGCACCGACCTGGCCGGGGCGGTGGCCGGGGCGGAGGTGCCGCCGATCGAGCCGTCGCTCGAGGAGCTCGGCCAGATCCTCTCGCTCTACGGCTGGCTGGTGGCGCCCCACCGCCCGGCGGCGGCGATCGATCCGCTGGCGCGCCGCACCGAAGAGGAGATCGCCGCGGAGCGTGGGGAGGGGGTCGAGACCATCTCCCAGCCCGGCAGCCTGGACACCCCTCGCACCGTGGGCGAGATCAGCGCCTCCAAGCTGCTGCGGCGGAGGAAGTCGGCCGACGAGGAGGGGCCCGGGGGCCTGAGCGCGGCGCTGGTGGAGCCCGAGCCGCCGCTGCGGGAGCTGGCGCGGGTCACCGGGGGCGAGCTGCTCACCGACGCCGAGGGGCTGGGCGGCTTCCTGACGCGGCTGCGGGGTCGCCGCCGACTCGTCTTCGACACCGGGCTGCCGGGGCACGCGCCGCCGGCGCGGATCCAGCTCCGTCCGGCCGCGGGGGCCGGGGCGCTGCGGGTGCGGACGCGACAGTGGGTGGGCAGCGCGACTCCCGACGCTCTGGCCGCCCTGCGCGCCGAGTGGCTGCTGGACTCCGCCGCGGACCCCGGGGAGCTGGCGGTCGAGGCGCTGCTCACCGAGGGCGACCTGGGAGAGACCGCGAAGCTGCTGGTGCGGCTGCCGCCGGAGGTGGCTCTCGACCCGGAGTCGGCGCTGCGCGTCTCGGTGGGAGCGGGTCTCGAGGACGGCTCGGTCGAGGTGCGGCACTTCCGCATCGGCGGCCCCGGCGGTCAGGAGATCGAGACCGCGCCGGACGGCGCCCGGCGGATCGACCTGCCGGTCTTCTTCCCACTGGCGGCCACCGTGGTGGCGGTGGTCGAGGAGCTCGCGACCGGCCGCTGGGGCGGCGCCTTCGCCGAGGAGTCGCTCGTCGGGATCGTCCCCACCTCCGACGACTCCCTCTTCCTGCCGGCGCCCAAGGCGGTCCACCTGATGGCGCCGCGCGAGGCGATGGTCATGGGCCCCACCACCTTCGAGACAGTGGTGTCGCAGCACCGCGTGGAGCGGGTGGAGTTCTTCCTCGACGGCGAGCGGGTGGCCTCGACCAGCGCACCGCCCTTCTCGGCCACCCTCGATCTGGGGCGGCTGCCGGAGAGCCACGAGATCGAGGCGGTCGCCTACGGCGGCGACGGGGCGGAGCTCGGCCGCGACCGGCTGGTGGTCAACGAGGGCACCGGCAGCTTCCGCATCCGGATCGTGGATCCGCGCACCGTGGCGCAGCGCCGCGGGCGGCAGCTCCTGGTGGGCAACGTGGACCTCCGGGTGGACGTCAAGGTGCCGCGGGGCGCCGACCTCGACCGGCTGGAGGTCTACTGGCGCGACCGTCTGGTCGCCACCCGCTACGCCCCGCCCTATGTCCACCGGCTGCGCATCGATCCCGACGATCCCAAGGGGTTCGTACGGGCCGTGGCGGTGCTCGAGGACGGCGCCCTGGCCGAGGACGTGCTCTTCGTCAACAGCCCCGGCTCGTCCGAGCGGGTGGACGTGGACCTGGTGGAGCTCTACGTGGTGGTCACGGACCGGCGCGGCCGGCCCGTGCGCGATCTCACCCGCGAGCAGTTCACGGTGCTCGAGGAGGGCCGGCCGCAGCCGCTGGCCAACTTCGGCGACGCCGGCGACCTGCCGATCACGGTCGGCCTGGTGATCGACTCGTCGGCCTCGATGTTCGTCAAGCTGCCCGAGGTCCAGGCGGCGGCCGCGAGATACATCGACGGCCTGACGACGCGCAAGGACCGCGCCTTCGTGGTGGGCTTCGGCACCGAGCCGCGGCTGGCCCTGGACACGACCTCGGACATGGGCGAGGCCCTCCAGGGGCTCTACCGGCTCGAGCCCGACGGCCGCACCGCGGTCTGGAAGGCGATCGTCTACTCGCTGGTGCAGCTCCAGGGGGTGGTGGGCAAGAAGGCGCTCATCGTCTACTCCGACGGCGCCGACGAGGACCCGGAATTCTCGTACAAGACCGCCCTGCGCTTCGCCCAGAGGGTGGGAGTCCCGGTCTACTTCATCATCGCGAACGACGAGATCCACCGCACCGGGGGCAAGAGCCTGAACATCCGCTCCTTCCTGGGGCGGCTGGAGCACCTCACCCGCCAGGTCGGCGGGCGGGTCTTCCTGACGCCGGTGGACGCCGACCTGGCCGGGATCTACGAGGAGATCGACCTCGAGCTGCGCAGCCAGTACCTGCTCGGCTACTACCCGACCGATCCCGAGGGCGAGGGCTGGCGCGAGATCGAGGTCAAGGTGGATCAGCCGGGCGCCCGTCCGCGGACGATCTCCGGCTACTACCGGTAGGGCCTCAGGCCCCCTCGGCCAGCAGCTCCTGCAGGGTCCCCTCGAGCTCGGCCACGAGTCGCTCGTGATGGGCGCCGGTCCCCGGCCCGGCGAAGCCGGAGTGGATGCGCCGCACCCTGCCGTCCCGGCCCACGAAGATGGTGGTGGGGTAGGCCACGACCCGGGTGAGGTCGGGCAGAGTGGCGGCGGCCGCCCGCTTGTCGCTGATGCCGGCCAGCAGGAGCGGGTAGCCGATGCCGTGCCGCTCGGCGAAGCGCCGGAGCTGGCGGCGGTCGCGCTCCGGGTCGCCGGTGAGCTCGTAGCCCAGGCCCACGATGGCGAGGCCCCGGTCGGCGTAGCGGCGGTGCCACTCCGCCAGGAGGGGCGCTTCGTCGTTGCAGTTGGGGCACCAGGAGCCGAACAGGTTCACCACCACGACCCGGCCACCGAAGCGCTCGTCGTCGAGCGAGACGGGGTTGCCGTCGAGGTCGGGGAAGGTGAAGGCCAGCCGGCCCTCGTCGTTGGTCAGCCCCACCGCCTCCCAGGCGTCGGGCAGCAGGGCGGCCTCGGGCTCGGCCCGGTGCGCCGTCCACTCGGCGTGGTAGGTGTCGCGCGACCAGAAGTCGCCGGCGAGGCTCCCGTCCGGCCGCGTCTCGGCGTGGAAGAGGAAGGCGTGCGCGCCGTCGAAGGTGGAGAGCCGCAGGGTGCCCGCCTCGTAGCTGCCCTCCAGGTAGCGGTAGTCGCCGGTGGGGGTGAGGAAGGTCCCGGTGACCCGACGACCCGACTGCAGGAACTCGCCGCGGGCCGGCTCGGTGCCGTCCTCGTCGGTGAAGACCACCTCCCAGACGCCGCTCACCCCGCCGTTCCCGGCCTCTCCGGCTGCCGGCAGCGGGGCAAAGCGCGGGCCGCCGCCGCGCCGCGCGGAGAAGGGCAGCCGGGTGGTGCCGCCTGCCGCCACCTTGGTCCACTCCCCCGTCATGCGGTCGCCCTCCAGGCGCGCCTCGATCCAGGAGTCGTACCAGTCGAAGTCGAGGTGGATCCGCGAGCCCTCGATCCGCACGCCGCTGAAGGGGGCCTCCTCCGCGCCGTTGACGGCCACCGCCGCGAAGCGTCCGTCGGGCCGGGTCTCGATGCGGAGGGTGAAGGGCAGCTCGCCCCCCGGCGACCCGAGGACCGCCCGCCACTCGCCGGCGGGCGAGATCTCCGGGGCGCCGCAGGCGGCCAGGGCCAGCGGCAGCAGGGCGGCGACGACGGGGACGTTGCGCATGGTCGGGCATCTTAGCCCACCCTTCCGACGGCGGCCCGTGTGCTAGGTTGACGTCGATGTCGATCCTGGAGGCCCTGGGTCTGCGGCGCGGCGGGAGCGGCGGCGACGCCGGCCCTTCGGCGGGCGATACCGACACGGTCCGGCGCATCGTCGCCGCCCTGGAGGAGCTGCCCGCCGACCGCGCCCGCTACCTGGCCGCCTTCGCCTACATCCTGGGCCGGGTGGCCCACGCCGACCGCGAGATCAGCGAGGAGGAGACGGCGGCGATGGAGCGGATCGTCGCCCGTCTGGGCAGGGTCCCCGAGGAGCAGGCGGTCCTGATCGTCCAGATGGCCAAGAGCCAGAACCGCCTCTTCGGCGGCACCGAGAACTTCCTGGTGACCCGGGAGTTCGTCGAGATCTCGACCCCGGAGCAGCGCCAGGAGCTGCTCGACTGCCTGTTCGAGGTCTCCGCCGCCGACGACTCGATCTCGGCCCCCGAGGAGCACCAGATCGGCCGCATCGCCAGCGAGCTCGGCCTGACCCATGCCGACCTGGTGGAGGCCCGCAGGGCGTACGCGCGGCACCGCGAGGTGCTCAAGCCGCTCCTCGGCTAGGGCGGGGCCCTCGTCGGTCTCCCCGGGCTGTGGTACTTTGTTCGCAAGCTGATTTGAAGCCGGGCCATGTACCGGACGAAACGCTTGCCGAGGAAGGTGTCGGCGCTCCAGACGATCTCCCGGTGGCTCGACGACGAGCTCCGGCGTCACCAGGTCGACGAGCGGACGGCGTTCCGCATCCAACTGGCCGCTGAGGAGCTGTTCACGAACATGGTGCGCCACAACGTCTCCCTCTCCGCCGAGGAGATCGTGCTCGAGGTGGAGGTCTCTCCCGAGCGGGTCCGCCTGGTGTTGATCGATCACGACGTCGAGCCGTGGAACCCGGCCTCCGCGCCTCCCGTGGCCGTGGACGCGCCGGCCGCGGAGCGCGAGCCCGGGGGCCTGGGGGTGCACCTTCTCCGCAATCTGATGGACGGGCTCGAATACGCGTACGAGGGCGGGGCCATGCGCGTGGAAGCGGTTGTGGAGCGCGCGACCTGAGATGTTCGAGCTCGAGATCGTGATCCGGCTTCGCGGACGGTTCGACGCGGCCCAGGCCGAGCGGGTGCAGCCGCGGCTCGAGGCCGTCCACACCTCGGCGGTGGTGGATTTCGCCGAGCTGACCTACATCTCGAGCGCGGCGCTGGGGCTTCTCTTCGCGGCCCAGAAGCGACTGCAGGAGGCGGGGCACGAGCTGGTCCTGGTGAACCTGAGCCCGCACGTGCGCGAGGTCTTCGCCATCGCCGGCTTCGACTCCATATTTCGCATCGAATAGGCCGCGTCGCACCAACTTTCGCGTCGCCGGCGGATAGTTCATGTCGGAGAGGGACAGCGACCTGGTGCAGGCGACACTCAACGGCGACTCCGGGGCCTTCGCGCAGCTCGTGGGTCGGTACGACCGCAAGATCTACAACCTCGCGCTCCGGGTCACCGGCGATCCCCAGGATGCCATGGACGCGACGCAGAGCGCCTTTCTCAAGGCCTACGACCACCTCGACGACTTCGACCCGAGCCGGCGATTCTTCAGTTGGATCTACCGGATCGGCCTCAACGAGGCGCTCGGTCTCGTTCGTCACCGGACACGCTACGTGCCGCTCGAGGCCGACCCGCCCCAGCGGCGTGCGGATCCGGAGCAGGAGACCGCGGGCCGGGAGACCGGGCGCGAGATCCGCTGGGCGCTGGGGCAGTTGAGCGCGGAGCAGCGGGCCGTGATGGTGCTGCGACACCTCCACGGCCTGACCTACCAGGAGATGAGCCAGGTGGTGGGCGTGCCCGTCGGCCGGGTCAAGTCGCGGCTCTTCGCCGCCCGCACCCGGCTGCGGCAGCTTCTGCACGAGAAGGGGCTCTGCCCGTGAGCGATTCGCGGCTCGAGGAGCTCCTCTGGGAGGAGATCGACGGCGAGCTCTCGCCCAGCGGCCGCCGCGAGCTCGAGGATCTGCTCCTCTCCCGGCCCGAAGCCCGGGCACTGCGGGAGGGGCTCGCCGCCCTCGACGCCTCGCTGGGCGGTCTCGAGCAGGCCGAGGTGCCGCCGGGGCTCACCGAGCGGATCCAGGAGCGGCTCGCGGCGCGGGCCGAGCCCGCCTGGCGACGCACCCCGAAACGATCCGGACGCCAACCTTTCCGGCGCCCGTTCATATATCTGGCAGACACGGTCCGATCCGCACGCGAGATACTAGTAGGAGGAATGCCCATGTTCAGCAGGCTCACCGTCATCAGTTTCACGGCAGGAGGCCTGCTCATGGGCTTTCTGTTCGGCTACTTGCTGGGGCCCGAGGGCGGCAGCAAGCGGCCGGGAGTCGCGGACGAGAAGCTCAAGGCGACCATCGGCGTCGCCGACCGCTACCGCTCGGACGAGAGCCTCGAGGCCGGCGACGTCGTGCTGGAGAGCCCGGAGTTCCAGGAGTTCCTGCAGAGCGAACTCTTCGCCGAGCTGATCCGGGACGAGGAGACCATCGAGCTCATCACCAGCGAGGAGTTCACCGAGGCGGTCCAGGAGCCGGAGGTGCGCGGGGCGCTCTCGGACCCGGTCTTCGCCAGGGCCCTGGCGGCGCCGGAGTTCGCCCGGGCTCTCGCCAACCCCGATTTCGCCCGGGCCCTGGCCCGGCCCGAGTTCGCGCGCGCCCTGGCGCACCCGGACTTCGCGCGCGCCCTGGCGTCGCCCGACTTCGCCCGCGCGCTGGCCAGCCCGGACTTCGCCCGCGCGCTGGCCAACCCGGACTTCGCCCGGGCGCTCGGAGCGCCCGATTTCGCCCGGGCGCTGGCGCACCCGGACTTCGCTCGGGCGCTGGCCTCCCCGGAGTTCGCGCGCGCCCTGGCGGCGCCCGACTTCGCCCGCGCGCTGGCCAAGCCCGACTTCGCCCGGGCCCTGGCGGCCCCGGAGTTCGCCCGCTCCCTGGGCCGGCCGGAGTTCGCGCGCGCGCTCGGAGCGGCCGACCTCGCCCAGATCCGGGCGTTGGCGTCGCCGGAGTTCGCCCGTGCGCTGGTCAACCCGGACTTCGCCCGCGCGATGGCGTCGCCGGAGTTCGCCCGGGCGCTGGCCAACCCGGACTTCGCGCGTGCGATGGCGCACCCCGACTTCGCGCGCGCCCTCGGGGCGCCGGAGTTCGCCCGGGCGCTTGCGACGCCGGAGTTCGCCCGCGCCCTGGCGGCCCCCGAGTTCGCTCGTGCCCTGGCCAGCCCGGACTTCGCGCGTGCGATGGCGCACCCGGAGTTCGCGCGCGCCCTGGCGGCCCCCGAGTTCGCTCGCGCGCTGGCCAGCCCGGACTTCGCGCGTGCGATGGCGCACCCGGAGTTCGCCCGCGCTCTGGCGATGCCCGACCTGGCCCGAGCCATGG
>JAWWBN010000041.1:0-21302 GCA_033720955.1 Thermoanaerobaculia bacterium | reverse complement strand
CCAGGTGCTCGTGCCCTGAAGGCTCAGCCGCTCCGGGCGGCGCTCTTCCAGGCCGCCTCGATGACCCGGATCTGGGCCGCCAGGGCCTCCTCGCGCCAGCCGATCTCCGCCATGCCGGTGAGGAGCGGCGAGGCGTTGACCTCGATGACGGTGACCTCGGCGGGCCCGGCGTCGAGACGCGGAACCTTGCAGTCGATGCCGTAGAAGCGCAGACCGATCGTCTCCCCCACCGACCGCCCGAGCCCCGCCAGACCCGGCGGCAGCTCCGGCAGCAGCTCGGCCACGGCCCAGCGATGGAGGTTGAGCACCGTGCCCCCCACCACGACCCGTCGCCCGGCCGTCAGCACCGACTCCGGCCCCAGGCCGCGGTCCGTCACCCGCCGGCGCCAGGTGGCGTCGCGCTCGATCCGCTCCCACGCCGCCTCGCCCTGCATCCGGGGGTCGGCCGCCGCGAGGAGATCGCGGACACTCGACCGGCCGTCCCCCACCAGCTCCAGCGGCCGCCGCAAATAGCCGATCAGGAACTCGCCGTCGAGGAAGTCGATGCGCACGTCCAGGCCCTGCGCCCTCTCCTCCACCAGGGCGATCGGGTCGATCCGCCAGACCGCCCGCACCGCGTCGGCGAGCTCGTCGGGGGTCGTCACCTCGGTGACGCCCCGCCCGTGGGACTTCCGGTTCGGCTTGACGATCAGCGGAAAGGAGCTCGCCTCGGCGAAGGCGAGGCCCGGGGCGAGCCCGGCGGCGCTCTCGATCTCGGGGCTCGAGTAGTGGCCGGGCTGGATGCAGCGCACCGCCGCCGGCACCCGGAAGCCGGCGTCCGCCAGCACCAGCTTGCTGTAGTGCTTGTCGCCCGCGACCCGCGCCGCCACCGAGTCGTTGAGCGGCGAGCGCCCGCCGATCAGCAGCCGGCGGCGGCGGCCGTCGGAGATCTCGAAGAGAAAGCCGAAGGCGGGATCGAGCACCCGGCAGGCGAGGCCCAGAGCGCGCGCCGCCTCCATCTGGAGCTCCACCGCCTTGGGCAACGGCTCGCGCACCGCGCTGATCCTCGACCCGGGGCTACTAGATGTAGCCCAGGGCCTTGAGCGCCTTCTTGGTCTCGGCGTCCATCTCCGGCATCGCCTCGCCGCTCTCGCGCAGAAAGAGCGCCAGCCGCGGCTCGAGGAGCTCCCGGTACCGCGCCACCACCTCGGGATGCTCCGCCGCCCGATTCGTGAGCTCGCCGGGGTCGTCGAAGGCGTCGTAGAGCTCGGCGGCGCCGTGCGCCCGCAGGATGAATCGCCACGGCCCGTCCTCCAGCAGCACCGCCGGGGTGCCGTAGAGGTTGCCCTCGGAGAAGCGGATCCGCATCCGCTCCTGCGGCTCGACGGCTCTCCACGTGGGCGCCAGCGAGCGGCCCTCGTCGGGGGCCTCCGATTCGCCGACTTCCAGGCCGGCGAGGTCGCAGAGGGTCGGCGGCACGTCCACGAGGCCGACCGGACCGACCTCCGCCCGCCCCGTCGGCACCCGCCCGGGCCCCCAGAAGATCAGGGGGACCCGGGTCACCTCCCGGTAGTAGTCGTGGCCGTGCTCGAACCCTCCGTGGTCCCAGAGCTCCTCGCCGTGGTCGGAGGTCAGCGCCGCCACCACCGGGCGCGGCCGGTCCGGCGCCCGCAGCGCCTGGAAGAGGCGCCCCACCTCGGAGTCCACGTAGGCGACCGCGCGATCGTAGAACTCCACGATCCGCGCGCGGTCGGTGGGGGTGAGCCAGAGCGAGCCGCCGCGCACGTTGGCCGTGCCGGCGAAGACGTCGCCGACCACCGTGCCGTCGTCGCGTACCTCGGGCATGGTCTGGTGGATCTCGGCGCTCCACGCCTCCAGGTCCAGCTCGCCGGGCTCGGCCTGGAAGGGGGTGTGGGGGTCGATGTAGTGCAGCCAGAGGAAGAGGGGTCGCGGATCGTCCTCGGCGAGGAGCTGGAGGCCTCGCGCGGTCACTCCCTCCGCCCGATAGTCGCCCCACCGTTGCACCGGGAAGAGCGCGAGCAGCAGCCGCGCCAGGGGAATCTCGCGGACGAAGATCGTCCCGGTAGCCCGCGAGAACGGAGTGTCGAAGACCTCGAAGCCGCGGGCCATCCCCATCCCGGGGGAGAGGAAGCCGTTCGCCACCACGGCCCGGGTGCGGTAGCCCGCGGCGGCGAACCTCTCCGCCAGGGTGACGGCATCGGCCGACAGCGGGGAGCGGAAGAAGGTCGGCCCCGAGCTCAGCGGGAGCCCGGCGCCGTGCCGGATGGTGGGCAGGCCGGTCAGCATGGAGGCCACGCTGGGCACGGTCCATGGGGAGGAGGCCAGGGCGCGCTCGTAGAGGAACCCCTCGGCGGCCAGCCGGTCGATCTCCGGCGTCAGCCCCCGCTCGCTGCCGTAGGCGCCGAGCCGGTCGGCGCGCAGGGTGTCGATCGAGACGAGCACCACGTCGGGGGCGCCGGCCGGCGCCGCGCCGGCTGCGGTGGGAGCCGGCTTCGCCTCCGTCGCGGGAGCCCCCGCGATCCGCGGGTCGGACACCGGCACGAAGAGAAAGAGGATCGCAGCGACCAGCAGCCACGCCGCGCGACGGCAGAAGCGCGCCGACGGCGGCCGTCGCCCCACCGCCACCCCCGCCGCGAGCGCCGCGGCGACCTCGAGCCAGATCTCCAGGCCGGTGGGCACCAGCGGACCCGCCACCCAGGCGTCGACCAGCATCCACGCCCCCACCGCCGCCGCGAGACCGAAGAGCAGCGAGCGGGTGGCCCGGTCCCGCTCGCCCCGTCGCGCCACGGGGTGCCACCGGCGCAGCGCGAGAGCCATCAGCCAGAGCCCGGCCACGGTGACCAGGGCGGCGATCACCCCGGCCTTCGCGAGACCGATCGCCACCGCGACGTCGAACTCCTGCTGGCGCAGCAGCAGGAGGCCGGCCTGGAGCAGGGCGAAGAGCGCCGCGGCGGCGAGGCCGGCGGCGACGGTCGCGAAGCGCGATGCGCGCTGCGGGGAGCCGGTCGCCGACTCCGGAGGCGGGGAGGTGCTCATCGGACGGTCTCGGGTCGCAAGGAAGGGACTCTATCAACGGCCGGCGCCGCCATCGACGACGGCGTCGGGGCTCCCCTTCCCGAGCCCGCCGACGCGCGGACGCCCTGCCGGCGTCAACGCCGGCGGCCCCCTGCGATTGCTATAGTGGCTTCGCACGGGGCGCGGCGACGATGCGCCGCTGAGAAGCACCCGCCGAACCTGATCCGGTTCGCACCGGCGTAGGGATGCGACAGCGAGCCGCGGTCGAGGAGGACGCCATGACCGAGCACTCGCCACACCCTCACGACCCGGCGTCCGACCTCCCCCTTCGGGGAGCCGGCAATCCCTCCTCGGAGGCGCTGGGGACCAACCCCGGCTCCTTCGCCGAGCGGCCCGACGTCGGCGGACCCCTGAGCTTCAGCTCGCCCGACGCCCCGGGGATGCCCGGCGCCTCGCCCTTCACCGCCTGGGACTTCCTCCCCGCCGGCTGGTCCATCGAGGAGCACGATGAGGGCTGCCGCGGCCACGGCCGGGGCGCCACGCCCATCCGGGCCGTGCCCGCCGACCCCGCTTTCGAGCCGGTCACCCAGCTCGAGCACGCGCGGCTGGGGATCGTCACCCCGGCCATGCGCCGGGTCGCCGAGCGCGAGGGCCACCTGACGCCCGAGCAGGTGCGCGACGAGGTCGCGGCGGGGCGGATGATCATCCCCGCCAACCGCGTCCACCTGGGCTACCGCCTCGACCCGATGGCCATCGGCCGCGCGAGCCGCACCAAGATCAACGCCAACCTGGGCGCCTCCCCGGTCTCGTCGAGCACCGACGAGGAGGTGGAGAAGCTGCGCTGGGCGGTGCGCTGGGGAGCCGACACGGCGATGGACCTCTCGACCGGCGGCGATCTCGACGCCTGCCGGGAGGCGGTGATCCGCGCCTCGACGGTCCCGGTGGGAACCGTGCCGATCTACTCGATGATCGTCGGCCGCCGGCTCGAGGACCTGGACGAGAGGGTGGTGCTCGAGACTCTCGAGCACCAGGCGAGACAGGGGGTGGACTACTTCACCATCCACGCCGGGGTGCGGCGCGACCATCTGCCGCTGATCCGCGACCGGCTGATCGGCATCGTCTCGCGGGGCGGGTCGCTCTTGGCCAAGTGGATGCTGGTGCACGGGCGCGAGAACCCGATGTACGAGCTGTGGGACGAGATCTGCCAGGTGATGCGCCGCTACGACGTCTCCTTCTCCATCGGCGACGGGCTCCGGCCCGGCGGCCTGGCGGACGCCACCGACCACGCCCAGCTCGCCGAGCTCGGCACTCTGGGGGAGCTCACCGGGCGCGCCTGGGCGCACGGGGTCCAGGTGATGATCGAGGGCCCCGGCCACGTGCCGTTCGACCAGATCGAGTACAACATGAAGCTCGAGCGGCGGGTCTGTCACGGCGCCCCCTTCTACGTCCTGGGACCGCTGGTGACCGACGTCTTCCCCGGCTACGACCACATCACCTCCTCGATCGGCGCCACCGCGGCCGCCTACCACGGCGCCTCCATGCTCTGCTACGTGACCCCCAAGGAGCATCTCGGGCTGCCCAAGCGGGACGACGTCAAGCAGGGCTGCGTGGCCTACAAGATCGCCGCCCACGCCGCCGACGTCGCGCTGGGCATCCCCGGCGCGCGCGACTGGGACGACGAGCTGACCAAGGCGAGGGCGGCGCTGAACTGGGAGCGCCACTTCGAGCTCTCCTTCGACCCCGACACCGCGCGCGCCCTGCACGACGAGGATCTCGACGTGGACACCGACTTCTGCGCCATGTGCGGCCACGACTGGTGCAGCGTGCGGATCAGCAAGGAGATCGCCGAGTTCGCCTCGGGCAAGGACCCCGTCTACGCCCGCGACCGGGCGCGGCCGACGGCCGCCCTCACCGAGGAGCAGCAGAGGATCCTGGAGCGGCGCGGGGTTCTCTCGCCCGACGAGATCCACCGGCTGGCGGCCAAGACGAAGCGGGTCATGGCCGGCGAGGAGGAGGAGAAGGCCTCCTGCCACAGCGACTACGTGGACGCCGACCGCGCCCGGGCGCTGCAGCGCGAGAGGCTGGTGCGGATCGGCGCCTGAGCCCCGGCCGCTCGCGGGCCGGCGAGCCTCCTCCCCGCCGCCGGGGATAGCATGACGGCAAAGAGGCAGGCTTGGAGATCCGTCAAGACGACCTGACGGGCGGGCAGATCACCGCCCTTCTCCGTGAGCATCTCTGCGCGGCGCTCAAGGAGCTCGAGCCCAACACAAGCTTCATGACCCGGAGGCTCGGAGAAGGGAGGTAGATCATCCCCTCCGAGCCCGCCCAAGGAGACACCATGAGATCCACCCGCCGGGACCGACCGACCGCCGCTCTGCTCCTCCTGAGCCTCTTCGCCGCGCTCCCGGCGGCCGCCGCCGAGAGACCGCGGGCACGCGAGGCCGGCCTCGTCGTGGGCGTCTTCCCGACGGGGCCTCTCAACGCCATCACCGACGTCGGTGGGGTCCGGGTGGGTCACGAGACGGTGGTACGGGGCGACGACCTGCGCACGGGCGTCACCGCCGTCGTCCCCGCCCCGGGCAACCTCTACACCGACCCCGTGCCGGCCTGGATCCACGTCGGCAACGGCTACGGCAAGCTCGTCGGGGAGACCCAGGTGCGGGAGTTCGGAGAGCTCGAGACGCCGATCCTGCTGACCTGCACGCTCTGCGTCTGGAGCGCCGCCAACGCCCTCAAGGAGTGGGTGTACGAGCAGCCGGGGATGGGCGAGCACACCGTGAACCCGGTGGTGGGGGAGACCAACGACTCGGTGGTCAACGACATGTGGGCCGACCCGGTGGGCCGCGCCGAGGTATTCGCGGCGCTGGCGGCGGCGAGCGCCGGACCGGTGGCCGAGGGCAGCGTCGGCGCCGGCACCGGCACCCGGGCCTTCGCCTGGAAGGGGGGCATCGGCACCAGCTCGCGGGTGCTCCCCTCCTCCCTGGGGGGCTACACGGTCGGGGTGCTGGTGCAGACCAACTTCGGCGGGACCCTGACCATGAACGGCGCGCCGGTCGGCCGCGAGATGGGGGAGTGGGCCTACCGCCGCGAGCTCGCGGCGGGCGCGGACTCCGAGGACGGCTCCATCATGATGGTGGTGGCGACCGACGCACCTCTCGTCGCCCGCGGTCTCGACCGCCTGGCCCAACGGGCCATGCTCGGGCTGGCCCGGACCGGCTCGTTCGTCCACAACGGCTCGGGGGACTACGTGATCGCCTTCTCCACCCACCCGGGGGTTCGCCGGCCGCGCTCCAGCCGGGAGCCGGTGACGGTGCCCACCCTGGTCAACGAGTCGATGTCACCGCTCTTCGCCGCCGTCGTCGAGGCCACGGAGGAGGCGATCTACAACGCGCTCTTCGCGGCGACCACGGTGACGAGCGCCCGCGGCGCACTGGAGGCCATTCCGCTCGAGCCGCTGCTCGAGATCCTCACCCGCTATGGGGCCCTCCAGCAGCCGGAGGGGCGATGAGCTGCCGGGCTCCCCTCCGCCCCGAGGTGCCAGGCGACCGGCGCCGGACCCGGTTCGCGATATCGTCTTCCGGCCGACCCGACTCGATTCCATCTTCCCAGGCCAGGAGCCCACGCATGACCGCGATCCCCGACTCCCTCCGCCACCCCCTCCGCGGGGTCGGCCGGCAGCTCTCCGCGGCCGCCCTCGCGGTCGCCTTCGCGGCCCCCGCCGCGGCGCAGCCGCCCATCGTGCACCCGGGGCCGCCGGGCGAGCCGGCGCGGGAGCTCAGCGCGGACCAGGCGATCGAGATCGCCGACACCAGCTACTCGCCGGCCGACGTCGAGTTCCTGCAGGACATGATCCCCCACCACCACCAGGCGTTGGAGATGGCGGAGCTGGTGGCCGACCGCACCAACCGGCCCGAGCTCATCGAGGTGGCCGGCCGGATCGACGCCTCCCAGAAGGACGAGATCGAGTTCATGCAGCGGTGGCTCTCCGAGCGCGGCGAGCGGGTCCCCGACCCGACCGCGCACGACGCGATGCACACCGACCACAAGATGGCCGGAATGGCGACTCCGGAGCAGATGGCGGAGCTCGCGGCGGCCTCCGGCATCGACTTCGACCGGCTCTTCCTGAAGCTCATGATCGCCCACCACGAGGGCGCGGTGAAGATGGTCGAAGAGCTGCTGGAGCAGCCCGGGTCGGCCTACGACCCCACCCTCTTCGAGTTCACCTCCGACGTCACCAACGACCAGGAGGCCGAGATCGAGCGCATGAACGCGTTGCTCGTCTCCCTCTCCGACGATCCCCGCGCCGCTCTGGCGCCCGGGTTCCGCGACGCGGGCCAGGCGATCTCGAACCTGGAGCTGGTGGCCGCGCTGCCCAAGCCTCCCGGCTTCTTCGATCCCGCCAACCCGGCCGGTCTGCCGCCCGACCGACCCAAGAAGGACGGCGGCAAGAAGAAGGGGACCGACGCCGGGGAGCCGGCCGAAGCTGCCGGGGGCGAGGAGGCCGCCGAAGCGCCCGAGGGCGAGGAGACCGCCGAAGCGCCCGAGGGCGAGGACGACGGGGGCGAGAAGGAGGAGGACGACGACGAGGGGGAGTGGCGGCGATCGCCCCTGCTCTCCTTCGCCAACACGGACATCGCCTTCGCCGGCGACGTGATGGTGGCCGGCAACTACCACGGCTTCAACGTCTACCGGCTGTCCGACGACGGGGTGCCCGAGCTCCGGAGCTCGGTCGTCTGCCCGGGCGGCCAGGGCGACGTCTCCATCGTCGGCCACCTGCTGATCATGTCGGTCGAGCAGACCCGTGGCCGGGTCGACTGCGGCCTCGAGGGCGTCGCCAGGGACGTCAGCGACGAGCGGTTCCGGGGCCTTAGGATCTTCGACATCAGCGACCTCGAGCGGCCCGTCCAGGTCGGCGCGGTGCAGACCTGCCGCGGCTCCCACACCCACTCGGTGGTCTCCGGTCCCCACATGGAAGGGCACGGCGACGACGACACCATCCTCGTCTACAACTCCGGCACCAGCTCGGTGCGCGAGGAGGAGGAGCTGCCGGGCTGCTACGACGAGACCCCGGGCGACCCGCGCACCGCGCTCTTTCGCATCGACGTCATCGAGATCCCGGTGGAGCGGCCGGCCGAGGCCCGGGTGGTCGCCAGCCCGGCCGTCTTCGCCGATCCCGAGACCGGGATTCTCGCCGGGCTCTGGCGCGGCGGCGACCACGGAGACCACACCCAGAGGACCCGCAAGACGGACCAGTGCCACGACATCACCGTCTTCCCCGAGCGGGGGATCGCCGGCGGCGCCTGCTCGGGCAACGGCATCCTCTTCGACATCTCCGACCCGTTGAATCCGCGGCGGATCGACGAGGTGGTGGACAGGGGCTTCGCCTACTGGCACTCGGCGACCTTCAACAACGACGGCACCAAGATCATCTTCACCGACGAGTGGGGCGGTGGCATGCGGCCCCGCTGCCGCGCCTACGACCCCCTCGACTGGGGGGCCGACGCGATCTACGACATCGTGGACGGGAAGCTCGAGTTTCGCGGCTACTACAAGATGCCGGCGCCGCAGCTCGAAGAGGAGAACTGCGTCGCGCACAACGGCTCCATCATCCCGGTGCCGGGCCGCGACATCTTCGTCCAGGCCTGGTACCAGGGCGGCCTCTCGGTGGTGGACTTCACCGACTCGGCGAGACCGGTCGAGATCGCCTTCTTCGATCGCGGCCCCCTCGACGAGAAGAAGCTGGTGCTGGCCGGCTTCTGGTCCACCTACTGGTATCGCGGTCGCATCTACGGCACCGAGATCGCGCGCGGCATCGACGTCCTGAAGCTGGTGCCCAGCGAGCACCTCTCCGAGAGCGAGATCGCCGCCGCGGCGCTGGCCGACTACGGCGGCGTCTTCAACCCGCAGCAGCAGCTCCAGGTGACCTGGCCGGCCGAGCCCGTGGTCGCCCGGGCGTACCTGGACCAGCTCCGCCGGAGCGAGGCGGTCGCCGAGCTGCGCGCGACCGAGCTCGAGACGGCCCTGGCCCGGGCGGAGCGACTCCTGGCGGAGGGCGGCGACGGCGACAGCCTCGCGGCCGAGCTCGAGACCCTCGCGGCGTCGGTCACGGCGGAGGCCCCCGCCGACGAGATCGCGGCGAAGCGCCGCTCGGCGCTGGGCAAGACCCTCAGGGCCCTCGCGGCGCGGCTCCCCGCCTCCTGAGCGAAGGCCGCTGCTATCCCTTGGCGCGGCGCCGCGAGGCCAGCCACCAGGCGGCCAGCACCAGGACCGCGTGTCGTCGCGGACGCAGGCGCACAGCGGCACCCACCTCCGAATGGGGACGGGCTCGTCGTACGGTCTGGAGGAAGATCTGTCGTCTACCGGCGGCCGGCGGCCCGATTCGTCACCGGCGCCCCCCCTTGCCCGCGATTGCCGGGCGCCGCCGGCCGCCGGTACTCTCGCGTCGATGACCCCCTCCGCCGAGCGCTCTCTCGACCCCATCTTCTCGCCCCGCTCCATCGCCGTGATCGGCGCCTCCCGCGACCGCTCCTCCATCGGCTACGCCCTGCTCCACAACCTGATCTTCGGCGAGTTCAACGGCGCCATCTTCCCGGTCAACCCGAAGGCGTCGGTGGTCCACTCGCTGAAGGCCTATCCCAGCGTCGGGGCCATCCCCGATCCGGTGGACCTGGCCGTGGTGGCGGTGCCGCGAGACCTGGTGCCGGGGGTGGTGCGCGAATGCATCGACAAGGGGGTCCGGGGCCTGGTGGTGATCACCGCCGGCTTCGCCGAGACCGGCGAGCGCGGCGCCGCCCTCGAGCGCGAGCTGGTGGAGCTGGTCGAGGCCGCCGGCATCCGCATGATCGGACCCAACTGCATGGGGGTCATCAACAGCGACCCCGAGGTGTCGATGGACGCCACCTTCGCCCCGGTCCGGGCGCGACGCGGCTCCATCGGCTTCGTCAGCCAGTCGGGCGCCCTGGGGGTGGCGATCCTGATCGCCGCCGCCGACCTGGGGATCGGTCTGACCCAGTTCGCCTCCATGGGGAACAAGGCCGACGTCACCGGCAACGACCTGCTGGAGCACTGGGAGCACGACGACGCCACCCGGGTGATCTGCATGTACCTCGAGTCGTTCGGCGATCCGCGGCGCGTCACGGCGATCGCCAAGCGGATCGGGCGGGTCAAGCCCATCCTGATGGTCAAGTCGGGCCGCACCGAGGAGGGGGCGCGCGCCGCCTCCAGCCACACCGGGGCGATCGCCGGCGCCGACGTCACCGTGTCGACCTTTCTCGACCACTGCGGCGTGCTGCGCGCCAACACCATCAACGAGCTCTTCGACATGGCGCGCGCCTTCGACCGCTGCCCGCCGCCGGGGGGCGACCGGGTGGGCATCGTCACCAACGCCGGCGGGCCGGCCATCATGGCCACCGACGCCTGCGTCAACCTGGGGCTCGAGATCGCCGAGCTCTCGGAGGCCACGCGCGACACCTTGGCCCGCCACCTGCCGGCCGAGGCGAGCGTCGCCAACCCGGTGGACATGATCGCCTCCGCCGATCCGCAGGCCTACCGGCACACCCTGGCCGCGGTGCTCGCCGACCCCCAGGTCGACATGGTGCTGGCGATCAACGTCACCCCGCTCCTGACCCGGCCCATCGACGTCATCGACGCCATCGGCGAGACGGCCGCCGGGTCGCACAAGCCGGTGCTCGCGGTGATGATGGCGGAGGAGGACTTCTACGAGGAGATCAAGGGGCGGAGCGACCTGCCGCCCGTCTACCGCTTCCCCGAATCGGCGGCGCGGGCGCTGGCGCAGCTCCGGAGCTACGCCGCCTGGCGCGAGCGGCCGCTGGATCCGGCGCCGCCCGAGTTCGAGGTCGACGACGAGGAGGTCGCCCGGCGGCTGGCCACGGTGGCGGAGGGGCAGCTCGCGGCCGAGGACGCCTACCGCGTGCTGGAGCTGTACGGCATTCCGGTCGCCGGACGGCGGAGCGCGGCCGACGCGGAGGCGGCGGTCGCCGCCGCCGAGGAGCTGGGATACCCGGTGGCCCTCAAGGCCGAGGCGGAGGATCTCGTCCACAAGAGCGACGTGGGCGGGGTGCGGCTGGGCCTGGAGGACGCCACCGCGGTGCGCGAGGCGGCACGCGGCATCGAGGAGGCGCTGGCGCGCGAGGGGCTCCGCTTCGAGGGCTTCCTGGTGCAGGAGATGCTCGCCGGCGGGCACGAGGTGATCTTCGGGCTCTCCACCGATCCGCGCTTCGGACCGCTCCTGATGTTCGGGCTGGGCGGCCGCTACGTCGAGGTCATCAACGACGTCCGGTTCGGCGTCATCCCGCTCACCGAGGCGGAGGCCGACGAGATGATCCGCGGCATCCGCGGCTACCCGATCCTCGAGGGAATCCGCGGCGAGGCCGGCGCCGATCTCGCCCTGCTGCGCGAGGTGCAGATGAGGATCGCCCAGCTCGCCCAGCGTCACCCGCGGATCGTCGAGCTCGACGTCAACCCGTTCCTGGCGGCGCCGGACCGGGCCAACGCCAAGGCCCTCGACGTCCGCATCCGGGTGGCGCCGGCGGAGTAGGCGTCCTCCGACCCCCCTTCGAGGCCGCGGCCGGCGGAGTCGGGGCCTGGTGCCGTCGGCTGGCATCGGCCGTCGAGTAGAGTTGCCGCGATGCCTTCCTGGACGGAGGAGGTCCGTCGCAGGCTCGTGGCGGCGAGACGGCCCGGCGAGGGCTGGGGCTACCGAGCCGGAGGCGAGAGCGCCGTCGAGCCTTCGGTGCTGGCCGCCCTCGCGCTTCTGGCCTCGGCCGAGCCCACCGGTGCCGACGAGACGCGGCAGGCCGCCGCGGCGACCTGCCGGTGGCTCGGCGGTCTGCAGTCGGCGGACGGGCCTCTGGGGGTCACGGCCCGGCTCCGCCGCCCCTACTGGCCCACCGCGCTGGCCGCCATCCTCTGGAGCGTCGTCGGCGGCTTCGGGGACGAGGTGGAGAGAGCGGTCCGCTGGCTCCTGGCCGTCAGGGGTCGGACCTGGGAGCCCGAGCCGGATCAGCCCGAGGAGCACGACACCACCCTGGCCGGATGGCCGTGGGTGGAGGGCACCCACTCCTGGCTCGAGCCCACCGCCTGGGCGATCCTGGCCCTCTGTCGCCAGGGCTACGTCGAGCATCCCCGGGTCGCCGAGGGGGTCGAGCTGGTGCTCGATCGTCAGGTGCCCTCGGGGGGATGGAACTACGGCAACAGCTCGGTCTTCGGCACGGCGCTGCGCGCCCAGCCCGCCGCCACCGGGCTGGCCCTCGCGGCCCTGGCCGCTGCGGGCCACGAGGGGGAGGGCGGCGACGGCGCCGTCGCCTGGCTGACGGCCCTGCTGCCCAGGATCCGCACCGGCCGCTCGCTCGGCTGGGGCCTGATCGGTCTGACCGCCTGGGGCCGGCGCCCGCCCGAGGCCGATCGCTGGCTGGCGGAGACCGCGGAACGGATGCTCCCCCACGAGACCACCCTCGAGATCGCCATTCCGCTGCTCGCGGCGGACCCGGCGGGACTGCTCTCGCCGGCCGGCGCGCGGGAGGGGGTGTCGTGAGGGGGCCGCGGGCGGATCGGGCGAGCCGACTGACCCGGCGCGAGCTCCTGGCCGCCGCCGGCGGCGCCGCCGGGCTGGCGGCGACCGGGATGCTCTCCTGCGCCGGTCCCCGCGAGCCGGTGGTGGTGGCCCGCGCCGGAGCCTACGACGGCTCGCTGGAGCCCATCCTGCGCGACGCCCTGCTGGAGATCGGCTTCGGGCGCGGCGAGGTGCGGGGTCGCCGCGTGCTGCTCAAGCCGAACCTGGTCGAGCCCGCCCCGGAGGCCCCCCACGTCAACACCCATCCCACCTTCGTCCGCGCCGCGGCCGAGGTCTTTCGAAGCCTGGACGCGGCGGAGGTCTTCGTCGCCGAGGGGCAGGGGCACGTGCGGGACAGCTACCTGGTGCTGGAGCAGTCCGGCTTCGAGGGCATGCTCGCGGAGGCCGGGCTGACCTTCGTGGATCTCAACCACGACGACGTCTACGCGGTCCGGAACGACGGCGGCTTCGCCGGCCTCTCCCACCTCTTCCTGCCGCGCACCCTCGGCCGGGCCGACATCGTGGTCTCGCTGCCCAAGCTCAAGACTCACCACTGGGTGGGCGTCACGCTGTCCATGAAGAACCTCTTCGGAGTGATGCCCGGCATCTGCTACGGCTGGCCCAAGAACGTCCTCCACACCGTGGGGATCACCCCCTCCATCCTGGACGTGAACCGGGCGGTGCGTGCCACCCTGGCCCTGGTGGACGGCGTCGTGGCGATGGAGGGCGACGGCCCGATCATGGGCACCCCTGTGGCCTCGGGGCTGGTGGTGGCGGGCGTCAACCTGCCGGCCGTCGACGCCACCGCCGCCCGTCTGATGGGCTTCGACCCCTTCCGCATCCCCTACCTGGCCCGCGCCCCGGAGGCCGGCCTGGGCCCGATCGCGAGCCGAGCCATCGAGCAGCGCGGCGAGCGCATCGACTCCCTGGCCCGCCCCTTCACCCTGGTCGACCACCCCTACACCCGCCGCTTCCGCGACGCCGAGACACAGTAGCCCCGGCGAGGAGACGCGCGACCGCCCGCACCGAGCGCCCGGGAGAGCGCCCTTCCGCCACAAGCCCGGACCGCTCGACGGATCGCCTTTCCGCCGCGCGGAGCGAGCCAAGCCCCTCCGGCCACGGGGCGCCGGCTGAGTGCACTTCTCCTCCGCCTCCGCTCCGCCCTCGTGACGAACCGCCCACCTGCCAAGATACCCCCATGCCCGAGCTCCCCGATGTAGAGCTCTACCGCGAGACCCTCACCCGCCTCCTGGCCGGACGTCCCCTGCTCGGCGTCCGCCTGGGCAGCCCCTTCCTCCTGCGCAGCGTGGACCCGCCCCTCGCGACCGTCGCGGGCAAGACCGTCCGCGAGCTCCGCCGCCTGGGCAAGCGCATCGTCATCGCCCTCGACGACGACCTCCACCTGGTGATCCACCTGATGATCGCCGGGCGCTTCCAGTGGAAGGACCCCGGCGCCAAGCTGCCCCGCCGGCTGGGCCAGGCCGCCTTCGACTTCGACCACGGCACCCTGCTCCTGACCGAGGCCGGAACCAAGAAGCGCGCGTCGCTCCACGTGGTCCGCGGCGAGGAGGGCCTGGCCCCCTTCGACCGCGGCGGCCTGGAAGTGCTCGACGCCGGGGCCGACGAGTTCGCCGCCGCGCTGACGAGCGAGAACCACACCGTCAAGCGCGCCCTCACCGACCCGCGGATCCTCTCGGGCATCGGCAACGCCTACTCCGACGAGATCCTCCACCGCGCCCGGATGTCCCCCTTCAAGCGCACCGCCGATCTCTCCGCGCAGGAGGTCCGTCGTCTCTACGGCGCCGCCCGGGCCGTCCTCGTCGAATGGGTCGAGAGGCTCCGGGCCCAGACCGGCGACGGCTTTCCCACCAAGGTCACCGCCTTCCGCCCCGAGATGGCGGTGCACGGCAAGCACGGCGAGCCGTGCCCGGCCTGCGGCGCCCCGGTGCAGCGGATCGTCTACGCCGAGAACGAGGCGAACTACTGCGCCGGCTGCCAGACCGGCGGCAGAGTGCTGGCCGACCGCGCCCTCTCGAGGCTGCTGAGGGACGACTGGCCGCGGACCCTGGAGGAGCTCGAGGAGCGGCTGCCCGGGCGGAGTCGCCCTACCCCTTGAGCACCATCGCGCCGGTGGGCTGCGGCACGCCGCCGGCGGGCTCGATGGTCACCGCCCAGAGGTCGATGCTGTCGGCCGGCACGGTCTTCTCCACCAGCACCACCGCGCTGCCCTCCTCGTCCACGTCGAAGATGCCCGCCGAGACCGGCCGTCCGTCGGCGATGAACCAGAGCTGGTAGGTGGTGCCCGGCTCGGCCGGCGCCAGGTTGGAGGCGTAGAAGACGGCGCGGCCGCCGGCCGGGTCCACGAAGGTCTGGCCCGCCGCCTCCGGCGCCGGATCGAGCCCGGCGAGACGCACCGTCCGACGCCCCGGGCTGCCCACGATGCTGGCGGCCAGCCGCAGACTGCGGACCTCGGCGCGCGCCGCGTCGAGCTCCTCGCGAACCTGGGCCAGCCGCAGCGACGTCGCCTCGCGGTCCGCCTGGAGCTGGGCGAGCTGGCCGCGCAGGGCGAAGTGCTGCGAGCCCGCGAGCGCGATCAGCCCCAGCGCCGCCACGGTGGCCGCCGCGCGCCAGAAGCCGCGCCGCCCGACGCGCGCACGCTCTTCGCCCACCTGGCGGAGCAGCCGGCCGCGGGTCACCTCGGACGGCTCCACCGGCTCCACCGTCTCGGCCAGCCGCTCGAGATCGGCGGTCGCGGCCAGGAGCTCGGCGTCGCACTCGGCGCAGCCGGCATCGAGGTGGGTCTCCAGCTCGCGCAGCTCCTCTCCGTCGAGCGCCCCCAGGGCGTACGCCGGGATCCGGTCGAGCAGGTCGCCGTGTGTGCTCATGCGCGCGCCCTCCCATGGAGGGGAGCCAGATTCTGACGCAGTTTCCGCATGCCGAGGGCTATGCGGGACTTGACGGTTCCCAGGGGCTCCTCCAGCCGCTCGGCGATTCCGGTGTGGGTCAGGCCCTCGTAGAAGGCCAGCTCGATGCACCGGCGCTGCTCGTCGGGAAGAGAGCCCAGGGCCTGACGGACGGTGCTCTCGCGCTCGGCGGCCTCCAGGGCCGCCGGGGCATCGGGGTCGGCAGCGGCGGGGGCCGGGTACTCCCGCTCGCGCCGCGTCCGCGCCTCCCTCGAGCGCAGTCGGTCGATGGCGCGGGCGCGGGCCATCATCAGGAGCCAGCCGCGCGGGGTGGCGCGGCGGGGGCGGTAGCGCCCCGCCTGCTCCCAGGCCTGCAGGAAGGCTTCTTGGAGCACCTCCTCCGCCTCCTCGCGCCGGCGCAGCAGCCGGGTCAGGACTCCCAGGACGACGGCCCCGTGGCGATCGAAGAGCTGCGCGAAGGCGCCCTGATCACCGGCCTCGATGCGGCCGATCAACTGCACGTCGTAGAGTTGGTCCGGATCCATCGGAAGGGTCTTCCGCGCCGGCCGCTCCGGTGGAGGGCTGTCGGGGGCGGACCGCTCGTCGGGCGGCTCGCCCGAAAGGTACGCTCGTCGAGCGGCCCAAGTCAACGCGACCCGCGGTCCTGGAGCCGGGTGGGCAGGGCGGGCTCATGGCCTGGCGGGAGGGGGACCGAGGCGGCGGCCCGGAGGTCCGGACCGCCGCGTCTCGGACCGGCCTCAGTTGCTGGGCGCTCCGGGGAGCGGCGTGGTGAGATAGGGAAAGCCGTTGTCGAACTGACGCGAGCTCTGCCGGACGCCGTCGGTGAACGACAGGGCGCCGGCCGGCGCGTCCTCCGGAGTGCAGAAGGCGCCGGGGAAGGCGTGGCAGAGGGCGCCCATGGCCACCCGCAGGGTCGCGTCCACGATGTCGTCCCCCGGACGGCGGCCGTTGGGGAAGCCGGCCAGGTCGCCCGCGAGGGCACCCAGGCTCTCCTGGCGGTTGCGCGGCGTGGGCGGGATGGTGACGTTGAGCCGCTGCATCTCGCCGAACCCGAACTCGTTGACCCCGGGGATGCCGGTGACGAAGGTGACCAGCAGGTCCTGGCGCGGGAAGTTGTCGGGCGCCTCGACGCCGAAGAGGATCTCCAGCAGCTCGGGCAGGGCCGGGTTGGTGACGTAGGTGGCGAACTGCAGATCGTCGGCGGGCCGGCTGGCGTTGAAGCGGTTCTTGTCCTTGAGACCGATCACCACCTCGTTGACCAGCGGCATGCCGAGCCGCGACACCTGGCGGGTGCTGCTCGACGTCTTCTCCGGGCTCTCGAAGCTGGGCCGCCTGCGCAGGCTGCGGGTGCGGGGCAGCTCGCTGGTGGTCCAGGCGCCGATGACGTCGGTGGAGCCGGCGGTCAGGCAGTCGATGGGCACCTCCAGCGCGATGGCGGTGACGTTCTTGTCCGCCAGGTCGTCCGTCTCGGCGTTGGCGGCGCCCACCGGGTTGGCGATGTTGACCAGGTCGAAGACCTCGCCCAGGGAGATGGCGAAGGAGTCCTTCCGCTGGCCCACGAAGACGCGGCCGTCGCCGCAGCCGGGGATCTGTACGTTGTGGACGAAGCTCGCGGCGTACGCCTCGTAGTCGGGAAACGACTTGGTGCCGAAGTAGTCGTTGGGCTTGCCGAAGCGGATGGCGCCGTCGGCGGCGTTGCGGAGAAAGCCCTGGCCGCTGGCGCCGCCGGGGGTGGTGCGCACGATGCGCACGGTGTAGCTCTCGCGGACGTTCAGGTTGTCCCGGGTGGCGGGATCGGCGGCGAAGACCTGGCCGGCGTTGCGCAGCGGAATGGCCACCGTCTCGGTGCCCACGGGGATGGCGATGTTCTGGAGAGCGTTGTCGAAGCGGAGCTCGAAGGTCAGGTTGGCCTCGCCGTCGCCGGTGTTGTCGACGTTGATCTTGTAGACGCCGTCGGGGTCGAGGGCGAAGTAGTTGGGGCCGCCGTAGGCGTCCTGCAGCGGGTTGTAGTTGGCCACGAAGGTCACGAAACCCTCCCGGCCGGGCTCGTAGCTGCGGAACATGTAGAAGTCGGTGGCGTCCACCTGCGGGTTCCGCGAGATCGCCGGCGCCTCGCGGTGGCTGGAGGCCAGGGCGGCCCCGCTCACCGCCGCGGCGGCGAGAAGAAGACAGGTGACGGGTCGTCGCTGGGTGCGCATAGAAATCCCTCCTTGGGGGTCGTTGGTTCGGATCGCGCTCACCTTGTCCTTCGGAGACCTCCGCCGGACGGATGGCTCTCGAGCCCCGACCCCCGGAATCCCGCGCCGCTCCCGGTGGTTCTCAAGAGACGTGAGCGACCGCACGCCTCCAGGAGGAAGCCGATGAACGCATCTCCCAGAGCCCACGCCGTCCTTCTTCTGCTCGCCGCCCTCGCGACGGGCTGCGCCACGGGGAGCGCGGGCACCGGTCTCGCCGACTCGGCGCCGGAGGGCCTGCGCCCGGTTCCCGTCGAGCGGGGCGTCACCGCCTGGGTGCGGCCGGGAGCCGAGCTGGGGGCGTATCACCAAGTGCTCGTCGCACCCCCCACGGTCTCGCTCCGCGACGGCTGGCTGCGCGACCACAACCGGGTGAGCGTCCACCGGGTCACCCAGCGCGACGCCGAGCGCATCGAGGAGGGGGTGGCCGACTCCTACCTGAAGATCTTCCCGCGCGAGCTCTCCGGAGAGGGCGGCTTCGAGGTGGTCACGGAGCCGCGGGCCGGCGCGCTCGAGCTGCGCGCCTCCATCGTGGACCTGGACGTCACCGCGCCGGACGTGCCCACCGCCAGCCGCAGCCGGACCTTCGCCAGCACAACGGGAGAGGCGACCCTGGTGCTGGACCTCCACGACGCGGCCACGGGCACCCTGCTGGCGAGGGTGGTGGAGCGCGTCGAGGCCCGCCAGCCGGTCCAGGACCTGCGCTGGACCAACCGGGCCACCAACCGGGCCGAGCTCGACCGGGCCCTGACCCGGTGGGCGCGCGGCCTCTACGGCCGGCTACAGGAGCTGGACGAGAAGAGCGCGCAGTAGGGCCGGCGTCTCCGCGCCGCGCTCGCTACGAGGTGGCCCAGCGGGCGTACAGCCCGTAGAGCATCACGGTCGCCGCGCCTCCGGCCAGGGCCAGCAGGGTGCCGCCGGCCTGGAGGCCGGTCGCCAGCGAATCGGGCGCCGACCGGCCGAGGCCCGCGACCCACTGCCACAGCGACTCCCAGCCCACCGCCGCCAGAGCCGGGGCCGCGACCAACGACGCCACCACCGCTCCCGCCTGGGCGAGACGCAGGATCCGGGTGGCCCGCCGAGCCCTCTCCTCCCGGCGACGGCGCAGCGCCTCCCGGTAGATCCGCCCCGCAGTCGGCGGGTGCGCCCGCCGGCGCGTCTCGCGACCTGCCTCGGCCAGAAAGAGGGCTGCCCGGGCGGCGTCACGGCAGACCGCGCAGGCGCTCTTGTGGACCTCGACCTCCGGGTCGCGCGCGCCTCCGACGACCGCGGCGAGAACTCTCTCCTCCCAGGCGCAGCTCTTCCTCATCGCGACTCCTCCGGCTGCCAGCCGCTCTCCTCCAGGCGTTTCGCCAGCCGCTTGCGGGCCCGGAAGAGCATCAGCCGCACGCTGCCCTCCTTGACCCCGAGGATCCCGGCGATCTCGCGGTGCCGGAACCCCTCGACGTGGGCCAGCCAGAGGATCTGGCGGTCGCGCGGCGACAGGCGTCGCATCATGCGGCCCAGGTCGTCGGCCAGGCCCATCGAGGGCGAGGGGTCGGCCACGGCGTCGCTCTCCTCCACCGGCCGCAGGCTCCGGCGGCGGCGGTAGCGGTCCCGGAGCAGGTTGGTGGCGATCCGATAGAGGTAGTTCTTGCGGTGCTCGTCGCTCTCGGCGGTGAAGTCGGCCTTGAGCAGACGGTAGTACGACTCCTGCAGCAGGTCGTCGGCGACGCTGGCGCTGCCCGAGGCGCGGACCAGGTAGGACCACAGGCGGCGCGAGGTGGATTCGTAGAAGGCCTCGAAACGCCGCTCGTCCATGACCGGGCGCACAGGCGCCGCCGCGGCGAGCGACGGCGCGGGGCCGCCGATCGCCATGCGCGACGCGGGGATCACGGCGGCTACCGTCAATCTACCGGAAGCTCCGTCGCGCCGTGCCCGCTCTCGCCGTTCCCGTTGATGAGCCCCCACTTCCTGGAGAGCAGGTAGGCGGCGACCGCGGCCAGCAGGAAGCCGAGACCCAGGGCGCCGCCGAGAGTGCCCAGGAAAAGGAAGGCCTCCTCGGCGTCGCGCAGGTGGTCGGCGAGGCTGAGCAGCGCAACCCCCAGGACCATCATGATGATGCCGATCTGCACCGAGCCCAGGATCCGCTTGTGGTACGCCACCTTCTCGGTCACCGTGGCGGCCGCGAAGCGCTGCCCGGCCGGGCTCTCGAGGAAGTTCAGCAGCTCCGGCGTGGAGTCGAACTTGTCGAGAATCCGGTTCTGCATGGCGTTGCGCATCTCGTACAGCTTGACGTCCCTGCGGTTGGCGAGGAAGCTGCGGATGACCCAGCCGACCGCCACGATCATTCCGACGACGACGACCATCGGGGCTACTGCGTCCATCTCTGTCTCCTTGATCCGGTAGAGGGGGCGGAAGGGTCCCCCGTGTTGTCCCACTCGCTACTACGCCGGGGGCCGGGAGGCGTTAACAGGCTTCCGGGCGTCCCGACGGGTGGCCGTCGATCCGGCTTCGCGGGATAAGCTCGTCTCCGCCCGCGCTGCCCATGTTCGACCCGGACCACCTCCTCGCCGACCTCGAGCTTCGTGGGCTGGAGGACCGCGTCGCCGGGATGCCGGTGGCTCGCCGATGACGCGAAGCAGCCGACCCGTCCTGCTGATCGCCCTCTGCGCCGGCGTGGTGCTCCTCCTGCTGCCGCTGACAGTGGGCCGGCCCGGCATGCCTCCCGTCCTCAAGGCGGACGAGCCCGCCTACTACCTGGCGGCGCTCAGCCTGGTGGAGGACGGCGACCTGGTCTGCGACGAGGGCGACATCCGCCGCCTGGTGGACGCCTACCCGTACCTGCCCATCGAGAACCTGATCCTGATGTCGCGGGACGGCTGGCAGACGGCCTACTTCGGCAAGCCCTACCTGATCTCGCTCCTCGCCGCCCCCTTGGTGGGTCTCTTCGAGGCGCGCGGCATGGTCTTCCTCAACATGCTCCTGCTACTGGCGATGATCTGGATGGGAGCGCGCTACCTGGCGCGCTTCAACCCGGGGCCGACGGCGGCGATCTTCGCCGGCTGCTTCTTCCTGCTCAGCCCGGCCTTCGTCTACGTCTTCTGGCTGCAGCCGGAGATCCTCAACATGTTCGGGGTGGCCGTCGCCTACTACCTCGTCTTCCACCGCCCGGAGCCGGCGGAGAGGGCTCCTCGCGCCGGCCGGCTCGCGCGCTTCCTCTGCAGCCCCTGGTTGCGGTGGTCGCTCTCCGCCGCCGGGCTGGCGGTGGCGGTCTACAACAAGCCCATGCTGGCCGCCCTGGGGCTGCCCCTGGTCTTCCGGCTGCTGCGCGAGCGGGGCTGGTCGGCGGCCGCCGCCTGGGTGCTGGCGGCGGCGGCGGCGATGGGCGTCCAGGCGGGCGGCTCGCTGGCCCTGACCGGCCAACCCAGCGCCTACCTGGGAGCGGCTCGCGCCGGAATCAAGGTAGACGACCCGGCAGGGGTCGAGGAGACCTTCGAGCTCATGGCGGAGCTCAACCGGCGCACGGTGGCCCAGAAGGGCCAGGAGTTCGCCAGCTACGACTGGCTGGCCCGGGTG
>JAWWBN010000040.1:0-21695 GCA_033720955.1 Thermoanaerobaculia bacterium | reverse complement strand
CTCGCTGCGCAGGAGCGGCTCGCCGCCGGTGATCCGCACCTTGGCCACCCCCAGCCGGCGGAAGAGACCGGCGAGACGCGCGATCTCCTCGTAGCTCAGGATCTCCGCCTGCGGCAGGTACTTGAAGGCCTCCCCGAAGACCTCTCGGGGCATGCAGTATCGGCAGCGGAAGTTGCACCGGTCGGTGACCGAAACGCGCAGATCGCGCAGCGGCCGCCCGAGCCGGTCGCGCACGGGCTCGTCCACGGAGGGATTCTACCGGTCCCGGCCTGCCCCGGGTCCTCCGCTTGGGATACACTCCCGCCTTCGGTGAGTACCCCGCACCGGAAAGGAGGTCCGATCATCGAAAAAGAGGAAGCACTGGAGTTCGAGGGCACGGTCGTGGCCGTCCTCGGCAACAGCACGTTCCGCGTCGAGCTGGACAACGGCCACAAGGTGCTGGCCAAGATCGCCGGCAAGATGCGTCGTTTCCGCATCCGCGTCCTCGAGGGCGACCGGGTCAAGGTGGAGGTCTCTCCCTACGACCTGGACCGTGGTCGCATCGTCTACCGGCACAAGAACTGACCCCCGGGGGCCGGGCCCCGGGCGTCCTCCCCGCCTCTCGCCGCCTCAGGTGACGCGAGCGCGGCGGATCAGCCGCCGGAAGAGACCCGGGAAGAACCGGAAGAGGAGCACGGCGAGCCGCTCCCGCCCGCCGATCAGCACCTCGTCGCGGCCCTGCGCGACCGCCCGGGCGATGCGGCGGGCGCACTCCTCGGGGGGCATTCCCTCGAGCTGGGCGCGGTCCATCTGTCCCTGGGGCGAGCCGTCGCCGGTCAGGGCGCGCTCGGGCAGCGTGGTGCGGATGAAGCCGGGGCAGACCAGCGTGACCCGGATGCCAGCGCCGTGCTCTTCCGCCCGCAGCGCCTCGAAGTAGCCGTGCAGGGCGTGCTTGGAGGCCGAGTAGCTGGAGCGCAGCGGAGTGCCGATCTTTCCCACCAGGCTGGTGACGACCACCAGCCGGCCGTGGCCCCGCTCCCGCATCGCCGGCAGGACCGCCCGGGTGAGCGCGACGGTGCCGAAGTAGTTCGTGGCGAAGATCCGGCGCTCGGTCTCTTCCGTCGTCTCCCGGGCCAGCGCCCGTTGGCTGATCCCGCCGTTGTGCACCAGCACGTCGACGGGGCCCTCCGCCAGCACCTCCCGCGCCACAGGGCCGAGCTCGGCCGTGCGGGTCAGGTCGAGGGGTGCCACCCGGTGTCCGCCGCCGGCGCACGCCGCCGCGACCCGCTCCAGCTCCTCCCCTCGCCGCGCCGAGAGAACCAGGGTGGCGCCGCGCCGGGAGAGCTCCAGCGCCAAGGCCTCGCCGATTCCCGACGAGGCGCCGGTGATCCACACCCGCTGACTCGACCACTCCATCGACGCGCGCAGCATCGTAGCACCGACCCGCGCGAGATGCCGGTAAGCTTGGCTCACCCATGACGGTACGCATCAATCTCTGGTCGGGTCCCCGCAACGTCTCGACCGCCCTCATGTACTCCTTCGCCCAGCGGCCCGACACCCGGGTGGTGGACGAGCCGCTCTACGCCCACTACCTCCGGCTGACCGGGGCCGACCACCCCGAGCCCGCCAAGGTCCTCGCCAGCCAGGAGAGCGACGGCGAGAAGGTCGTGCGGGAGCTGATCCTCGGCCCCTGCGACCGGCCGGTGCTCTTCCTGAAGCAGATGGCCCACCATCTGGTCGGGCTGGACCACGCCTTCCTGGCCGACACCGTCAACGTGCTGCTCATCCGCGATCCGGCCGAGGTGCTGCCCTCGCTGGTCCACCTGGTGCCCGAGCCGATCCTCCGCGACACCGGTCTGGCGGTCCAGAGCGAGCTCCTGGACGAGCTCCGGGCGCTGGGCCAGGATCCGCCGGTCGTCGATTCGCGCGAGCTCCTGCTCGACCCGGCCGGTGTGCTCGAGCAGCTCTGCCAGCGGATCGGGATCCCCTTCGACGAGGCGATGCTCTCGTGGGAGGCGGGACCGCGGCCCGAGGACGGTGTCTGGGCCCCCCACTGGTACCAGAACGTGCACCGCACCACGGGCTTCCGCCCCTACCGGCCCAAGACCGGCGTCTTCCCCGAGCGTCTGGAGCCCCTGCTGGAGGAGTGCCGTCCCTACTACGCCGCCCTCTACGCCGCCGCGATCAAGGCCGCCCCCACCGGCGACGCCGGCGCTCGGCTGACGGCGAGATGAGCGAGCCGCCGGCGCTCCCTGACCCCCGCAACGCCGCCATCCAGGTGTGGGTCGGCGACCGGCTCTGGCCTCGCGACGAGGCCAGGGTCTCGGTCTTCGACAGCTCGGTCCAGGGGGGCGACGCCGTCTGGGAGGGGCTGCGGGTCTACGACGGCCGGATCTTCCGGCTCGGACGGCACCTGGACCGTCTGCGCGATTCGGCCCGGGCGCTCGCCTTCCGCCAGGTGCCGTCGCGCGAGGAGATCAAGGACGCGATCCGAGCGACGCTGGACGCCAACGGGATGCGCGACGGCGTCCACATCCGGCTCACCCTCACCCGCGGCAGCAAGGTGACCTCCGGCATGAGCCCGCGCTTCAACCGCTCCGGGCCCTGCCTGATCGTGCTCGCCGAGTGGAAGGCTCCGGTCTACGACGCCGGCGGAATCCGGCTGATCACCGCCTCGGTGCGCCGCACCTCGCCGCAGACCCTGGACTCCAAGATCCCCCACAACAACCTCCTCAACAACATCCTGGCCAAGATCGAGGCCGACGCCGCCGGAGTCGACGACGCGGTCATGCTCGACCTCGACGGCTTCGTCGCCGAGACGAACGCCACGAACCTCTTCCTGGTCAAGCGCGGCGCCCTCTCGACGCCCACCGCCGAGAGCTGCCTGCCCGGGATCACCCGGGAGACGGTCCTCGAGATCGCCCGGCGCGCCGGCATCCCCACCGAGGAGCGGCGGGTCACCCCGGCCGAGCTCTACACGGCGGAGGAGGTCTTCACCACCGGCACCATGGGGGAGCTGGCACCGGCGCTCGAGATCGACGGACGGACGGTGGGGACGGGCGGCGTGGGACCCGTCACCGCGCGCCTGCAGCGGCTCTTCGGCGAGCTGACGGCTGTCGAGGGCGAGCCCGTCGTGGACCGGACCTAGCGCTCGGAGCGTCGGAGGTCGCCGCCCCTCCCGGTCGGCCCGGGCGGTGCCGTTGCGGTAGTCCGCCACAGCTCCTGGGCAGGCTCGTCCGATTCTCGGCGGATGCTCCGCCGCTACCCGCCGTGGCCGAGCCGCTCGACGAGGCCGCGCATGCCGAGACGCTCGCCGAGGGCCCGCAGCCGGGCGCGCCGGGGACCGCCGTACGCCAGCTCCTCCAGCCGCGCCTCGATCGGCGCGTCGCGCGCCGCCACCGCCAGCCGCCGAGAGAGGAAGGCCTCCTCGCGGCCGGCCTCGAGCCGGCGGCGCACCGCGGCGGCGCCCCGCAGCTCCAGCTCCTCCACCCGGTCGAGGCCGGCGTACAGGGTCTCGATATCGTCGAAGACGGCCAGGAGGGCGGCGGCGGTCTTGGCCCCGATGCCGGCCACCCCGGGGATGTCGTCCACGCTGTCGCCCGCCAGCGCCAGCAGCTCCACGATCTGCCCGGGTCGCACGCCGAACTTCTCCCGCACCTCGTCCGGGCCGTAGAGCTTTTCGCGGGCGAAGTCGAGCAGCCGAACCCTCTCCCCCACGAGCTGGCAGAGGTCCTTGTCCGAGCTCACCACCAGCACCTCGCCGACCTCCCCGGCGAGCGATTCGCAGAGGGTGGCGATGACGTCGTCGGCCTCGTACTCCCTCTCGCGAAACGTCGGACAGCCGAGCGCCTCGGCCAGCTCCCGCGCGTCGTCGAGCTGCCCGACGAGCTCGGGCGGCGGAGCCTCGCGGCCGCTCTTGTAGCCGGAATAGATGCGGTTCCGGAAGCTCGTGGTCAGCGAATCGTCGAAGGCGACCGCCAGGTGGGTCGGAGGGTGCTCCTCGAGCAGCCGGCGCAGGAAGTCGGCGAAGCCGCGGACCGCGTTCACCGGCCGCCCTTCCCCGTCGCGGATGCTCTTCGGCAGCGAGAAGAAGGCGCGGAAGAGGTAGGGGCTGGCGTCCACCAGCAGCAGTCGCGAAGCCCTCGGAGGGGAGATCACAGGCCCAGCCGCCGCGGCAGGTCCACGGTCAGGGCGCGGTCCGCGTCGGCGGCGTCGGCCCCCAGCGCCAGCACGTCCAGCTTGCCGTGCTCGGCCAGCGGCCCCACGTTGTAGAACAGGTAGCGGCCCTCCCGCCGCTCGCGCGTCCAGCCGGCCTCCCCCACCCGCTCCAGAATCTCCCGGAAGGGCACCCCGACGAGCCCGGGGTGAACGAAGTCCTGCGCCCGGTAGGGAGGGCGGGGGCCGCCGTCCAGGACCCGGTCCAGCAGGTGCATCGGCAGGCTGGTGCCCCCCCACCGCCCGTTGCACTCCACGAACCGGAGCTCGCAGTCGCCCTCTGGGTCGCCCACCAGCAGATGGTCGAACGAGCAGCGGCCGACGTAGCCCAGGGACTGGAGGGCGGCCGCCACCTCCAGCGCCCCCCGGCCCAGCCACCGATTCACCCGGTCCGGAAGGGTCGAGGGCCGGCTGCCGGCGAAGACCCGGCGCTCGCCTTCCAGGAGCTGCTCGTAGATGCCGTCGAGACGCGGGTCTCCGGCTCCGTCGGGCGGCACCCAGACCTGGGTGGAGGGCGAGTGCTCCGCGCTCTCCCAGGCCACCGCCTGGACCTCCTCCCGCCCGTCCCAGCCGGTGCGCCGGAGGAAGGCATCCACCTCCCGCCGTGCGGCGGCGGCGCCGCGGAGCCGCCCGGCGTCGAAGGTGGCGTTGCCCAGCCCGGAGGCGCACCGGAGTCGCTTGAGCGCCACCACCGGGTGGCGGGCCGCCAGGCTCCGGAGCGCCGCGGCCATCTCCGCGGGATCCCGGTGCGCCTCTCCCTCGACCAGCCACTCCTCCCCCACGACCCGGCGGACGATCTCCGAGAAGCTCTGCTTGTCGTTCGCCCGCCAGGTGACCGGCGGCGGCGGCGCCAGCACCCGGACCTCGACGCCGGCGCGGCGGGCCAGCCAGCCGGCCAGTGTCCAGATCGTCTCAGAGCCGAGAAACGGGTGGACGTCGAGCCCGCCCGCTCGCCGGGCGGCCGCGGCGATCCGCTCGCCCGTGGGACCGGCCTGAACCGCGGCGGCGACCGCCAGCGGCCCCGCCGTGGGCTCGGCCACGAGGCACTCGGGACGCCCCAGACCGAGGCTGTCTTGGCAGTACGCCTCGTACCCATCCACCGGCGGCACCACGGCGGCGAAGAGATCGTCGTCTCCGGCCCGGAGCCGGGCGCGGTGCTGGTAGTGCTCGACCCCCGAGACCCCGTCCAGAAAGGGCAGCGCCGAGAAGTCGTCGATCTGGAGCGTGGGGACGCCGGGGCGCCTTCCCGTCCACAGGTGCTCGCGATAGGGCTCGCACTCCTCGCGTACCTCCGCGCGCAGCCCGGACACGGCCCGCCGCGCCCGCTCGAAGTCGGGGGCCGCCGCCTCCGGGCGCGCCGCCGGCGTCATCTCCGCCCCCCGCCGGCCAGCTCGCGCGCCAGCGCGGCCCGGGCGGCGTGATAGCCGCACATGCCGTGCACGCCGCCCCCGGGCGGCGTCGAGGAGGAGCAGAGGTAGAGACCCCGGACCGGGGTGGCGTAGGGGACCCGCGAGAGCACCGGGCGCGCGAAGAGCTGCCGCAGGTCGGTGACGCCGCCCGTGATGTCGCCCCCCACGCAGTTGGGGTTCCAGGCCTCGACCTGGGGCGCGGTCATGGCGCTGCGCGCCACGATCCGCTCCGAGAAGCCGGGCGCGAAGCGCTCGATCTGGCCCTCCACCGCCGCCGTCACGTCGTCCGGCGCGCCGTGGGGCACGTGGCAGTAGGCCCAGAGGGTGTGCCCCCCCTGCGGCGCCCGCCCGGGGTCGAAGAGGCTGGGCTGGGCCAGCAGGACGAAGGGGCGGTCCGCGATGCGGCCCCGCCACGCCTCGCGCTCCCCGTGGGCGATCTCCTCCAGGGTCCCCCCCAGGTGCACGGTGGCGGCGCGGGCGCAGGCCGGATCGCTCCACGGCACGGGGCCGGAAAGCGCCAGGTCGAGCTTGAAGATCCCGGGTCCGTAGCGATAGCGGGCCAGGGCCCGCCGGTACCCCGGGGGGAGCCCTTCACCGGCCAGCCGCAGAAGCTGACGCGGCCCCACGTCGGCCAGCACCACTCGGGCGGGCGGGAGCTCGTCCAACGACTCGACCCAGGTCCCGGTCTCGACCACGCCGCCCGCCTCCTCGAGCCGCCGCAGGAGGGCCGCGACGATGCCCGCGGCGCCCCCGCGTGGAAAGGGCCAGCCCACCCGGTGGGCGGCGACCCCCAGCACCAGGCCCACGGCGGCGCTGGCGACCCGCTCCAGCGGCAGCACCGAGTGGCCCGCCAGCCCGGCGAAGAGCCCGCGCGCGCGCGCGCCGCGAAACCGGGAGCGGGCGAGTCCGCGCGCCGAGCGGAGCGCCGCGAGGCCGAAGCGGGTCAGAGGCCCCACCGCGCCGAGGGGCGGCGGACGCAGGGGCCCCAGGAGGACGCCGGCCAGGTCGGGCCAGCTCGCCGCGAGGGGGCCGAAGAGCCGCCGGTAGGCGTCGCCGTCCCGGCCCAGGCCGGCGGCGGTGGCCTCGATGGAAGGCTCGATCACCGCCGCCGGCCGGTCGTCGAACGGGTGGGCCACCGCGGCCGGGGGCGACACCCACTCCAGACCGGCGCCCTCCAGGTCCAGCTCCCGGAAGCAGGGCGAGGCGGCGCCCAGGGGGTGGATGGCGGAGCCGACGTCGTGAAGGTAGCCGGGCAGGGTGAGCTCCTCGGTGCGGCTGGCGCCGCCCGGCGTCGCTCCGCCCTCGATGACCCGCACCGAGCGGCCGGCGCGGGCCAGCAGCGCCGCCGCCGCGAGGCCGTTCGGCCCCGCGCCGACGATCACCGCGTCGAGGCGTCGCGCCATGGGGCCCCGCTCTCCGCCGTCCGAGCCCGGCTCAGCCCCGCATCCGCCGCACGGTGCGCGAGACCAAGGGTCTCGCGGGCTCGGCCATCTACTCGACCTCCACGATCATCTCGATCTCCACCGCCAGTCCGATCGGCAGCGAGACCATGCCCACCGCCGCCCGCGCGTGCTTGCCCCTGTCGCCGAGGACCTCCACCAGCAGGTCCGAGCAGCCGTTGATGACCTTGGAGTGGTCGGTGAACTCCTCGGTGGTGTTGACCATGCCGAAGACCCGCACCACCTGGCGCACCCGGTCGAGATCGCCGATCTCGCCGCGCAGCGACGACAGCAGGGCGAGGGCCGTCAGCCGCGCCGCTTCGTACCCCTCCTCGAGCGTCAGGTCGCGGCCGACCTTGCCCGTCACGTAGCCGCCCTCGGGCCGGAGCGGCCCGTGCCCGGCGAGAAACACCAGGTTGCCCACCCGGCGGGCGCGGACGTAGTTGGCGACGGGCGCCGGCATCTCCGGAAGCTCGATCCCCAGCTCGGCCAGCCGTGCCTCCACCCGGCCGGCCGGCTCGGCCGCCTCCGCCACCGCCGTGCCCAGCCACCCGATGAGAAGGGCCGCCGCCGCGGCCCGCCTGCCTGCTCGTCTCATGGTCCGTCTCCTCGCGCGTCGGTTTCTCAGAGCCACCTCTTGAGCTTGAAGTAGAGCACCATCCCCACGGCGATCATCGCCATCAGCGCGAGGGCGGTGGGATACCCGTAGGCCCAGTGCAGCTCTGGCATGTTGAGGCTGCTCGACTCGGGATCGAAGTTCATGCCGTAGATCCCGGCGATGAAGGTCAGGGGGATGAAGATCGAGGCCATGATGGTGAGCACCTTCATGATCTCGTTCATCCGGTTGCTGGTCGTGGTCAGGTAGAGGTCGGTGAGCCCGGTGGCGAGCTCGCGGAAGGTGTTGGTGACGTCGATGAGCTGCACGCAGTGGTCGTAGCTATCGGCCAGGTAGAGCCGCGTCTCGGCGGAGATCAGGTCGTGCTCGAGCCGCTGCAGACCGGTCACCAGGTCGCGGTGCGGCCAGGCGGTGCGCCGGATCCACAGCAGCTCCCGCTTGAGGTCTTGGATCTCGCTCAGGAGCTCCGGCGTGGGACGATCGAGCAGCTCGTCCTCGATGCGCTCGATCCGCTCGCCGTAGCGCTCCAGGACGGGGTAGAGGCTGTCCACCAGGATGTCGATCATCCGGTAGGCCAGGTAGTCGGGGCCGCGCTCCCGCACCTGGCCCGAGCCGCTGCGGATCTGCTCGCGCAGCGGCTCGAAGGGGTCGTCGTCGGGGATCTCCTGGAGCGTGAGCACGTAGCCACGGCCGAAGAAGAGGCTGACCTGCTCGACCTCCAGGCGGCCACCCCGGCCCGCTCCCGGCCCGGGCCGCCGGGGACGGCCGCGCTCGCCGGCCTCCAGCAGGTGGAGCAGCCGCATGATGACGAAGATGTGGTCCCTGGTGTGCTCGTGCTTGGGGCGCTGGCCGATGTTGACCACGTCCTCGAGCGCCAGCGGATGGATGCCGAATCGGCGCCCGAGAGTCGCCAGGAGCTCCACGTCGTGCAGCCCGATGACGTTGATCCAGGTGACCCGGGCATCCTCGATGGCCCCCAGCGCCTCGTCGATCCGGTCGACCTTCATCTCCTGGTAGGAGTCGGCGTCGAAGCAGACGACCTGGATCTCCACGCTCTCCACCCGCTGTCGCGGCGGCTCGAGCGCGCCCGGCGCGGTGCCGGGGGTGACGGTGCGAATGATGCGCCCTCTCACCAGCAAGCTCCGGGCGGATGTTACCCCGCCCGCCGCCCGGTCAGGCCGAGGCCCGCAGTCCGCGCAGCGCCTCGGTCACCGGCGGGTCGAAGTGCACGTCGAGCTGCGGGAAGGCGATCACCACCCCGGCCTCGCCCAGCGCCCTCCAGATCGCCTCGTTCAGGTCGGCCAGGCGCGGCTGCCGGTCCCAGGGGCTCTCGATCCACACCGACACCTCGAACACCACCGCCGAGTCGGCGAACTCGGTCAGCATGACGCGCGGCGCCTTGTGCTGCGACCGCCAGGAGAGGCCGCCGGCGACCTCCTCCAGGACCCGCTTCACCCGCGCCATGTCGGACGAGTAGACCACCCCCACCGTGGCCCGCACCCTGAGGAAGGGATCCCGCAGGGTGTAGTTGACCACCGACTCGGTCACCAGGTGGGCGTTGGGCAGGATGATGTGCTCCTCGTCGAGTGTGCGGGCGATCGTCGCCCGGATCCCCATCTCCTCCACCCGCACCAGGCGGCCGTTCACGTTGAGCACGTCCCCCGGCTTGATGGACCGCTCGAGCAGCAGGATGATGCCCGAGACGAAGTTCTGCGCCAGGTTCTGCATGGCGAAGCCGATGGCCACGGCGAAGATGGCGCCGGCGGCGAAGAGCGCGGTCAGGTTGACCCCGACGCTCTGCACCGCCACCCCGAAGCCGATCACCAGGCTCAGGTAGTAGACCAGCCGCGACGAGGCGGCGGCGCTCCCCTTCTCCACCGAGCCGCGGAGTGTGAAGACCCGCATCACCGCCCGCTCGAGGAAGCTCGCAGCCCAGAAGCTCAGAACGATGACCACGACGAAGGTGATCAGCGTGTAGAGGTTGATCGAGGTCCCGGCGATCTCGAACAGCTCTTGGTTGAGGAGGCCCAGGACCTCCTGCGTCCGCTCCGGCAGTTTCATGACCGACCTCCTTGGATTGGGGTCCGGCCGCCGGCCTCAACCGCCGGCGTCGTCCGGACCGTCGTGCAGCAACCTCACCGGAAGACCGTCGGCGACCACGGTGAGCGTCCGCTGCGGGAAGGGGATCTCGATGCCGGCCTCGTCGAAGGCCTGCTTGAGCTCCTCCTGGATGGCGTTCTTGAGCTCGACGAAGTTCTCCCGCTTGCACCAGACCGAGTACTGGTAGTTGATCGACGAGTCGCCGAAGCCGTTGAAGAAGATCTGCGGCTTGGGCTCCTCCAGGGAGAGGGGGTTCCGGTCGGCCACCTCCAGCAGGACTTTCCTGACCAGCGCCAGATCGGAGCCGTAGGCCACCCCGACCGTCACGTCCAGCCGACGCAGGGGGAAGCGGGTCAGGGTGCGCACCTCGCTCTTGATGACGGTCTCGTTGGGGATGCGCACGAAGAGATTGTCGAAGGTGCGCAGCTTGACCGAGAGGAGGTCGATCGAGAGCACCTCGCCGGTGGTGCCGCCCACCGAGATGACGTCGCCCGCGGCGAAGGGTCTCTCGGCGATCAGGAAGAGGCCGCTGATGAAGTTGGAGGCCGAGGTCTGGGAGGCGAAGCCGATCGCCACCGAGACGATCCCGGCCGCCCCCAGCAGCACCCCGAGGTCGAACCCCAGCTCGTGCAGGGCCGCCACCGTGAAGAGCGCGAGCACCGTGTAGCGGACGATACGGCGCAGCAGCACCACCTGCGAGGGGTCGAGACGGGTGGCGGTGACCCGGCGCACCGCGCTGGCAGCCACGCGGGCCAGCACCAGGCCCAGGGCCGCGAGCAGCAGCGCGCGGAGCAGCGAGACGGTCTTCTCCACCGTCAGGTAGGCGGTCACCTGGTTCCAGATCTCGTCCACGAAGCCCCTCCTACTCGTCGCCCTCGAGCCGTCGCAGCAGGCTACCGAACACCCGCTCCAGAGCGCCGGGGGCCACGGTCTCCCGCGGCGGCGAGACGGTGACGGCGCCCTCGCCCGCCTCCTCCGGCGCCCCCTCCTCCACCCTCACCGCAGCGACCTCCTCGGCGGCCTGCCGCACGAGGACGATGCGATCCGTCCACAGCAGGCCTCTCTCGTCCGCGTACAGCGAGAGCCGGGGGACCGGCAGCTTGAGACGCTCCAGGGGAAGCGGCTCGGCCGCCAGGTTGCGGATGCGCACCGGGGTGACCGCGCGCCCCGCCAGGAGCGGCAGGTTCTCCGAGCGCAGGATCGCGCGGGTCGTCGTGCCGTAGCAGAGCTCACCCTCGCGGGTGGAGGGCCCGAACCAGGTGTCCGAGGGGCGCCGCACGGGCAGCTCGGTCAGAGCCACCCGGGGGGAGCCGGCCGACAGCCGCACCCACAGCGGCGAGCCGACGAGCAGGACCGCCTCCTCGTCCGGCAGGATGGTCAGCGCCACCCGGGGCGAGGTGACCACGGGCCGGTCGGCCAACGCCGGCAGGAGCTCCACCTCGCTCTCGGTGCCGTGGACGATGAAGCGCTCCACCCGGTCGAGCGACTCGGGCGACTCCTCGCCCTCGCTGCGCTCCCACCCGTTCCCGTTCGCGGAGTCCGGGTGTCGGGTGATCCCGAGCTGCAGCTCGCCCGCCCGACGCCGCGCGATGAGCTCCAGCGGCCCCAGCCGCCAGCGCGCCGAGCGGCCGCCCGGCACCTTGACCACGCCCCACCACCGCTTGCGCTCCGACATCGCGGGGCAATGTATCAGCGCGGGCGGGGGTAGCGCGACGCCCCGACGCCGAAGCAAGATAGCGGGATGACGAAGAAGGTCGTCCTCGCCTACAGCGGCGGTCTCGACACCGCGTGCATCCTCAAGGTGCTCCAGGAGCGCGGGTGGGAGGTCGTGGCCTTCGCCGCCGACGTCGGGCAGCGCGAGGACTTCGACCTGCTCCGGCGGCGCGCGCGCGCCAACGGCGCCGCCGCCGTCGAGGTCTCGGACCTGCGCCGCGAGCTGGTCACGGATTTCATCTTCCCGGCCATCGCCGGCAACGCCATCTACGAGAACCGCTACCTGCTCGGCACCGCCCTGGCGCGGCCGCTCATCGCCCGGCGCCAGGTGGAGGTCGCCCGCGAGTGCGGCGCCACCGCCGTGGCCCACGGCGCCACCGGCAAGGGCAACGACCAGGTCCGCTTCGAGCTGGCCTACGCCGCCCTGGCGCCCGACCTGGAGGTGATCTCGCCGTGGAAGGAGCGCGACTTCCTGGAGCGCTTCCAGGGCCGGACCGACCTCCTTCGGTACGCCGCCGAGAAGGACATCGAGCTCGACACCACCGCCGCGAAGCCGTTCAGCATGGACGAGAACCTGATGCACCGCAGCTACGAGTCGGGGATCCTCGAGGATCCGATGGCCGAGCCCCCGGAGGAGATGTTCAAGCTCACCCGCTCGCCCCGGGAGGCGCCGGACGAGCCGGCGCGGCTGGAGATCCACTTCCGCGACGCGCTGCCGGTCAGGGCGGTGGATCTGGCCAGCGGCGAGAGCCGGGAGGACCCGCTGGAGCTCTTCCTCTTCCTCAACGAGATCGGCGGACGGCACGGCGTGGGGCGGGTGGACATGGTCGAGAACCGCTTCGTGGGGATCAAGTCGAGAGGGGTCTACGAGACGCCGGGCGGCACCCTCCTGCACCACGCCCTGCGCGACCTGGAGGGGATCGCCATGGACCGCGAGGTGCTGCGACTGCGCGACTCGCTGTCGCCCAAGTTCACCGAGCTGATCTACAACGGGTTCTGGTTCAGCCCCGAGATGGACTTCATCCGCGCCGCCTTTGCCCGCTCCGAGGAGCTGATCGACGGCCGGGTGCGGCTCGAGCTCTACAAGGGCGGTCTGCGGTCGCTGGGCCGGGAGTCGTCGAGCTCCCTCTACGACCGCGAGCTCGCCTCCATGGACATCGAGGGCGGCTACGACCAGGCGGACGCGCGCGGGTTCATCCGCATCAACGCCCTGCGTCTGAAGGCCCACAAGCTCATCCTGCGCCGCGCCGCCCGGGGGCACGAAGCGGGGTCGGGAGACGGGTGAGCCGTCTCTGGGAGCGCGGTGACCCGCTCGACCGGGCGGTGCTGCGCCTGACGGTGGGGCGCGACCCGGAGCTCGACCTGCGGCTCGTGCCCCAGGACTGCCGCGCCAGCGCCGCCCACGCCCAGATGCTGGCCTCGATCGGCGTGCTCACCGCCGACGAGGCGGCGTCGCTCGAGCGCGAGCTCGACGAGATCGCCGCCGAGGCGCGGGCCGGACGCTTCGCCATCGCCCTGGAGGAGGAGGACGGGCACACCGCCATCGAGAACCGGCTCACCCGGCGGCTGGGCGAAGCCGGCCGCAAGATCCACACCGGGCGCAGCCGGAACGATCAGGTGATCGCCGCGCTGCGGCTGTGGGGGCGCGAGGCGGTGCTCGACCAGCTCGAGGGCGTCGCCCGCGTGGCCGCCCGGCTGCTGGAGCGGGCGGAGGAGCAGCGTGAAACCACCATGCCGGGCTACACCCACACCCGGCAGGCGATGCCCACCACCCTCGGCCACCTGCTGGCGGGCTGGGCGGAGGGTCTGCTGGACGACGTGCCCTGGCTGGATGCCGCCTGGGCCCACCTGAACCGCTCCCCCCTGGGGTCGGCCTCCGGCTTCGGGGTGCGGCTGTCGCTCGACCGCGCCGCCGTGGCGCGAGAGCTGGGGTTCGCCGCGGTCCAGGAGAGCACCGGCGCGGTCCAGAACGACCGCGGAAAGAGCGAGTATCTGGCTCTGGCGGCCGCGGCGGCCACGGCCACCGATCTCGGCCGTCTTGCCGGAGACCTGATCTGGTGGTCGAGCGACGAGCTCGGGTTCGTGCGGCTCCCCGCCGATCTCACGACCGGCTCCAGCATCATGCCCCAGAAGCGCAACCCCGACGTCCTGGAGCTGATCCGCGCCGGTGCCGCACGGCTGCGGTCCCGGCAGGCCGAGGTGGGGGCGATCTACGGGCCCCTGCCGGGGGGCTACCACCGAGACCTGCAGCTCACCAAGGAGCCGTTTCTCGAGGGGATGCAGAGCCTGATCGACATGCTCCGCGCGCTGGCGCCGGTCATCGAGAGGCTCGAGGCCGACCACCGGCGTTGCCGCGAGGCCGTGCTCCCGGCCACCCGCGCCACCGACGCCGTCTACCGCCGGGTGGCGCGGGGCGAGGCCTTCCGCGACGCCTACCGAGCGGTGGCCGCCGACCCCGCCGGAAGCCGCGGCGACGACGAAGGCTGGCGCGAGCGGCGCCACCTCGGAGCTCCCGGGGCCCTCGACCTGGCGCCCGCCCACGCCCGTCTCGAAGCGGTCCTCGACAGCGTCCGCGAGCGCCGGCTCTCCGTGGCCGGATGACCTCGTCCGCGGAGCCGGCGCCGGAGCACACCCCGGCGATCGAGCGCCCAGAGCGGTCCCGCCTCCGCCTGGGGATCCAGGTAGACCGCCAGGGAGCTCTCTCCACCGAGCCGCTGGCGGCGGGCCCGCGCTAGCGCACTACGTGCCAGGTGGTCTGCCGCCCCGCCAGGTAGAGAACCCCCTCGCCGTCGAAGAGCGCGCTCTGCTCCAGCTTGATCTGCACCCCCTGCCCGTCCCACTCCGGCACCTCCACCCTGACGTTGCCCTCGATGGCGTAGGCGGTGTCGGGGTAGAGCGGCCAGTCGCCCCGGACCGGCGTGGGCCCCTGGTTGTCCCACATGCCGATCGTGGGTCCCGGAGCGTGGCCGTAGCGGCCCAGGGGGTGGGTGTAGACGCTGGCGGCGATCCCCTCGGCCTCGGCGGCGGCCCGGGCGGCGGCCAGGATCGCGTTCCCCGTCCGGCCGGTGACGAACTCGTCGGTGAGCAGGTCCTGCCAGCGGTTCCCCACCGCGAGGGCGCGGACCAGCCCCGGCGGCGGCCCGCTCTCGCCCGGCCGCGCCACGTAGCCCATCTCCTGGGTGTCGGTGCAGAGGCCCAGGTAGCAGATGCCGACGTCGGTGTGCAGCACGTCTCCCGGCTGGATGCGCTCGCCGGAGGCGCCGCAGAACGCCGTCCCGTCGTTGCACGGCAGCCCGGGCCGCTGCACGTTGACGTAGGGCATGAACCACACGGACAGCCCCAGGTCGGCGTAGCGCTGACGGATGTACCAGGCGACGTCGTCGGTGGTCGTGACCCCGGGCGTGATCACCCGGCTCGAGAAGGCCTCGGAGATCACGGCGCGCGCCAGGCCGACCACGTGGGGGTAGACCTCGATCTCCCCGGCGCTGCGAGTCTCCAGCCAGCGCACCACGAGCTCCTCGGCGCTCACCACCCGCTCCGCCAGCTCCTCCGGCAGCGTCTCGAGAAGGCGATCGCGCAGGGAGGCAGTGAGACCGTCGGCCACCGGCCAGTCGCGGCTCACGTCGATGCCGATCCGCCGCGGGGCGCGCTCGGTGATCACCTCCGCCAGGCCCCGCCACTGCGCCTCGAGGTCGCCCCCCTCCCACGCCGCCTCGTAGAGGGAGCCGAAGGGGTAGCGGCTCACGGTGAGCCGGTCCACCCCGGCCTCCGGACCGCGGTCGTGGAAGAGCAGCATGGTGGTGCGACGGGCGGCGAAGACCGGACGCGGAACCAGGGTGAAGTAGACGGGGTCCTCGGCGTACTCCCTGTTGATCACCAGCCAGAGGTCGATGCCGGTCTCCCGCATGAGCCGTGGCAGCAGCCGCTCCAGCCGCTCCTCGAGCATGCGGTTGAACGGCGCCACCCGGTCGCGCTCCCCGAGCACTGCGCCCGCCGACGGCAGGTAACGCCCCTGCGCCGCCTCCTCGGCGGCGGCGGCCACAGGAAGACAGACGAGACAGAGGACGGCGGCGAGAGGGACGCGCAGATGGATCATGGTTCTCGGACCTCCGGAACGGTTGGAAGGAGGGGGCTAGAGGGGCGGCGGCAGGGTGTCTCGGGCGGCCCCCTGGTACACCGTCACCTCGGCTCCCAGCAGACCGAGTCGCAGCAGCAGCTTGACGACGAGGTAGAGCTGGCCGATGCCCACCGCGGCGGCCAGGGCCCCGGCGTCGGCCGCACCCGCCCCCGGCGCCACGAGAGCGTAGGCGGCCAGCGCGGCCGCCGCGGCCAGGCCGAAGAGGAGGGCCACGCCGCCGGTGCGCACCGGGTGGAGGAGCACGAAGCGGGCTCCGGCGAGCAGGGCGAACAGGGAGCTGCGGCGCTCCTCCCCCACCAGGGCGATCTTGGCGTAGTCGGCGATCGTGCGCACCAGCGCGAGGAGCGCGACCACCACGGCGGCCCCGGCCAGGTAGGCCGCCAGCACGGTCGATTCCCGGGTCGCCGTCTGCGTCAGCTCCTCGAGCCGTGGGAAGAGGGCGCGGGCGAGACGGTAGACGCCGTAGTAGAGCCCCACCGTGAGCGCCGCCAGCCGGAGCAGTCGGAAGAAGTAGCGGCCCGCGGCGGACAGGAAGCGTCCCAGCTCCAGCCTGGGCGCCGGCCGCACCCACTGCTCCAGGACCCCGCCCAGGAGCAGCACCCAGAGCAGCGCCCAGGCGACCCCCGTCGCCACCAGCGCCGGGGGGAGCTCCAGCAGGTCGCCCCGCAGCCAGTGGTCGAGGTTGGCGAAGAAGGCGCCGGGACCCGAGTGGGTCGGCGTGAAGCTGTCCTCCAGCCCGCGGGCCCGGTGACGGTACTCGCCGTACCAGGCCATGTCGAAGCCGTCGCGGAGCCGCTCCTCCACCCGGCTGGCCCCGATCTCGCGGTGAATCGCCTCCTCGACCACGACCGCCGCCGGCAGGGCGGCCAGCAGGTTGGCGGCCCACAGCCAGAGGAGCAGCTTGGGCGAGGCGAGCGCCCGCCCGATCCCGCGCCACGCCGCCCTCAGCGCCACCATCAGACGTAGGACCCGAAGAGGTGGAGGAGGTCCTGGAACCAGACCAGCCACTTGGAGGCCCACTTCACCGCTGGGAAGCGCGCCCGCGGCTCGAGCCGCCGGCTGTTGTTGGCGCGGTTGACGTCCAGGACCAGCAGGTGGTCGGGATCGACCTCGGCCCACGCCAGCTTGACCGGGCGCTCGACCTCGATCAGCTTCCAGAGGTACTCCCCGTCCCAGCTCTCCCGGTGCTCGCTGCCATCCTCGAAGACCAGGAGCACCTCCACCGGGAAGACCCCGTCCTCCAGCCGCCGGATCAGGACCTCGGAGCGGAACGGGCCCGCCTCCGGGTCGCCGGCCTCGTCACGGTACGCCAGCCCCTGACCCTCCTCGAAGAGACCGCGGCGGCCGACCGGGGCGCTCTTCACGCTGGTGACCGCGTAGTCGAAGACCGCGGCGCCGTAGTGGACCTGGTCGAAGAACCAGGAGAGATCCCGGCCCGAGACTTCGTCCGCTAGGGCGAAGAACTGCTCGGGAGTCGGATGGGCGTAGAGGGAGCGCTCGAAGAAGGCCGACAGCAGCCGGCGCATGGTGGGCCAGCCCAGGTGCCGTTCCAGGGTGACCAGCCAGAGGGCGCTCTTGTCGTAGGTGATGTCGCCGGCGGTGGCCGGGAAGTACCGGTAGGTGGGCCGCGACGGGAGATCCGACCGGGCCGAGCGACGGTAGTCGTCGAGTCGCCGCGGCCGGATCAGCTCGCTCTGCGGCAGGTCGCGGTAGATCCACGGGAGGAAGCCGCTCCCGCGCAGCCCGGGCGGCCGGAAGAACCGGCGCACCACGAACGAGTCGCCGTAGGTCTCCTGCATCACCCGGCCAGTCGAGTAGCTGTTCAGGCCCTCGTCCAGCCAGGCGTGCTCGAACTCGTTGTTGCCCACCAGCCCGTACCAGAACTGATGCCCCGCCTCGTGCACCGTGACCCCCTCCGGCGAGCCGCCGCCCGAGGGGTTGAACAGCCGGGTGCCGCTGGTGAACAGGGTCGGGTACTCCATGCCGCCGGCGCCGCTCCCCCAGGCCGGATCCACCACGGTGAGATGGCCGTAGGGGTAGGGCCCGAACCAGCGGCCGTAGAGCTTTAGGGCCGCCCGCGTGGCGTGCAGGTGCCGGTCGGCCTGGCGGCGGTGCTCGGGCTGCAGCAGCAGCCGGATCGCCACCGGGGGCAGGCCGGGGCTGTGGAAGGAGTCCTCGACGACCAGGTAGTCGGGGCTGGCCGTCCAACTGAAGGCGTGGACGTCGTCCTGCCGATAGCGGTGGGTCGAGGTGCCGTCGGCATGGTCGGTGCGCTCGGTTCGGCGGCCCGTGGCGCCGACCACGAAGCGGGACGGCAGGGTGAGCGACACGTCGTAGGCGCCGTAATCCGAGAAGTACTCCGTGGCGGCGTGGTACTGGTGACAGTTCCACCCCTCCTCCTCCCAGACGCCCAGCTTGGGGAACCAGTGGGCGACGAAGAAGTAGTCGCCGCGCACACCGGTGCGCGCGAAGGTCCGGGGCACGCGGGCGTGCCACTCGAGCTCCACACGCACCGACTCGCCCGGGGCGACCGGCTCGGGAAGGGTCACGACCCAGACCGTGCGGTCGTCCGGATTGCCGTCGTCCGGCGCGGCGAACCGGGTGGCCGTCTGGGGAGTCGCCGAGTCCACCACCAGGTAGCCCCAATCCTCCTCCTCGGCGTCGTCGCCCCGATCGCTGCGCCCTCGGTAGCGATCCTCGACCATCCAGGTCGACCGGTCGTTGCGCCAGGCGTTCCAGTAGAGGTGGAACCAGAGCTCCTGGGTGGGCCGGCTGCGGAGGTTCCTCCAGGTCACCACCTGTCGCCCCTCGAGAAGGCGGGTGGCGGGGTCGAGGCGGGCCTCGATCCGGTAGTCGACCACCCCGCGGGCGGGAGCGGCGGCCGGGAGCCCCTCGGCCGCGGGTGCTCCCGGCGCCGGCTCGGCGGGGGGCTGAGCCGACGCCACGGCGCTCGCTGTCAGGAGCGCCGCCAGCAGCGGTCGGACGGTTCGGAAACTCACGGCTCGAGGGATCGGCAGGCTCGCGACTCGGTCGCGTTGGGGGTCAGGACCGGGATACTACTACCCGGCCTCCGATCTGATAGCTTCGCGAGGGAGAGCCCGCTTGAAACCCTACCGGATGGCCGTTCGCCACGAGCCCCTGCCGGCGGAGCGTCTCGCGGCCGCCCACCGCGCCGTGGACGAGAACCGGCTCGGGCTCGTCTTTCAGCCGATCTTCGACCCGGCCACCGGCGCCGTCTTCGGCTACGAGGCGCTGGCGCGCACCGTGGACCCGGTCTTCGCCGGCATCGAGGACCTCTACCTGGCGGCGGCCCAGGCGGGGCGGGTGGGGGAGCTCGGCCGGATCCACCGCACCATGGCCATCAAGAGCGCCCCGCCGCTGCCCCTCTTCCTGAACGTCAACCCGTACGAGTTCGAGTACGGGTGGCTGGTGCGCCCCGACGACCCGCTCTTCCGTCATCCGAAGCAGTTGGTCCTCGAGATCACCGAGTCGGCGCCGCTCTCCCACTTCCAGCTCTGCCGGGACGTGCTCTTGGAGCTGCGCAAGAAGGGGATCGAGCTGGCCATCGACGACCTCGGGGCCGGCTACTCGAACCTGCGCTCGATCGCCGATCTGGCTCCCGACTTCGTCAAGCTGGACCGGAGCCTGGTCGCCCGGCTCCACGACGGCAGCCGGCAGTTCCGGCTGGTCGAGTCGCTGGTCGGGCTCTGCCACGGCATGGGCGCCCGGGTGATCGCCGAGGGGATCGAGACCTCCGAAGAGCTGGTCACCGCAGAGCGGGCCGGGGCGGACTACTTCCAGGGATACCTGCTGGGCGCGCCCGACCTGCCGCCCCGCAGCGACGCCTGGCCGGCCTTGCGGCGCGCCGTCGAGCGGACCCCCCGCTGACCGCCGGCCGGAGCGGCCCGGCGCGAGACCGCGGCCGTGGAGGGGCTTCTACTCTCCGCCCGCCGGGTCTTCCTCCGTCGCGGCGGGCTCGTCCGCCGCCAGGTGCCCCTCGAGCACGTGCTGCCCCACCCACTGCGCCAGGATGTGCTGGGGCACCTTGATGGGCTCGATCGGAAGCGCCAGGGCCCGCCCGTTGCGCTCCAGGTGGAAGATCACCCGGGCGCCGGGCACGAGGGTCTTCTTGACCCGCACCATCGCCTCCTTCATCTCGAGATCGGCGAAGCGGAAGTCGTCGAGCCCCCGCCAGACGTCGCCGGCGCGGACTCCCGCCTGCTCGGCCGGGCCGCCGGCCACCACCCGTGTGATGGTGGTGTCGGCGGGGGACTCGAACTCGATGCCGATCCAGCCGCGCTTGGCGGCCTCCTCCGCCATCTGGCGGATGCAGGCGGTGGTCTCGGTGGAGCACTTCTCGTAGCCCTTCTCCCCGGCGCCGGCGGTCGGGGCGACGGCGAGGGCGGCTGTCGCGAACAGGATGGTCGTCGTGCGTCTCAACATGGCGGGCGTCTCCTAGAAGCAGACCTCCGAGTCGTTGCCGAAGGGGTCGCACTCGGTCGAGTGGGTGTCGAGGCCGAGGCCCGGGAAGGCGGGGGCGAAGAGCCCCAGATCGCCGTCGGAGCCGGCGTCGTCGGCGCCGGTCTCCGGGGGCGCCGCGGCCGGAGCCGCGGAGCCGCCCGCGAGGGCTTGCGGCGGCGTCCCGGCCTCGCCCGTCTCGGGATCGCGCACCTCGCATGCGAAGGCGGCGAGAGCCAGAAAAAGCAGGCCGATGAGAGCGAAACGGGACACGCGAAGAAGCCTTCCCACGGCCATTGTACGAAGGAACGGAGGTGACGGTTGCAGAGGGCCGCCGAGACCTCCGCTAGAATCGCCCGCATGTTCAGCGGAGCTGTCCCCCAGGAGTCCGACGCCGGCGCCACCTTTGCCGAGCTGGGTCTCGGCGAGCGCACGCTGGCCGGCCTCGAGGAGATCGGTTTCGAGCGGCCCACCCCGATCCAGGCCCGGGCCATCCCGAGCGCCCTCGCCGGCCGCGACGTCGTCGGCCTGGCGCAGACGGGCTCGGGGAAGACCGCGGCGTTCATCCTGCCGATGGTCGAGCGGCTGGGGCGGCGCCCCGGGGTACGCGGCCTGGTCATGTGCCCCACCCGGGAGATCGCCCTTCAGACCCACGCCTTCGCCGAGGTCGCGGGCGCGGTCCACGGAATGCGCACCGCCTGTCTCATCGGCGGCGTGGCCTTCGGCCCCCAGCTCGACGCGCTGCGCGCCGACCCCGATCTGGTCATCGCGACGCCGGGCCGTCTCTGGGACCACTTCGGACGCCGCAACGTGCGGTTCGACCAGGTCGAGATGCTGGTCCTCGACGAGGGCGACCACATGCTCGACCTGGGCTTTCTGCCGCAGATCCACCGGGTCCTGGAGCAGGTGCCCGAGGACCGGCAGATGCTGGTCTTCTCCGCCACCCTGCCGCCGCCGATCCAGCGTCTGGTGGACCGTTTCCTCAGCGACCCGGTGACCGTGGACCTGCGCCCCACCGGCCAGGTCGCCGCGGGGATCGAGCACCGGCTCTACCTGGTGGATCACGACGACATGCGCCGCGCGCTGATGGCGCTGGTGGAGCGGGAGCCCGGCAGCATGCTGGTCTTCCTGCGACGCAAGGTGGACGCCGAGTGGGCCTGCCGACAGATCCAGGTCTCCGGCCACCCGGTCGAGCGGATCCACTCCGACCGCAGCCAGCGTCAGAGGGTCCAGGCCCTCTCCGGCCTGCGCGCCGGCGACCACCGCATCCTGGTGGCGACCGACATCGCCGCCCGCGGGCTGGACCTGCCGATCGTGCGCCACGTGGTCAACTTCGGCCTCCCCGACAACGTCGAGGATTACGTGCACCGCGCCGGCCGCACCGCCCGTGGAGCCATGAAGGGAGTCGTCTCCAGCATCGGCACCTGGCAGGACAAGGAGACGATCGAGCAGATCGAGCGCGTCCTCGGCCACAAGCTCCCCCGCCGCACCCTGGACGGCATCAAGCCGTGGCGGGAGCGCAAGAAGAAGATCCGCGGCCGCACCCGGGGGCGGCGCCGCCTGCGCTGACGGCGGGGCGGAGCCGGGGCCAAGAAAAAGCCGGCTCGGGGAGACCGGGCCGGCTTCGG
>JAWWBN010000039.1:0-22858 GCA_033720955.1 Thermoanaerobaculia bacterium | reverse complement strand
GGGGGCGGTCCGGGCCGGAAGAACTTCCCGGCCTCCCGGGAAGAATTCCCGGACCCGGCGGTCGGGTCAGCCGTCGGGGCCGAGATCCAGCCGCTTGATCTCGTCGAGCTGCGCCTGGAGCCTGGCCAGGGCCCGCTCGAGGTCGGCGTTGGTCCGCGCCAGGGCCAGCACCGCCCCGGCCGCCGGCGCCCACACCGAGCCGGGGTGCTCGGCCTCGATCCGGCGCAGCGCCTCGAGGGCGGCCTGCGGGTCGCGCACCGGGCTCTCGGGCGCCAGCCGCAGGGCGGCCAGCTGGAAGAGCGCCTGAGCGGCCTCGGCGCTGGCCGGGTGCGTCTCCACCAGCAGCCGGTAGCCGGCCGCGGCCCCGGCCAGGTCGCCGGCGCCCAGCTCGGTCTCGGCAGCCCTCAGCAGGTCGGCGGGCCTCTCGGCCGGGGCGGGGGGCGCTTCGAGCTGGCTACACCCCGCCAGGGCGAGAGCCAGGGGGAGAAGCGGAAGGAGCCGCGGCCTCGCGGCTCCGGGCCGCCTCACGCCTCTCGGGCCTCGCGGGGGGTGGCGGGGAGGAGCACGGTGAAGAGGGTACCACCGCCCGGAGCGTCCGCGACCCGAATCTCGCCGTCGTGGCGCTCGACGATGGAGCGGGTGATGGCCAGGCCCAGCCCGGTGCCCGAAGCGTACCGCTCGTGGCGGCGGGAGCGGAAGAAACGCTCGAACACCCGCGGCTTCTCGTCGTCCGGGATCCCGGGCCCGTGGTCCTCTACGGTGAGCGCGACCAGCCCCGGCGAGGAGGGGTCGGTCGCGCTTCCCGCCTCGAGGCGCTCGAGCCGGAGCCGGATGGTCTCCCCTTCGGAGCTGAACTTGATGGCGTTCGAGACCAGGTTCCAGATCGCCTTGAGGAGGAGCCGGGGGTCGGCCGGTACCACCAGCGGCTCCTCCGAGGCCACGAGCTCGGCGCGGATCGAGCCCGCCTCCAAGAGCCCGGCCGCCTCGTCCAGCACCTGCCGGCAGCACGCGACCAGATCCAGTGGCTCGAGCTCGACCTCCACCGCCCCGGCTTCCAGCTGCGCCACGTCGAGCAGGTCGGCGATCATCCTCTGCAGCCGCTCCGCGCTCTGGGTGTTGAGCCGCAGCAGCCGCGCCTGCTCGGAGCCGAGGGAGTCGTCCTCCAGCAGCAGGCGGTTGGTCTCCTGCATCGACGCCAGCGGCGCCTTCAGATCGTGGGAGACGCTGGAGAGAAAGTCGCGCTTCATGCCGTCCACCTCGGCCAGCCGCTCGGCCATGGCGTTGAAGTCGCGTGCCAGCGACTCGACCTCCGCCGGCCCTTCGACCCGCACCCGGTGGCCCAACTCCCCGGCGGCCAGCGCGTGGGTCCCGGCGGCCAGCGCGCGCAGGGGACCCACGGTGGAGCGCCGGATCCAGAGAGCCAGCGCCACGGCGCAGAGCACGCCGCCTCCGACCACCGCCAGCGCCGTCCGGCGGGCGGTGGCGGCCCGGGCCGAGCTGTCGCGCATCCGCTCCGACACCCTCCGGGCGGCCGCCGAGTCGATCTGGGTCAGGCCTTCGCGGACCGCCTCGAGCTCGGCGACCAGGGCGTCGCGTGCGCCGGCGGGCTCGCGTCCCGCGGGGACCTGCGGCTCGACACGCCCGGCGAGCTCCTGGTAGCCGGCCCAGCGCTCTCGGACGACCGCCAGCCCTTCCGGCGGCCCCGGCAGCTCCTCGAGCGTCGCCAGCTCCTCGGCGCCGAGCTCGCGCACGCGGTCCAGCTTGGCGCGGTAGCCGGGGTCGCGCAGCACGAGGAAGCGCCCGGTCAGGTTCTCCAGCCGGTCGATCACCAGCCGCATCCGCAGGCTGGAGCGGGAGACCTCCAGGTCGGCGCTCGCCAGGAGCCGGTTGGCCTCGTGGAGCCGCTGGACGAGGAGGAGCTGCCAGGTGGCGAAGCCAGCGACGAGAAGCAGGAGGAGGGCCAGCCCCGCCCCGAGCCGCGCGCCCAGAGAGGGCGACCGGCGGCGCGCCGCGGGCCCTTCGGCGGCGGGACCCGGGCTACCGGTCAATCCCCCAGGCCTTGAGCTTGTTGCGGATGGTCTTGGGGTCGATCTCGAGACGGCGGGCCGCTTCCGCCTTGTTGTTCCCGGTCTCGTCGAGGGTGCGCAGGATCAGCTCCTTCTCGGCCTCGGCGATGGTGGTTCCCGGTGCGATCTCCAGACGGGCGCCGTCCTCCCCCTCCGACCGGCGCCGGCTCTCGGGCGGCAGGTGACGCGGCTCGATGGGCTCCCCCCTGGCCAGCACCACGCCCCGCTCGACGGCGTTGCGGAGCTGACGGACGTTGCCGGGCCACTCTCGCCGTTGCAGGTCGGCCAGCGCCTCGTCGGTGATCTCCGGGGCCGGCACCTCCCGCTTCGCGGCGACCGTCGCCAGAAAGTGGCGGACCAGCAGCGGAATGTCCTCGCCGCGGCGGCGCAGCGGCGGCAGCTCGATCTCGAAGACGTTGAGCCGGTAGTAGAGGTCCTCGCGCAGCAGTCCGGTCTCGATCGCCTCCCGCGGCGGCCGGTTGGTGGCCGCCAGCACCCGCACGTCCACGTCGATCTCGCGCGGCGAGCCCAGCCGGCGTACCCGCCCGTCCTCCAGCACCCGCAACAGCTTGGGCTGCAGGGCGATCGGCATCTCGGCGATCTCGTCCAGAAGCAGAGTGCCGCGGTCCGCCCGCTCGAAGCAGCCCTGCCGGGCCTCGCCGGCGCCGGTGAAGGCCCCCTTCTCGTGCCCGAAGATCTCGCTCTCCATGAGGTCGGTGGGGATCGCGGCCGAGTTGATGGCGAGGAACCCGCGCTCGCGGCGGCGGCTCAGGGCGTGCAGCGTGCGGGCGGCCAACTCCTTGCCGGTGCCGCTCTCGCCCGTGATCAGGACGGGGGCGTCGGTCGGGGCGATCTCCTGGATGAGAGCGAACACCTCGCGCATGGCGGGGGAGCTCCCCACCAGCTCGCCCAGGCCGCGCTCGGCCCTCTCCTCGGGCGGCACGCCGGTCCGCCGGCGGGTGCGCAGCGACGCGTGCGCCGCCTCCAGCGCCCGCCGCAGACGGTCGTAGTCGAGCGGCTTGGTGAGAAAGTCCAGGGCCCCCTTCTTCATCGCCTCCACAGCCAGCTCGACGCTGCCGTGGGCGGTGATCAGGACCACCGGCACGTCGAGCTCGTGGCGGCGCAGGCGGTCCAGCAGATCGACCCCCGAGCCGTCCGGCAGCATGACGTCGGTGACCACGATCTCGGGCCGCAGCTTGACCAGCGTGCGCTCTGCGGCCGCGAGATCGGCGGTCGAGACGACCTCGAGCCCCCAACTGCCGAGACGCGACTCGAGCACCGTCCGCATCGCCTCCTCGTCGTCGACCACCAGGACCTTGAGGGCGGGGAAGCTCATGACGGGCGCACCGGGTGGATCCTCTCATGACGCGGCCGGCCGGGGCGAGGCGCTAGAGTTCCACCTCATGCGCGAGCTCGATCCGACCGAGATCCGGATCCTCGGCGCTCTGCTCGAGAAGGAGCAGGCGACGCCCGACTACTATCCCCTGACCGTCGCCACCCTGATCGCCGCCTGCAATCAGAAGAGCAATCGCGACCCGGTCACCTCCCTGGAGGAGACGGAGATCGTCGAGACGCTCGACCGGCTGCGTCTCGATGCCCTGGCGTGGCGTCACGAGGGCGCCCGCGCAGAGCGGTGGAGCCAGATGATCAGCCGTCGGCTGGAGCTCGACTCGGCGGAGAAGGCGGCTCTCACCGTGCTGATGCTGCGCGGCCCCCAGACGGTGGGCGAGCTGCGCACCCGGACCCACCGTCTGCGGGAGTTCGCCGACCTGGCGGAGGTCGAAGCGGCTCTCGAGCGCATGGCGGACGACGAGCGCCGGCTGGTGGAGAAGCTCCCCCGTCGGCCGGGCCAGAAGGAGCCGCGCTGGGCCCACCGCCTGGGGCCCGGGCCCGAGCCGCGGGAGGAGACGCCCGTATCTCAGCCGGCACCCCGGCGGGCCCCGGCCCCGCGGCGGGACGAGCGTCTCGAGCGCATCGAGGAGCGGCTCGAGGCGCTCGAGGCGCTCGTGGAGAGGCTCCGCAGGGACCTCGGAGAGTGAAGATCCCGGCTGATGCCGGAGGAGCAGGGGCAGCCGGCGGAGGGTCGAGACCCTCGGGCGGGCGAGCCGCCGGCTACCCGTTCTCGGTGACCCGGCGCAGCTCGGCGATGCGCCGGTTCACCTCGTCGCGACCCATCTGGCGGTAGCGCGGCGGCAGGAAGCGGTCGTCGGTGCACTCCTTGACCGCCAGGAGGTCCATCAGCTCCAGCCGCTCGGTGTGGGCCGAAGGGCGGAACTCCGCGGCGGCCTCGGCGACGACCTCGGCGAGAGTGCGCCCGTCGCCCTCGTCACGGGTCTCGTGGACGCGCAGCGCCCGCACCAGGATCCCCTCCATCTCGTTGCCGCCGATCTGGTCGTCGTCGGGCAGCCGCGGCAGCTCGTCGCGCCCCACGTCCAGGCCCACCTTGCGGGCCATGGCGTAGAAGAGGTCGTGCCGGCTCTCCGGGTCGTGGGGCGGGAAGAGGGGGATGTGGACGTCCAGACGACCCTGGCGCTTCAAGTCGATCTCCAGAAGATCGGGGCGGCTGGTGGCGAAGATCCAGAGGATCTTGCCGCGGTTGTCGGTGTTCGACATCTCCTTGGCCAGCATGCCGTAGACGCGGCCGGAGAGACCCGAGTCGCCCAGCCCCGATTCGCGCTTGCCGGTGGCCTGGTCGGCCTCGTCGACGAAGACGATCACCTGCCCGAGGGCGCGCAGGATGGTGAAGATCTTCTCGAGGTTCCCCTCGGTGGCGCCCACCCACTTGTCGCGGAAGTTCTTGAGCTCGACGACGGGCACCCCCACCTCGCCCGCCAGGCAGGTCACCAGGTAGGTCTTGCCGGTGCCGATGCGGCCGGCCAGCAGGTAGCCCATGGGCAGGGCGCGGTGGCGGCCGCGCCGCAGCAGCTCGGCGTCTCGACGCAGCCACTCCTTGGCCTCCACGTGCCCCGCCACGTCGTCCAGGGTGCGACGGCTCTCGATGAACTCGATCAGCCCGGCCGCCTGCTTCTCGATGAGCTCCTTGCGCAGCCGCGTCAGGTAGCGGTGGTCGAGACGCTCGCCGTTGCGCAGGGCGCGCAGCACCAGGCGCCGCACGTTGACGCGCGAGAGGCCGACCAGGCGCTCGGCCAGGCCGTCGCGGTCGTACTCGGAGAGCTCGTCGAAGCTCTCCTCGCCGTCGGTCACCTGACGCACGAACGGCACCAGCTCCTCGGCCGTCGGCAGGGGGATCTGGATCTTGGCGCTGTGTGGGCTCTCGACCAGGTCGCGGTGCAGGTCGGTCAGGTTGTCGGTCACCAGCACCGTCGCCACGTGAGCGCTCAGGATGGCGGGATCGGAGGCCCACTCGAGAAGCTGGATCAGGACCTGGCCGCGCTCGCCGGCCAGATGCAGCGCCTCGGCGCTCGGGGCGATGAAGTGGGCGTACTCGACCAGCACCGCGACCTTCAGCGGCGCAGGCACCCGACGGCCCTCGCCGTCGGTGCGGGTCAGCGCCTGGCTGCCGCGCAGGAAGCGGTTCACGAGCTCCAGGGCGCGAGGTGCCTCGCGCGGCAGCACGTTGCCCAGGTCGAGCGCGGCCTCGCCGGCCGGCTCCGGCAGCCGCGCCCAGTTGGTGCCCTGGAAGGCGTCGAAGGCCTTGAGAAAGCGGTGGAAGTGGTCGCCGCCGCGGGGCACGCGGATACCGCGCCCCCGGTCGTAGTGGATCACCACGTCGAACGGCTCGAACATGGCGTCGGTCAGAAACCGGCGGAGGGAGACGAACTCCGGCCGCGACCCGGAGGCGACGGGCAGGGGCGCCAGGTCGTCCACCGCGCCGTAGAGGATGAACTGGCCGGTGCTGCCGGCGCGGAAGAGCTCCCCCATCTCGGTCGCCCAGGCGGGCAGACCGCGCCCCCCGGGCGACAGCTCGCGCTCGCTCACGGCTACCCCTCCGGCTCCATCTCGATGGGGATCTCGGGCAGGTCGGCCGGGGCGCTGCCCAGCGGATCGGCGCCCAGCTCGCCGAACACCTCGGCGTGCTGCTCCATCCACGAGTTGGTCTCCGAGAGCGCCCCGGTCACCGACTCCAACCGGTCCGACAGGATCTCGGCCTTGCCGCCCACCACCGTCTCCTCACGGATGAGGGCGACCTGCTGCTCGATGCGCTCGAGCTCGGCGTCGATGACCTGGCGGCTGCGCTCGGCCCGGTCCAGGTTGTCGAGCCGCTTCTTGCGGATCTCGAGCGTCGCCTTGAGGGAGCGCTCCAGGGCCGGGTCGCCGCTCGCCTCGGCCACCCGCTTGGCCAGCTTGCCCGCCTCGCTCTCGAGCGCCGCCCGGTCCACGCGGGCCAGGCTCTGGTTCAGCAGCTCGCGCGACGTGAGGAGCCGCAGGAAGATCCACAGGAGCTGGTTCAGACCGCTGCCGCGGAGCTTCTTCAGGCTCACGATCTCGCCCTCGCCCAGCCGCTCGGAGATGCCGACGATGCGTCGGCTCTCGTCCAGAAGACGGCGAAACCGCTTCTGGGACTCGGGCGAGAGCCGCTCCACGGCGTCGCGCATGCGGTGCTCGTAGCTCTGCTTCTGCTCGAGGCTCTGGCGCCCGCGCACCATCTTCTGGAAGCGGTCGTTGCCCGACAGCCACAGCAGGTAGGCGATCTCGGCCGCGGCCCCCAGGAAGAGGAAGCCGGGGCTCACGAGACCCAGCACCAGGAAGCCGGCGATGGCCATGGCGTTGACCGGCATGGGCCCCAGGCCGGGGATGTCCGGTCGGTGGCGAAAGGCGGCCTTGAGGTAGTCCCAGTAGGAGAGCTCCGCCACCTAGGCCTCCCTCTCCGCGAGGTTCCGCCGCTGCCCCGACTGCTCGATCTCGTGGAAGGCGTGGGCCACCTCGGCGACGGCCGCCTTGAAGTCCTCGCGCTGATAGACCTCCAACGGGTCGTCGTCGCGGGTGGGTGGGATGATGTCCAGGAACTCGCGCCCGATCCGCCCCGGTGCCGGGGTCATGATCCACACCCGGTCGCCCAGGAAGACCGCCTCCACCAGGGAGTGGGTGACGATGAACACCGTGGCCGAGAGGTCGTGCCAGAGCTCGGTGATCAGCCGCTGCATGTCGTAGCGGGTGGGCTCGTCCAGGGCGGAGAAGGGCTCGTCCATCAGGATGATCGGCGGCTTGAGGACCAGGGTGCGGGCGATCGCCACCCGCTGCTGCTGGCCGCCGGAGAGCTGGTGGGGGTACTTGCCCTCGTGCCCGCCCAGACCCACCCGCTCGATCCACTCCATGGCCAGCCGGTCCATGGCCGGCCGGTCCAGGCCGTGCCTCTCGCGGTTCAGCTCCAGCCCGAAAGTGACGTTGCGCAGCACCGTGCGGTTGGGGAAGGAGCTGTACTTCTGGAAGATCATCCCGCGGTCGGCGCCCGGGCCGGTGACCGGCTCGCCACGCACCAGCACCTGGCCGCGGGTGGGCGGGGAGACGTCGTCGAAGCCGTGGATCAGGTTGAGCACCGTGGACTTGCCGCAGCCGGAGGGCCCCACGATGGCGATGAACTCCCCCTGGCCCGGGCGGTCGTCCACGCGGAAGCTGAGGTCGCGGATGGCGGTGTAGGCCTTGGGCGTGCCGGCGGAGAAGGTCTTCTCCACGTCGCGGAACTCGACCACGGGCGGCGGCCGCGTCTCGAGGGGGATCATCGCCGGCCCGCCCGCTTGTGGGGGAAGAGGTAGTGCGCTCCCAGCGACCAGAGCTTGTCGGTGAGGAAGGCCAGGGCGACGATGACCAGGAGCACCAGGTAGATGTGCTCCCGCGGCCCGCGGCGCTGGGAGATGATGATGATCCCGCCGAGGCCGCGGCCGATGTCCACCATCTCGGCCAGCAGGATGTAGCTCCAGCCGATGCCGAAGCCCAGCCGCATCGACTGGTAGATCTCCGGCCACGAGATGGCCAGGAGCACCTTGCGCACCGCCTGCCAGCGGGTGGCGCCGAGGGTGTAGGCGGTCTTCAGGTACACCGAGTCCACGTTGTCCACGGCGGCCACGATCAGCGGCAGCAGGTAGATCACGAAGGCCAGGCCCAGGAAGGCCACCTTCTGCCGCTCGCCGGTGCCGAAGAGGCTCAGCGTCAGCGGCACGAGGGCAGGGATGGGCAGGTAGGCGCCCAGCACGGAGAGCGGCTGGAACGACAGCTTGACCTTGGTGAATGACCCCATCATCAGGCCCAGCGGGAAGGCGATCCCCGCCCCCACCAGGAAGCCGGCCACGACCCGGCTCAGGGAGACGGCGACGTTGCGGGTCAGGGCGCGGTCGAACCAGAGAGAGGGGAGGGACTGGGCGACCTCGAGGGGGCTGGGCAGGATGGTGGGCGAGATCATCCGCTCCTCGGCCGGCCCGGCGCCGGTGACCAGCCACCAGAGGCCCAGCAGCAGCAGGATCGGCACCACCCCCAGGGCCCACCCGGTCCAGCCGGGGAGATCCTCGCGGATCCTGAGCAGCGGCCCGCGCCGCCTCGGCGCTCCCTCCCCGCCGGCGGTCTCGGCCGGCAGGGCCTCCTCGGCCGCCGCCGCAGCGGCGATCTCGGCCGAGGCGTCCCCGTCGCCCGCCGCGCTCAGCTCGCCGGCGTCCGGGTCGCCCTGGGAAGCCCCCTGGTCACTGGGCTTCCGGCGGGTAAACCGAAATCTCCACACGGCGGTTCAGCGCGTGATTGTCCGGGTCCTCCGGATCGGCCGGCGCGTTCCAGCCCATGCCCTCGATCACGAACTTGTTCGGGTCGAAGTCGTACTTGTCGATCAGCGCCTTGTTGACCGCCCGGGCCCGGTCCAGCGACAGGGTCTCGACGTCTTCGAAGCGCACGCCGCGACCGCGCATGGACGAGTCGGTGTGGCCGACGATGGCGATCACCGCGCGCTCGTACTGCCCGGCCAGCCGCGCCACCTTCTCCAGCGTCGCCTCCACGGTGGGGTCGTAGAGGGTGTTGGGGATCGGGTTACCCAGCTCGTCGTGCCGCGGCTCGTAGAGGTTGGCCGAGTTCGGGTAGAAGTTGACGCGGATCGTCTGGGTGAGGATCGGCGCCTCGGCCTGCACCCGGGAGTAGGTCGAGGGCACGAAGGTGGTTCGGTACTCGTCCTTCTGGTTGGCGTAGGCGCCCTCCGAGTCCAGCCGCTGGATCACCGAGAAGTCGAGCACCTCGTCGAAGCGCACCGGCGAGCCGATCAGTCCCAGCTCGCGGTACACGAAGGTGATGTTCTTCCAGGTGCGCTCGAAGTTGGCCGGGTTGTTCTGGTTCAGGAAGAAGCCCTTGTTCTCGGCGAAGTTGGTGGAGTGGGCGTCGGCCTCCATGGCCTGGACCTCGTCCACGGCGAAGCCGTAGCCCTCGGCCATCCACTGGAAGGCGCGCGCCTTGAAGGTGGGGTCGGCGAGCCGCTCCATCCCCTTGAAGATGCCGTCCACCAGGCCGTAGACGATCTCGGGGTGGTCCTTGGCGAAGTCGGCGCGCGCCGCCCACACGTCGGCGATCAGCTTGTTGGCCTCGGCGGTGGTGGTGAGAATCCGGGTCCCCGCCACCCGGTCGGGGATGTTGTAGATGTCGGGCGCCCAGGAGACGCAGGCGTCGATCGACCTGTCGGAGACGAAGGCGGCGGCCGCCTCGAAGGCCGTGGCGGTGTACTTGTGGTTGACCTCGCTCGGCTGGATTCCGGCGTTGAGCAGCAGGTTGTTGATGAAGTACTGCGACGGGCTGTTCTGGGCGTAGACGATGGTCTTGCCCTTCAGGTCCTGGGCCGAGCGCACGTTGCCCCGCACCACGATCCCGTCGCCGCCGTTGGACCAGTCGATCTGCTGGTAGATCCGGGGCGCGGTGCGCGAGTCGCGCATCAGCTCCGGCGCCATGAGGACCATCATGTCCAGGGTGCCCCACAGGATGTGGCTCTCGCCGGCGGCGAAGGCGTCGCGCGCCACCACCGGGTCGTCGATCAGCTTCAGGTTGACCTTGAAGCCGTGCTCCTTGAAGAAGATGGACTCCTCGTTGGGGGAGAAGCCGTGGTTGGCGGCCACGATGGGCAGCCAGCCGATCCACACGTTGATGGGGAACTCGACCACCGGGTCGTCGGCGTTCCACTGGTAGTTGCTGACGCCCTTGACCTCGGGCAGGCGCTCCGAGGGGACGTAGGTGTACTCGTTGACGGTGGTGATCCCCTGGGTGTCGGGGGCCTCGAAGGTGCCCACCTCGTCGCGGAAGCGGGCGAGGTCCACGTCGCCCTCGCCGCGCCCGGCGGGGGCGATGAGGTCGCGGAAGAAGTAGACCGCCGCCGCCAGCAGGGCGACGATCACCAGGAAGATGACGAGCTTTCCGAGCTTGGTGGGTCCGGGTTTGTCGGCCATGAGCTTCTCTCTCCTCGATGCGATGGGTGGGGTCTAGCTCTCGCCTTCGGTTACGGAGGGCCCCATCTGCTTGTTCACCTCGGTGGGGGCCTCCTCGGCGGTGGGCTCGGCGGCCGGGGCCGCCTCCGCCGCGGGCATCTCCAGCCCGTAGGCGGCGGCGAACTCCACGAGGGCCTGGTCGGCCAGGGCCTCCTGCTCCGCCTCCATCAGCTCGACCTCGGTGGTGTCGATGGACGACTGCGCCACGCGGGCGCGGCCGGCGGCCTTGTCGCGCCGCTCGGTCAGGTACTCCTCGACGCGGGAGAGGGTGTCGCCCGAGCCGCCGATCTGGGTGATCATCCCCTGGGCCATCTCCTGCAGCTCGGCCTGCGCCTCCATCATCTCGGTCTCGGAGATCATCCGCTTGAGCTGCTCGATCTTGGCCTTGGCCTCGCGGATGGAGACGTCGCGAGCCTGGACCAGGTTCTTGTAGGTCGCCTCCGCCTGCTGGAGCTGGGCGCGGTTCTCCTCGAGCTGCTCGCGCACCGTCTTGAGCTGCAGGGCGTACTGTCCGGCCGGCTTGCGGTGCCCCAGCTTGAGATGGGCGGCGGCCTTGGCGGCGAGGTCCTGCTCCTGCTTCTCCTGGTTGCTGATCTGGCGCATGAGCCGCTCGATGAAGCCGGCGTGGGTGGCCAGGTTGTCGTTGAAGCGGGCGATCTGCGAGCGCAGATTCTCCTTCTCGGCCTCGATCAGGGCCCGGGGGTTGGCCTTCTCGATCCCGGAGATGAAGAGCGAGAGGAAACCGCGCAGGAGGTTCTTGAGGCGGTTGAACATGGCCAGGCTCCTTTCCCGCCCCGAAGGCCGAAGGGCCGGCGTCCGGCAGGGGGTGGCCCAGATCGTGGGTCGCGCGGACCGTCGAGAGCGGAAAAGCAGAATAGCAATGGGGCTTCCGGGGTGTCAACGCGGAAGGAGCGCCGGTGCCGGCGACCGGGCAGGCGGCGTCCGGCCTGGGCCGAGCCCGGTCTCGACGTCCGCCCGCGCGGGCGGCCCTGCGGCGACCCGGGAGCGGCTCTCGGCGGGCGGGACTAGGACCCTGTCGCCGCCTGGAGGAGCGCCCTCCGCACCACCAGGGCGAACGTCTGCGGACCGCGCACGATCCGCGCCGCCCGCACCAGGATCTCCGCCCTGCCCTCGGGGAAGCCCTTCCACAGCACCTGCTCGACGTTGTTGAAGCGGTCGAAGGCGGCGGACCCGGTCGGCGCGTTGCCGTGGCGCTCCTCGCCCGAGCCGTCGCGGACGATCAGGTCGAGGTCGTTCTGGAGCGCCTCCCCCTGGAAGTCGGTCCACACCAGGGTCGCCTTCAGCGGATGACCGGCCGGGGCGACGTCGAGCTGCATGGACCACTCGTCTTCGAGGTCGAGCTCGGTCGCCTCGTCCTCGAAGTGGAGGACGAAGGGCTCCGGGGGCGCGATGGAGCTCGCCAGGTCCACCCGTCCCCAGCCCTCGTGGATGTTGGGGGCGCCGGCGGTCTCGGGCGGCGCGAACTGGCCGGTCAGGGCGTGGGCGCCGTTGATCAGCACCGCCTTGACGAGCGCGGCCGACGGCTCGGCGCCCCCCGGCCGGGTCCTCAGGAACTGGCGCACCACTGCGGCGCAGCCGGCCACCAGCGGGGCCGCGGCGCTGGTCCCCCCCAGGAAGCCGTAGGCCGGATCGTCGGTCGGCCCCCACAGGTCGTCGAGGTCGGCGATGCTGGAGCGGGTGGAGAGGATCGCGGTGCCCGGGGCCACCAGGTCGGGCTTGAGCCGACTGCCTGCGGCCAGTCCGCGACCGCTGAAGGCGGCCATTCCCTCCCGGTTGTCGGCCCACAGATCGTCGCGGAGAGGCTGGCCCAGGAAGCGGCCGTCGAGCGAGGAGTGGCTCCAGGTGCGGGAGATCTCGGGCCGCTCGCTCTCGGAGGCGCCCACCGCGATGCAGTTCTTCGCCACGCCGGGAGGCAGCACGCTGCCCGGCTCGACGATGCCGTCCCTGTCCCGGTCGATGGCGGCGTTGCCGACGGCGCAGATCACCACCATCTGCCGGTGGTCCCAGACGAACTGATCGATCTCCGCGCAGTCCGCGTTGTACCGGTTGCCCAAGTCGTTGCGGACCCAGGAGTTGCTGTGCACCCGGGCACCGTCGTCGAAAGCGTCGCCGAGGAGGACGCGCAGATCCCCCGGGATGCCGCCATACCGGTCCTGCCGGTTGCGGTAGACGGCCTGGATCACCAGGCGGGCGCCCGGGGCCGTCCCCGTGATCCGGCCCGATGCGAGGGGGGACTCCCCGTCGCCGGCGATGCAGCCGGCGCAGTGGGTGCCGTGGCCGTCGGGATCGTCGCCGACCCGGCCTCCGAGCTGCTGGATCCGCACCAGCCGGCCGGCGAAGGCGGGGTGCGCGTGGACCGTGCTGCCGCGGTCGAAGCCGGTGTCGCACAGGGCGACGATCTCGCCCGCTCCGTCCAGACCCAGCTCCTGGTGCACCGACGGGGCGCCGAGGATCTCCCCGGCCTTGTCGCAGCACGGCTCCGCGTCGGCCGTCGCCTCGATCCGGCGGACCTCGTCGAGGGCGGCGATGGCGGCGATCTTCCGCGGCGAGGCCCGCATCAGGATCTTGCCGCGCTCGACCCGCGTGCGGGAGGCGCGGCCGGTCCCCGCCCGGGCGACCCGGCCGGCGACGCCCTCCGCCTCGACGCCGGCGTGCAGGAGGACCTCGATGGGTCGGCTGCGGAAGGCGCCGTGGCACGATCGCGTCGCCAGCGCGACCAGCTCCTCCCCGCGCGGATCGGCGTCCAGCAGCTCGGGCGAGACCTTGAACTCCTCCAGGAAGACGTGCGCCCAGCGGACGAAGGGGAGCTCGCGCAGCGGCTCGAGGTCTTGGGGCGGGTATCGGCAGAGATAGGTGGACGCCGGCACGTACTCGAGGATCTCGGCGCCGAGGCGGGTGAGCGTCTCTCGGCCGGCGCGGTCGAGATCGGCGGAGAGCTGCACCAGCACGTAGTCGGAGGAGGAGGCGTCGACCCGCTCGCGGCCCGCCCGCGCCAGGCCCCGCCGCTCGCTCTCCGGGTCGAACGCGATCCCGTTGATGGTGATCGTCGCCATGGCCGGTCGGGCGAGCGGGCCCTCAGAAGCTCCGATGCCAGGAGAAGCTCAGAGAGCCGTACCGATGCTGGCGGCCTCCGGGCCGGTACTCGTCGCTGCGGGTGACGGCGCTGTAGGCCAGGCTGTAGCCCCCCAGCCGGAGGACGAAGCCGGCCACCAGGTCGTTCACGAGCTCCTCGATCTCGAGGAGGTGGCGCGGGCTGCCCTCGATCGTCTCGTTGATCAGGACGCCCTTGGCCACCACGCGGGCAAACAGGTACGCCTCGACGTCGTCCAGGGTCAGGGCCACGGGCTCGATGGTCTCGGGGAAGACGTCGGAGAGGTTGAGCCCGATCCTCCCCAGCAGGCTGGCGCGGGCGTTGGCGAAGACGTTGCCAGCCGTGGCGCCGAGACCGAGGTGGACGTCGAAGAGACGCCGCTCGTGCCGGTCCAGCTTCAGGAGGTTGTAGGTCCAGTCGTACTCGATCTCGGCGCCGAGCCGGGTGTCGACCTGGTTCGCCCAGCCCTGGGGCCGGGTGAAGCCGAACGCCTCGTGGACGAGGATCTGCGCTTCGTCGGCCTGCGACTCGGGACCGAGCACCCCGATCTGCGCCTCGAACCGGTGCATCCGCCGCCGCGAGGAGTGGATCAGCTCGGTGACGACCCCGCCGTAGAGCCAGCCGGCGTAGGGGCGATCGTCGGCGATCAGGTCCCTCCGGGTCAGGTCCTCGGGGGTGTATATGAGCTGGCCGAGCAGAAAGCCGGAGTTGACCCGGTAGCAGCCCCGGTCGGGCCCCTCCTCCGCGTCCACCGGCGGCAGCTCGGCGGGCGGAGCTGCGTCGGAGCAGAGGGTGAAGCGGCCCAGGAAGGGTCGTGCCCAGCTCGGCAGGCCCTCGAAGCGGGGCCGCATGCGCGAGTACTGGAGACCGTTGGTGTACCCGCGGTCGGTGCCGATGAGGGCGTCGTTCTCGAAGGTCAGGCGGTGGGTGGCGGTGCGGGCGGGCGCGGCCGGCTCGGCCCCCGCCCCGAGGAGCGGCTCGTCCGGCTGGGCTGCCAGGCGGACGGCGGCGAGCAATGAGACGGCGGACCACGCGGCGACGGCGGTCCAGAGCGTGCAGCGCGGCGGATCGAGATTCAAAGGGAGCCCCCTCCCCTCTCGACGGGCGCTCGAGGCGCCCCTCCGTTACTCATTTGGTGACAGGATACTCGTTCCCCCTCCTGGGCACCCGGTGGTGTTTCCGAGTCGAGACGAGGATCCCGTCACCAGATCCCGCTACTGCAGCGAGAAGCGGATCGTGAGGTTCAGAAAGACCGGCACGGGCCGGCCTTCGAGCGTCGCGGGCTCGAACTTCCACTGGCTGGCGGTCTCTATGGCGGACTCCGAGAGACCCATGGGGAGCCCTTTCAGGACCTTCACGTCGTGGACGTCGCCGTTGGCGTCGATGATCGCCTCGAGGATCACCACCCCCTGGATGCGGGAGAGCCGACCCTCCTCGGTGTAGCGCGGCTGCGGGTAGTAGAGCTTCACCGGGGGCACGATGTTGCCGCCCAGCCGCTGGGGCGGGCCGCCCACGATGCCGGTGCCCGGCGGTGCCTCGGGGATGCCGAAGAAGACCTCGTCGGAAGCGAGGTCCACCTCCGGCGCCTCGACGTCGGGGGTGCGGATGGGCTCCGGCTCCTCCGGGGTCGGGTCGGGGATGGGGATGATCCGCTTCTTCTCCTTGGGCTTCGGCTTCTGCTGCGCCGGCGCCGGCGGGGGCGGCTGGAACCGCACCTGCTTGACGACGTAGACCTGCTTCTCGGTGCCGATGCGCTGCGGCTCGAGCTCGCTGGCCGGCACGCTGACCACGAAGAGGACGGCGTGGAAGAGGATGGCGCCGAGGACGGCGATCCGCTTCAGCCGCTTCGAGTCCAGCCCATCGTCGTCGAGCTGGGGGACGTGGCCCAGGTTCACGGAGATGACCCGCGAGGAGCTCTCCGTGTAGCGCCGCATGCTCTGGTTGTTCTCGAACATCTCCGTTCCCGTCTTCCGCGCCACCGGTTGCAACCTGTGGCTGCGACCCCGAATTCCTCGGGGCTATGCCCTCTTCTTTCGCTGCAACTTGGGTGCCCGGATGCTCGGCAGGGCTCGCAGATCGTGTCCATCCAGGGTCGTCCGGCCCACGCCGATGCGCGTCCGGTTGCGCTCTCGGCAGGCTCGACGTCCGACGATCGCAGTGAGCTGATAGAGAGGTCGGCGAGAGGGCGGCCCCGCCCTCTCGCCTGACGCGGAGCGATCTCGAGCCCTCCTCCGAGCGGCCCGGCGCGCCGGCCGCCTATCCCTGAAGCCGCTTCTCGATCTTCGCCCAGGTGTCGCGGAGGGTGGCGGTGCGGTTGAAGACCGGGGCGCCCGGCCGCGACTTCCGGGTGTCCACGCAGAAGTAGCCGTGTCGCTCGAACTGCACCCTGTCCCCCGGGCCCAGCTCGGCCAGACCGGGCTCGAGCTTGCACCCGGTGAGCACCTCCACCGAGTCGGGGTTCAGGTCCTCGTGGAAGTCGCCGTCCGTCCCGGGGTCCTCCCGCAGGAAGAGCCGGTCGTAGAGCCGCACCTCGGCGTCGACGGCGTGCTCGGCCGACACCCAGTGGACGGTGCCCCGCACCTTGCGCCCGTCGGGCGCGTGACCGCCGCGAGTCTCCGGGTCGTAGTCGCAGATCACGCGGGTCACCTCGCCCGCGTCGTTCTTCTCGTAGTCCACGCAGGTCAGGAAGTAGCCGTAGCGCAGCCGCACCTCCCGCCCCGGCGCCAGTCGGAAGTACTTCTTCGGCGCCTCCTCGCGAAAGTCGCTCCGCTCGATGAAGAGCCTGCGGGAGAAGGGCAGGGCGCGGGTGCCGGCGGACTCGTCCTCCGGGTTGTTGACCGCATCGAGCAGCTCGGTCTCCCCCTCGGGGTAGTTGCGGACGATCACCTCGAGCGGCCGGAGCACGGCCAGGGCGCGGTTCGCCCTGCGGTTGAGATCCTGACGCAGACAGTGCTCGAGGAGGGCGATCTGCTGGACGTTGGCGGCCTTGGCCACCCCGACCCGGTCGCAGAAGTCGCGGATCGACTCCGGGGTGTAGCCCAGCCGGCGCAGGCCCGAGAGGGTGGGCATCCGCGGGTCGTCCCAGCCGTCCACCACCCCCTCTTCCACCAGCTTGAGGAGCTTCCGCTTGCTCATGATGGTGTGGGAGAGATTCAGGCGGGCGAACTCGATCTGACGCGACGGGAAGATCTCCAGCTCGCGGATGAGCCAGTCGTAGAGCGGCCGGTGGTCCTCGAACTCGAGCGAGCAGAGGGAGTGGGTGACGCCTTCGAGGGAGTCGCACTGGCCGTGGGCCATGTCGTACATGGGGTAGACGCACCACTCGTCGCCGGTGCGGTGGTGGGAGGCGTGCAGGATGCGGTAGAGCACCGGGTCGCGCAGGTTCAGGTTGGGCGACGCCATGTCGATCCTGGCCCGGAGCACCCGCGCTCCGTCGGGGAACTCGCCGGAGCGCATCCTCTGGAAGAGGTCCAGATTCTCCTCCACACCCCGGTTGCGCCAGGGGCTCTCGCGGCCGGGCTCGGTCAAGGTGCCGCGGTAGGCGCGGATCTCCTCGGCCGAGAGATCGTCCACGTAGGCCTTCCCCTTCTCGATGAGCTTCACCGCGTAGTCGAAGAGCTCGTGGAAGTAGTCCGAGGCGTAGAGCGGCCGCTCGCCCCAGTCGAAGCCCAGCCAGCGGATGTCCTCGACGATCGCGTCGACGTACTCCTGCTCCTCCTTGATGGGGTTGGTGTCGTCGAAGCGCAGGTTGCAGTGGCCGGGGTAGCGCTCGCCCAGCCCGAAGTTCAGGCAGATCGCCTTGGCGTGGCCGATGTGGAGGTAGCCGTTGGGCTCGGGCGGGAAGCGGGTCACGATCCGGTCGTGCTTTCCCGAGGCGAGATCCGCTTCGACGATCTCCTCGATGAAGTTCTTGCGCTCGGGGGCGCGGTCGTCGTCGGGCATGGGGCGGGGCCTCCTCGGGCGGTGGGGCCGGCGGTGCCGGGGCGAGGGGCTATTCTGTCACCGGGAGGCGGAGAGGGGTCGGTCGCGGCTCAGCGCCGCGCTTCGAGCTCGGCCAGGGCCCGATCGATCCGCGCCAGGCAGCTCTCCCGCCCCAGGATCTCCAGGGTCTCGAACATGCCGAAGCCGACCGCCTTGCCGGTGACGGCGACCCGCACCGCGTGGATGATCTGCCCCAGCTTGATGCCGCGCGCCTCGGTGAAGGCCCGCATCCCGCGCTCGAGGGCGACCGCGTCGAAGGCCTCGACCTCCCCCAGCTCGATGCGGAAGCGGCGCAGAAGATCCCCGGCCTCCTCCGGCTTCACGAGCCGCTTCTCGAACGCCTTCTCGTCGTAGGGCAGCTCGTGGTCGGGCAGGAAGAAGTCGGCGTAGTCCAGGATGTCGCCCGCCACCACGATGCGGTCGCCCGCCGCCTCCACCACCCGCCGCAACCGGTCGACCTCGGCCTCGGAGGGGGGCTCGGCGACGAGCTCGGCCAGGCGGAGGAAGGGCAGGGTCAGCTCGACCCGCTCCTCGACCGGCCGGGCCGCCATGTGCCGCCCCTGGAAGACCAGGAGCTTCTGCGGGTCGAGCGACGCCGGGGCCCGGTTCACCCGCTCGAGCGAGAAGCTCTGGACGAGCTCGTCCGGGGTGAAGTCCTCGGTCTTGTCGTCCAGGGACCATCCCAGGAGCGCCAGATAGTTGACCAGAGCCTCCGGCAGGAAGCCCACCTTGCGGTAGAAGTCCACGATCACCGGGTTGAAGGTGTCGTCCACCTCGATCCCCGCCGTCCGGGCGATCGACTCGCCCCGCTCGGCCAGGGCCCTGAAATCGTCGTGCTGGAGATACCTGGCGAGCTTGCGCTTGGAGAGCTTCTTGGAGCTTCCCGGCTCGGCGACGAAGGGCAGGTGGGCGAAGACCGGCAGCTCGTAGCCCAGGCTCTCCATGATGAAGATCTGGCGCGGCGTGTTCGACAGGTGCTCCTCGGCGCGGATCACGTGGCTGATCGCCATCTGGTGGTCGTCCACGGCGCTCGCCAGGTGGTAGAGACAGGAGCCGTCGCCGCGCTGGATGACGTGGTCCTGCTCGGCCGCCCACTCGACCTCCACCTCGCCGCGCACCGCGTCGGTGAAGCGACAGGTGCCCTCCCGTGGCATGAGCAGCCGAACCACTCCGCTGCGGCCCTCGGCCTCGAAGCGCTCCCGGTCGGCGGGGGTCTCGGCGCGGAAGCGGCGGCTGTAGAGGAAGCGCCGCCCCTGGGTCCGGGCCGTCTCGCGCTCGGCGGCCAGCTCCTCCGGCGTGGCGTAGTCCCAGTAGGCGTGGCCCCGCTCCACCAGGCGGGCGGCGGCAGCGCGGTGGCTGTCGGCCCGCTGCGACTGGAAGTAGGGTCCGTGGTCGCCGCCGGCGCCGGGTCCCTCGTCCCAATCGACCCCCAGCCAGCGCAGCCCGTCCACGATCGGCTGCAGCGCCTCCTCCAGGTTGCGCTCGACGTCGGTGTCGTCGATCCGAAGGACGAAGGCGCCGCCGCGGCCGCGGGCGAAGAGCCAGTTGAACAGCGCGGTGCGGACACCGCCGATGTGCAGGTAGCCGGTGGGGGAGGGCGCGAAGCGGGTGCGGATCGGTCCGGGCATGCGCGGGGAGGTTACCGGATCGCGGCGGCCCGATCCCGGTCCGGAAGCTCGGGCGAGTCTGTGAGCGGAGCCCGCCGGTAGCTCGGGTGGCGGCGGGCCGCCCCGGGCGCGACCCTCACCCGAGCAGGGCCCGGAGCCGCCGCACGACGTTGTCCACGGTGAAGCCGTACTCGGTCGCCAGGTCCTGGTAGGGCGCCGAGGCGCCGAACCGCTCCACGCCGAGCACGTCGCCCGCGTCCCCCACCCAGCGCTCCCAGCCCAGGGGGCTGCCGGCCTCGACGGCGAGCCGCTTTCGCACTCCGGGAGGCAGCACCGAGTCGCGGTACTCGCGGTTCTGGGCGCCGAAGACCTCCCAGCAGGGCAGGCTCACCACCCGCACCGGGACTCCCTCCCCGGCCAGCTTCTCGCGCGCCGCCAGCGCCAGCGGCACCTCGGAGCCGGTCGCGATCAGCAGGGCCTCCGGCTCACCCCCTTCGGCGTCGGCCAGCACGTAGCCGCCGCGCGGCACTCCCGTCGCGGCGCGCGCCGCCGTCTCGGCGAGGATGGGCAGCTTCTGGCGGGTCAGCACCAGCGCGGTCGGGCCGGTTCGGTTCGCCAGCGCCAGCCTCCACCCCTCCACGGTCTCGTTGGCGTCGCCGGGACGGATCACCGTCAGGTTGGGGATCGCCCGCAGCCCCATGAGCTGGCTCACCGGCTGGTGGGTGGGTCCGTCCTCGCCCAGGAAGATCGAGTCGTGGGTGAAGATGTAGAGCACCGGAAGGCCCATCAGCGCCGCCAGCCGGACGGACGGCCGCATGTAGTCCGAGAAGATGAGAAAGGTGCCGCCGTAGGGGATCTGCATCCGGGTCAGGGCCATCCCGTTGAGGACGGCCCCCATGGCGTGCTCGCGGACCCCGAAGTGGATGTTGGGCGCGCCCGGGTTGCCGGGCGAGAAGTCGCCCGCCCCCTTCTGGTAGGTGTTGTTGGAGCCGGCCAGGTCGGCCGAGCCCCCGGCCAGCCAGGGCAGCCGCGGAGCGATGCCGGCGATCACCGCGCCGGAGGCCTTGCGGGTGGCGAGCGGTCCGTCGTCGGGGCTGAAGCGGGGGAGCCCCGCCTCCCAGCCGTCCGGCAGCCGCCCCTCGAGCCGGGCGCGGAAGTCGGCCGCGGGACCGGGGTGCTCCGCGGCGTAGCGCTCGAACAGCTCCCGCCACTCGGTGTGGGTGCGCCGTCCCCGCTGGCGGGCGGCGGCGAAGACCTCACGGGTCTCCTCCGGCACGTGGAACGCCTCCTCCGGCCAGCCCAGGGCGCGGCGGGTCGCCGCGACCTCCTCCGGGCCGAGAGGCGCCCCGTGGGCGGCCGCGGTGTCCTGCTTGCCGGGGCTGCCGTAGCCGATGTGGGTGCGCACCACCACCAGGGTGGGCCGCCCCTCCTCGGCCGCCGCCATCCGGGTCGCCTCGTCGAGGGCCGCGAGGTCGTTGCCGTCGGCCACCCGCAGCACCTGCCAGCCGTAGGCCTCGAAGCGCCGGCCCACGTCTTCGGTGAAGGTCAGCGAGGTGGGGCCGTCGATCGAGATCCTGTTGTCGTCGTAGAAGACGTTCAGCCGGCCCAGGCGGTGGTGGCCGGCCAGCGAGCAGGCCTCGGAGGCCACCCCCTCCATCAGGTCGCCGTCGCTGGCCAGGGCCCAGATCCGGTGGTCCACCACGGGATAGTCGTCTACGTTGAAGGTCGCCGCGGCCATCCGCTGGGCGATCGCCATGCCCACCGCGTTGCCCAGGCCCTGGCCCAAGGGCCCGGTGGTGGTCTCCACGCCGGGGGTGAGGTGCGACTCGGGGTGGCCCGCGGTGCGCGATCCGAGCTGGCGGAAGCGCTGGAGCTCCTCCATGGGCAGGTCGTAGCCGGAGAGGTGGAGCAGGGTGTAGAGCAGGGCCGAGGCGTGGCCGCAGGAGAGCACGAAGCGGTCGCGGTCGGGCCACCCGGGGTCGGTCGGGTCGTGGCGCAGATGCCGGGTGAAGAGCAGATACCCGAGCGCCGCCTGTCCCATGGGCGCCCCGGGGTGGCCGGACTTCGCCCTCTCGACCATGTCGACGGCGAGGAAGCGGATGGTGTTGATGGCGAGGGTGTCGACGTCGGTGGTGGTCTGCGTCATGCGGTCGCCCTGGGGAGGCCGGCGGTGCCGGGGTTTGGGGTGCGGCGGAGAGCCTGGGTCGCGGCGAGCTTAGCGCAGCTGGGCGGGTCTCCTCGCGCGACGGATCGCAGGGGGTGGCGGAGAGGGAGGGATTCGAACCCTCGGACCAGGTTGCCCCGGTCAACTGCTTAGCAAGCAGCCCTGTTCGACCACTCCAGCACCTCTCCGCGGTCGGGGCCGAGGCGGGAGTTTAGCAGGACGCGGTCCGGTCCGGGAGGTGGTCCGGCGGCGTCGCGGCCGGGACCTCAGTCGCGCGGCCGCCGCACGGTCAGCACCGGGCAGGGGGCCCGCTGGACCACCCTCTCGGCCGTGCTGCCCAGCAGCAGGTGGGCGAGACCGGAGCGGCCGTGGGTTCCCAGCGCCAGCAGGTCGGCCTCGAGCTCCTCCGCCGCCTCGACGATGACCTCGGGCGGGTATCCCTCGCGCGCCGAGGTGTGGACGGTGAGGCCCCGCCCGCGCAGCGGCTCGGCCAGCTCCTCCAGACGCTCCTGCGCCGAGCCCTCCACGTCCTTGAAGTAGTCGAGAGCGGTGGGGACGGTGCCGTAGGCGGTGTACTCGAAGGGCAGGTGGTAGACGTGCAGCAGCACCAGCTCGGCGTCGTCCAGCCGGGGGCGCAGCAGCTCGAGGGTCGTCTCGACGGCGTGGTCCGACGCGGCCGAGAAGTCGGTGGGCAGGACGATCTTGCGCACCGGGCGATGGCGGTCCACGTCACCGGGGTGGACGGTGAGCACCGGGCAGACCGAGCGCTGGACGACCCGCTCGGCGGTGCTCCCCAGCAGCAGGTGCTGGATGCCGGTCAGGCCCCGCGTGCCGATGACGACGAGGTCGGCCTGGCTCTCCTCGGCGGCCTCGAGGACCGTCTCGGAGGGAATCCCCAGCCGAAGCTCGGCGCTGACCACGACGCCGCGCTCTCGAGCGCTGTCGGCGGCGCGCTCCAGCCGGCCGCGCGCCGCGGCGCGGATCTCTTCCGAGTAGTCGGGGGGCGACGGCAGGAAGTCGGTGGCCTGGTTGGGCAGCATGAGGCCGTGCACCAGCAACAGCTCGGCGCCGTGGACACGGGCCATCTCCAGCGCCCATTCGAGACCGCTGTCGGCGGTCTCGGAGAAGTCGGTGGCCACCAGGATCCTGCGGATTCTGCCTCGTGCTGCCTTCATTCCGGGCCTCCTCGCTCGATCCCAGTATAGACCTGGCCAGCGGCCGGACGCACCACGCCGGGGGGCGGGGAGGGGCCCGTCCCGGGCCGCCGGTCGGGGTAGCCGGCTTGAGTAAACTGCCTCTTCGTCATGGCGCCCGCGCACGAGACCCTCTCCCGCCGGGCGGTCGCCCTGCTGCTGGGCGCCGTGGTGCTGGTCAGCGCCCTGGCCTGCGCCTGGGCGGCCTGGGCGGAGCCCAACTCTCGCCGCGAGTGGGACGAGCGCCATGCGATGGACAACGTCAAGAGCATCCTCACCACGGGGAGCCTGCGACCGTCGTTCGCGCTCTACCCGAGTCTGGCCTACCTGCCC
>JAWWBN010000038.1:0-22978 GCA_033720955.1 Thermoanaerobaculia bacterium | reverse complement strand
GGCGGTGGCGGCCGTGCTCGCCGTGGGAATCGCGGCCTGGCCGGCGCTTCTGGCCCGGCGCAGCCGGCGCTGGCGCACCGCGGCGGCGACGGGCGTCGCCCTGGCCGCGCTGGCGTACCCCCTCTTCGCCGCCACCGCGGTGACGGTGCGCCGCAACCGTCCCAGCACCGGCGAGCTGGCGGTGCAGTGGATCCGCGCCCACGTGCCGGAGGGGGCGGCCTTCCTCCGGGAGGACTACACGCCGGCCCTGCGCCGGGAGCTCTATCCCCAGGTCCACCGCCGCTTCGCCGCTCGCATGAGCCTCGCGGAGATCCGCGACCCGGCCTGGGACTACCTGCTGCTCTCCCACAGCGCCTACGGGCGCTTCCTGGACCCCGCGCTCTGGTCGCAGCCCCACCACCAGGAGTTCGCCCGCCGCTACGAGGCGATGTTCGGCTTCGACCTGGTGCGCGAGTTCACGCCGGGCTGGTTCCGCGCCGGGCCCCTGCTGCGTCTCTACCGCCTGGACCCGGAGGAGATCGACTACCGCCGCAAGCGCCTCTTCGCCGCCGACCGGGCGGATTGGGTGAGCGATCCGCAGATCCGCGAGGCGCCGCGGCCCCGCCGTCTCCGCTATACGCGGCGTTGGCAGTACGCCCTCTTCAAGGAGTACTTCGACGCCGGCGCCTACCGGGCTCGGATCGAGTACCGACCGCGCGAGGCGGAGGGCTATCTGCACGTGGTGTCGCGGGAGGGCCGCGAGGTCGGCACCTTTCCGATGGGCCCCGAGGTGCGGCTCGACCTGCCCGAGCCGGGCAAGTACTTCTTCAAGGTCTTCCTGGCGCCTCCGACCGAGCTCTTCGGCCTCCTGGTCGAGCCGGCGGAGTAGGCAGGCCGGCGTCGCCGGGGCCAAACGGCGGCGGAGTGCGTTCTGCCGCCGCGGTCAGCCGCGGGAACGGGCGCCCACGATGGTCCGCACGGAAAGCTTGGGGTCCGCCACTTCGACCTCGATCTCGCGCCGCTGATCGTCGCTCAGGCCCCGGTCGGTGGAGAAGGTGAGGAGGTAGTGGCTCCGCAGCTCGTCCTCGATGTGCTGGTAGGCGGCGTCGAGACCCTCGCCCCGGGGGAGGGTGTGGAGACGCCCGCCGGTGTGGTGAGCGAGCTGGCGGTTGATCATCGCCAGGGGGCCGGTGCCGCGCTGCGCCGCGTCGCCGATGCGGATCAGATAGATCGGCACCCCCGCCTCGCGGGCACGCCGGATGCAGAGCTTGGAGCCGAAGCGGCTGCCCTCGTCCACGCCGTCGGTCAGCACCACGAGGGCCCGCCGCCCGCCGACGCCCTCGAACTGCCGCAGCGAGAAGAGCACCGAGTCGTAGAGGACGGTGTCGCCGTGGGGCTGGAGCCCGCCCAGACGCCGGAGCAGGCTCTCCAGGTCGGAGGTCGGCGACTGGAGCAGCCGCGGCCGCGAGGCGAAGTCCACCAGGAAGGCGCGGTCTCGCGGTCCCAGGACGCGCTCGAGGAAGCGGGCGGCGGCGGCCCGCACCTCGGGCATGTGGCGGCGCATGCTCTCCGAGGTGTCGATCAGGAGGCCGAGGTGGAGAGGCAGGTCGACAGCGGGGGCGAAGCCTTCGATGGACTGCCGGCGGCCCCGGCGCAGCAGCAGGAAGTCGTCCCTGTCCAGGTCGCGGCGCGGCTCGCCGCGTCGATCGGTGACCAGGGCGTAGACCTCCACCAGGTTGACGTCCACCCGGTCGCCGGCGCCGGCGGTGGGCGCCAGCCGGGCGCCCTCCAGCCGCGAGCCGTCGGCCAGCCGGGCCACCACCCGCGCGTAGTCGCCCGCCCCGGGGGCGCCGACGGGGGCTTCCACCTCGTAGGGGGGCTTCTCGAGGGTCGCCAGGTGGCTCTCGTTCCAGTAGAACTCGACCGACTCGACCCGGGTCTCGGAAGGGGCAACGACCTCGGCCGCGATCTCGACCAGGACGCCGCGCGGGTCCGGGGCCAGCCGGGTCAGCCGCACGCCGGGGGGCAGCCCCGGCCGGTTGAGGACCAGCCAGTCGTGGCCCAGCCGCCGGCCCCCCGGGCCGTAGGCGACGGCGGTGACCCGCCGCGGCCGGGCATCGGGCCCGAGGTCCACCCGGGTGGAGAAGGGGTGTCGGGTGGCCGCACCCGCGGGCTCGCCGTCCACCGAGAACTCGACCCGCTCGACCGCCCGGGTGGTGACGATGGTGTGGAGGTCCACGACGCCCCGGGCCGGCCGCTCGCCGGGAACCAGCAGGCGCACGACCGAGCGGCCCGGCTCGGAGTCGGCGGCGGCGCCGGGCGGACCCGGCCCGGCCTCGGGCGCGGCGCCGAGCCAGCGGACCGCGGCGGCGGCCCGGCGGCGCCCGCGCGCCCGCACCAGCAGCGGGCTGGGCTCGGCGCCGTCGCCGGGCAGGGCGGCGAAGACCACCCGGTGCCGCGCCTCCAGCCGCTCGAGCGTCCTCCGCAGCGCCTTCGCGCCGCCGACCACCTCGCCCCCGGTCGCCTCGGCGAGACGGCCGAGGGCCTCCCGGACGCCACCGAGCTCTTCGTGACGATCGCCCAGGTCGAGGGCCATCGTGGTCCAGCCGGCGGCGGCCACCCGGCGCTCGAGCTCGACGTGGGGGGCCAGGGCCAGCGGGTCCGGAGGCGGCGGGTCGTCGCCGCGGTAGAAGTCGCCGGCCCGCAGGTCGTAGCCGTCCCGGACCAGCACCAGCAGCCGCTGCCCGCCTGCCGGGCCGCGCTGCAGCCAGTGGAGAAGCGCCTGGTTCTGCCGCAGGGTGAGCTCCGTCTCCGCCGTCTCGGCCTCGGACCGCGCGGCGGGGGCGTCGGCGGGCGACGCGGAATAGCGCTGCCGCAGCCAGAGCAGCTCGCCGGTGCTGACGCACTCGTCCACGGCCCCCGCCAGGGCGCGACGGAGGGTCTCCGGGTCCCCGGTGGGCGCCAGCAGGGTACGCGGCAGGGGGTCGGCGGCCACCAGCTCGACGGGGCCCAGACCCACCAGCAGGTCCGCCCGGTCCGCGAGCAGCCGGAGGGCGCGGTGCACACCCTCGGGCGTGGCGAGGGGAGCGTCGAGATAGACGAGGACCTGCCAGGCGGAGGCGGCGACCGGGTCGACGCCCAGGACCTGCCGCGGCTCGCCGGCCACCAGGACCTCGACGGCGGCGGGCGCAGCCCCGTCGAAGTCGGCGTTGACGGCGACCCGGGTGGAGGAGGGGTGCCCCGGAGCGGCCGCATGCGTCGCCAGAAGCGCCGCCAGAACGACGACCCGCGGTGCGACGGGTGGGCGGGGGAGAACCCTCATGACGCTGCGCCCGGCGGCCGAAGCCGCGAGAGCCGCCGTCGACTGCCGGAGCGCCGGTGATCGTATCAGGGGGCGCCAGGGGCAGCCAGATCGGATCGAGGGGGAAAGTTGGGGCGGGGCCGGGAGCTCGAGAGCCCCCGACCCCGGCCCGATCCCGCCTTCGCTCCCCCACCCCGGGAGCGTCCCTCCGCAAGGAGGAGGTTACTGACTACATTACTTTGTCCCGATTGTCAAGACGGCAGGGGGCGGCCCCTCCGGTGGGCCAACCGTGGAGGGCGGTGGCGGCGGGCGCTCCGGTCTCTCGGTGGGGGTCGCCCGCTCTCGGCGGCGTCGCGGTCCGCTCCTCATGACCTCTGTTCAGGGAGTCTCGAATGGTGCCGGAGGGGGGATTCGAACCCCCACGTCCTCGAGGGACAACGGATTTTGAGTCCGTCGAGTCTACCGTTCCGCCACTCCGGCTGGCAGGCGGGCTGGCCTCTCGGCATCGTAGGAGCCGCTCTCGCGGCATGTCAACCGCGGTGGTGTGCCGCGCCCGGCCCGGCCCTTTCGGAGGGGTTCGGGCCCCCTGAGACGGTCTGCCGCACTGCTGCGGCAAGTCGCCGCAGGGACCCGCAGGGTTGCCCCGGCCACCTTGACAGATGGGCTCGTTTCTGGCATGATTCGGCTTGTTAACGGCAGGCGTTTCAAGCACTTGCGGCCGGTTAACGCCAATTCCAACAAGAGTTACGGGGGTGCGATGACGGCGTTCAAAGTCGGGCAGAAACTGGTGTACCCGAGTCACGGCGTCACGAAGGTCGAGAAGATCGAGCCGACCAAGATCGACGGGACCGAGGAGACCTTCTACCACCTGCGAGTCCTCTCCAACGACTCCAAGGTGATGGTGCCGGAGCAGAATCTGGACCTGGTGGGCCTGCGCGCGCTCTGCGGACCCAAGGAGATCAAGGAGCTCCTGGATCACCTCGGGGACGGGAACATCGACACCTACAAGGACTGGAAGGGCCGGTACAAGCAGAACCTCGACAAGATGAAGACCGGCACCCTTCTCGAGGTGGCCCGGGTGCTCAAGAACCTCCGGCTGGTCGCCACCAAGAAGAGCCTCTCCTTCCGCGAGAAGAAGATGTACGAGCGGGCGAAGTACTTCCTGGTCAGCGAGATCGCCCACGTCCGCGGCATCGACGAGGACGAGGCCGACCGCAGGGTCGAGGAGGCGCTGGCCTCCAGCATCGACAAGCGGGCGGCGGCGCGCGCCAAGGAGAAGGCCAAGGCCAGCGCGGAGGCCGTCGCCGGCTGAGCCGGACCCGGCCTCGTGAGCTCGTGTGGCGGCCGCCTCGCTCGAGGCGGCCGTTCTGTTTGCGGCCCGGGGCCGGCGGGGCGCGATGACGGCTGAGCCGGAAGTGGCGGAGCGGGGGCCGGGAGGCCTGGCGGCTGTGGCGGTCCCCGTGCCGCTGCCGCGGGCGCTGGTCTATTCGGTGCCGGCGGCGCTGGAGGGGAGGGCGCTGCCCGGTGTGCGCGCCCGCGTGCGAGTGGGGCGACGGAGTCTACTGGGGGTCGTGGTCGGCCGCCCCGAGAAGGCGCCGGAAGGGGTCGAGGTGCGGCCCGTGGACGCCATCGTGGACCGCGAGCCCGTGCTGACCGCCGATCTCCTGGAGCTGGCCGCCTTCACCTCCGACTACTACCTGGCGCCCATCGGCGAGGTGGTGCGGGCCATGCTCCCGGGCAAGCTCGAGCCCTGGGGCGACCGCCGGGTCTGGCTCACGGACGCCGGGGCGCTGGCCATCCCCCGCGACGACGCCGAGGCGGCGGTGATCGAGGCCCTCAGGACGGCCGGGCGGACCACGATCGCCGAGGTGGAGCGGCTGGCCGGCCGCACCGATCTGGCCGCGGCGATCGATCGGATGCGGCAGCAGGGCCGGCTGGCGATGGGGGAGCGGGAGCGGCGGGGGGCGCGCTACTCGACCGCAGTGGAGCTGGCGCCCGGCCCCGTGGACGAGCTGCTCGAGCGGTGCGGCCGCTCGGCTGCCGGCCGTCGGGTGGTGCAGGTCCTCGCCGCCCTGGGTCGCCCGGCCTCGGTACGGGAGGTGTGCGAGGAGGCCGCCTGCGGCGCCGGGGTCGTGCGCCGTCTGGCCCGGCTGGGGGTGGTGCGCCGCTTCACCCAGGTGGTGCGGCTCGAGCTCGACCGCCACCTGTTGCCGGAGAATCGGCGCCCGCCGATCGAGCTGCGGCCCGACCAGCGTGCCGGCGTCGAGGCGCTCCGGGCCGCGATCGCCCGCCGCGAGTACGCCGGCATCCTGCTCGGCGGCGTGGCCGGGGCGGGCAAGACGGAGGTCTACCTGCGGGCCGCCGCCACGGTGCTGGCGGAGGGACGCTCGGCCATCGTGCTGGTGCCGGAGATCGCGCTGGTGCCGGCGCTGGCGCGCACTCTGCGTGAGCGTTTCGGGGCCGCGGCCGCCATCCTGCACTCCGGCCTGGCCGGGGTCGAGCGGCGCCAGGAGTGGGAGCGCATCCGCAACCACGAGGCGCGGCTGGTGCTGGGCCCGCGCTCGGCGATCTTCGCCCCCGTCTCGGATCTCGCGCTGGTGGTGGTGGACGAGGAGCAGGACCCCTCCTACAAGCAGGAGACCGCGCCCCGCTACAACGGGCGCGACCTCGCCCTGGTGCGGGCGCGCCGCGCCGGGGCCACGGCGGTGCTGGTCTCGGCCACACCCAGCCTGGAGACCCGGCGCAACGTGGCGGTGGGCAAGCTGACGAGGGTGGATCTCACCCGGCGGGTGGGGCAGGGGAGCCTCCCCGAGGGGGTGCTGGTGGATCTGCGCGAGGAGAAGGGGGCCCGCAAGCCGGGGGAGGTCGTCTTCTCGGGCCGTCTGAGAGAGGAGATCGACGCCGCCCTGAGCGGAGGACACCAGGTCATCCTGCTGCGCAACCGGAGGGGCTACTCGCCGATCCTGCTCTGCCGCGCCTGCGGCGAGGACAGCCGCTGCGACGACTGCGGGCTGCCGCGCACCTACCACAAGCGCACCCGTGAGCTCCTCTGCCACTACTGCGGATCGCGCCGACCGGTCCCGGCGGCCTGTCCGGCCTGCTCGGCGGAGGCTCTCGAGCCCATCGGCGCCGGCACCCAGCGGGTGGAGGAGGAGTTCGGGCGGCTCTACCCCGACGTCGCGGTCGGGATCCTCGACCGCGACACGGCCCGCCGGGGCAGCGTGGCGGCGGTCCTCGAGCGCTTCCGGCAGGGCGACACCCAGGTCCTGGTGGGTACGCAGATGGTCTCCAAGGGCCACCACTTCCCGCGCGTGGCCCTGACGGCGGTGATGTCGGCCGACAGCTACCTGGGCTTCCCCGACTTCCGCGCCGTCGAGCGCACCTACAACCTGCTCACCCAGGTGGCCGGGCGGGCCGGGCGCGGCGAGCACCCGGGCAAGGTGGTGATCCAGACCTTCCACCCGAGCCACTACGCGGTGAGGGCGGCGCTCGACCACGACGACGAGACCTTCGAGCGCGAGGAGATGCGCTTCCGACGGGTCTTCCGCTACCCGCCCTTCAGCCGCATGGTCCTGCTGCTGGTGCGCGACCGGGATCGACGCCGGGGCGAGCAGAGCATCGCCGAGCTGGCGCGCCGGCTGAGCGCCCACCCCCTGTCCCGCGAGGTGCGCATCGCCGGTCCGGCCCCGGCGCCCTTCGAGCGGCTGCGCGGGCAGTGGCGGTTCCAACTGGTCCTGCGGGCCGGCTCCGGGCGCCGTCTCAAGACTCTCCTGGCCGCGGTCCTGCCGGAGAAGAGCCCGTCGGACCTGGTGATCGACGTCGACCCGTACGAGCTGCTCTAGGCGGTTTGACCTGCCCGCACCCCTCTGTTAGCTTGCCCGCCTGCGATGTCGGCTACCGAGGTCCCCTTCGAGGCGCCCCTCGTCGAGCTACGACGGCGGATCGAGGAGCTCGAGAGCTACCCCCGCGAGAGCGGCCGCCAGAAGGAGCTCGGACGTCTGCGGTCCGAGCTGCGCAAGGCCACCGCGGAGGTCTACTCCGACCTCTCGCGCTGGGAGAAGACGCTGGTCGCCCGGCACGACAACCGGCCCCACACCCTGGACTACGTCGAGGGCCTCGTCACCGACTGGCTCGAGCTGGCCGGAGACCGCGGGTGGGGGGAGGACCCCGCCATCGTCGCCGGCTTCGGCACCTTCCGCGGCCGCTCGATCGCGCTCGTCGGCCACCAGAAGGGCCGCAGCACCCGCGAGCGGATCCGCCGCAACTTCGGCCAGCCCCGGCCGGAGGGCTACCGCAAGGCCCTGCGCATCATGAAGACGGCGGAGAAGTTCGGGCTCCCCGTCCTCTGCCTGGTGGACACCCCCGGGGCCTACCCCGGCGTCGGCGCCGAGGAGCGCGGGCAGGCGGAGGCCATCGCGCGCAACCTGCGTGAGATGTCCGTCCTCGAGACGCCGGTGGTCGTGGTGGTGACCGGCGAGGGCGGCAGCGGCGGCGCGCTGGCCCTGGGGGTCGGCGACCGGGTCTACATGCTGGAGTACTCGATCTACTCGGTCATCTCTCCCGAGGGGTGCGCGGCGATCCTCTGGAAGGACCAGGAGAAGCGCGAGGCGGCGGCCGAGGCGCTGCGGCTGACCGCCCCCGATCTGCTGGATCTCGACGTCATCGACGACATCATCGAAGAGCCGCTCGGCGGCGCCCACACCGACCCGGAGGCGACCTTCCGCCGCGTGGGCGACGTGGTCGAGCGGGCCTTTCGCGAGCTGGCCAAGCTCTCGCCAGCCAAGCTGGTGGCCGCGCGCTACGACCGCTTCCGCGCGCTCGGCAAGGTCACGACCGGCAAGAAGTGAGCGCCGCCCCGGCGGAGTGGGTGGAGGCGGAGCGGCCCTCGGCGGCGGCGACGCTGGAGCGCGAGGGCCTCCCGGCCTGGCAGGCGGCGGTGCTGGCGCGGCGCGGCGTGAGCACCCCGGACGAGGCACGCGCCTTCCTGGAGCCGTCGGTGGACCAGCTCCACGACCCGCTCCTGCTCGAGGGGATGGCGGCGGCGGTCGCCCGGCTGGTGGCCGCCCGGGAGGCCGGGGAGCGCGTGGCCCTGGTGGGCGACTACGACGTCGACGGCATCTCCGCGACGGCCCTGCTGACGGCGGTCTTCACGGCCCTGGGGCTCGACACCGAGCCCATCCTTCCGCACCGTCTGACCGAGGGCTACGGCTTCCAGGAGGTCCACGTCGAGCGCGCGGCGCGGGCCGGCTGCAGCCTGGTGGTCACCGCCGACTGCGGCACCAGCTCCCACGACGCCATCGCCGCCGCCGCCACCGCCGGGATCGAGGTCATCGTCACCGATCACCACCTGCTCCGCGGGGAGCCGCCCCACCCGGCGATTCTGATCAACCCCCAGCAGCCGGGCTGCTCCTATCCGTTCGCGGAGCTGTGCGGCGCCGGGCTGGCCTTCAAGCTGGCCACGGCCTTCGCCCGGGCGTGCGGCCGGCCGCTGGACCCCCACCGGCTGCTGCGGATCGCCTGTCTCGGCACGATCTGCGACCTGGTTCCCCTGACCGGGGAGAACCGGGTGATCGCGGCGCTGGGCCTCGCCGCGCTGCCCGACACCCGCTCGGCGGGGGTGCGCGCCCTGCTCGCGCTCTCCGGCGTCACGGCGCCGGTGGGGGCCGGCGACGTCGGCTTCCGCATCGGTCCCAGGATCAACGCCGCCGGACGCATGGCCGAGCCGGAGCCGGCGCTGGAGCTGCTGCTCGCCCGCGACCCGCTGCGGGCCACCGCTCTGGCCGAGCGCCTCGACGCCTGGAACCGGGAGCGCCGCGAGGCCGAGACGGCGGTGGTGGAGGAGGCCCGGGAGCGCATCCTGGCCGCGCCCGAGCTGCCGCGATTCCTGGCCGAGTGGAGCCCGAGCTGGCACAAGGGGGTGCTGGGCATCGCCGCCGGGCGGCTGGCCAAGGAGTTCCACCGGCCCGCGGTCCTCCTCCAGGTGGAGGGCGACCGCGCCACCGGCTCCGGACGGAGCATCCCCGGCGTGCACCTGTTCGACTTCCTCTCCGGCTGGCGGGACCGGTACGAGCGCTACGGGGGCCACGCCCAGGCGATCGGCCTCTCCGTGCCGGCGGCCTCTCTCGGGGAGCTCCGGCGGGAGTGGCTCGAGGCCGCCGCGGAGTGGGACCCCGACCTCCTGCGGCGGCGCTTCCGCTACGACGCCCGTCTCGACGCGGCCGCCATCGACTTCCCGCTGCTCGAGCAGGTCCAGCGTCTGGCGCCCTTCGGGATCGGCAATCCGCGTCCCCTCTTCCGGCTCGGACCGCTGGAGCCGGCGGCGCCGCCGCGGCGGTTCGGTCAAGGGCACGGTGCGCTCCGCGCCCTCGCCGGCGACGGCGTCTCGGTGGAGCTCTCCGGGTGGGGCTGGGGAGACCGGCTGGAGGAGATCGCCGGTCCCTTCGAGGTGCTCGGGCGGGTCGAGCTGGACCGGTACCTCGGCCGGCCCATCGTGCGTCTCGTGGACGCCCGTCCGTCGGGCTCCGGCCCGCCGACGGGGTAGCGGGCCGACGCGTACAATGCGGCGATGAGCCCCCGGCGAAAATACGCGCCGATCGAGCGCCTGCGCCGCGGACTCCTGGTTCTCCTCCTGCTCCTGGCGGCGGTGGTGGCGGCCGTCTACCTGCGGCGGGAGCGACCCACGCCCACCCCGCGGCCGTCCTCCGAGCAGCTTCTGGCCGAGACGAGGGGCGGCGACGTCGTGCTCGCCGGAGAGGGCTTCGAGTACCAGCACACCGAGGAGGGCCGCGTGGTCTTCTTCCTGCGGGCCAGCCAGATCACCTCGAGCCGCGAGGGCGCCTTCCGCCTGCGGGACGTGCGGGTGGAGGTCGAGCGCGAGGAGGGGGAGGCCTACGTGGTGCTGAGCGACGAGGCGGTCTACCGAATCGAGGAGTCGGAGGCCCAGCTCTCGGGCAACGTGCGGGTGCAGAGCGCCCGGGGGATGGAGCTGCGCTCCGACCGGCTGGACCTGGTGCGCGGCGGCAGCGCCCTGGAGAGCGCGGGCGAGGTCCGCTTCGAGATGGGCGACGCCTACCGCGGCCGCTCCGACAAGCTGACCTACCACCTGGGACGGGAGCGCCTGCGGCTGGAGGGCAAGGTGCGGGTCGCCTCGCGGCGCGGTCTCGAGACGGAGGAGTCGGGGAGCCTGCGCGCCGACGAGGTGGTGATCGAGCGCCAGGAGCGTCTCGTCCGCGCCCAGGGGAGCGTCGAACTGCGACGCGGCGACAGCGTCCTGACGGCCCGCCGCCTCTCGGTCACCCTGGCCGAGGACGAGCGCACCGTGGAGTTCGTCCGCGCCCAGTGGGACGTCGAGGGGACGCTGCGCCCCGAGACCGGCGGCGACTTCCGCACCACCGTGGTCTTCGCCGCCGACCAGCTCTCCCTGGCGTTCGCCGACGACGAGCCCCAGCGGGTGGAGCTCGAGAGCGAGAAGGGGCGCCGGCCGGTGCGGCTGGACACCCGGGACGACGCCGGCCTCGAGCGGCAGATCCGGGCCCCCTACCTGACCGCCGATTTCCTGGCCGGGGAGATCTCGCTGGTCCGGGCCTACGACGGGGTGACCATCGACGAGGCTCTGGCGTTCGCTCCCGACGACCCCGTGCGGGCGGTCTGCGCGCAGTGGGTCCTCGTCTCCTTCGACGAAGAGGAGGGCGGCGTCGAGGAGATGGTGCTGCAGAACGACGTGGACTACCGCCAGCAGGGCCTGCAGGCCACCGGCCGCCGCATCGACGCGCGGCCCACCGGTCTCGAGCTCACCGGAGAGCCGGCGGTGCTGCGCTCCGACCAGGGGGAGCTGGAGGCGCCGCGCATCGTCTGGGTCGAGGCCACGGGGGAGGTCCGGGCGGTGCAGGGCGTGCAGGCGGTCTTCCCGGGCGACGGCCGCTTCTCGCTGATCGGCGACGGATCGGGCCGGCTGCCGATCCGGCTCCTGGCCCGCGAGGCCGGCTGGAGCGAGGAGCCGGCCGAGTTCCGCTTCAGCGGCGAGGTGCGAGCCTGGCAGGGCGAGAACTACCTGCTGGCCGACCGGCTGGTGGGCGACCGCGACGGCGACCGCCTGACCGCCTCCGGCCGGGTCAAGACGGTGGTGCGGCCGCGCTCCCAGGACCCGCCGGAGGGGGGCGCGACGGAGCGGCGGCCGCCGGTGGAGGTGACCGCCGAGTCGCTGGTCTACCGGCGCTCCGAGCGCCAGGTCAGCTACCGCCAGGGGGTGCGAGCGCACGAGACGGGTCGCACCATGAGCTGCGACGAGATGGACGCCTGGCTGGGAGCCGGCGATCGCTTCGAGCGGCTGGTGTGCAGCGGCCAGATGGTGCTGGAGAACCCCGCCGACGGGCACACGCTGCGCGGCGATCGCGCGGTCTACGAGCCCGGCCGCGGCCGGGTCGAGGTCACCGGCCAGCCGGTGGTGATGACGAATCGGGACGGCGCGGAGCTCTCGGGCCCGGTCGTGATCTACGATCTCGATTCGGGCGCCGCCGAGGTGCGCGCCTCGCCCGCCCCGAGAGCCTCGAATTGACCGACACCAGCCGCAGCCTCTACACCCGCGACCTGCGCAAGGTCTACCGTGGCCGCGCGGTGGTCCAGGGGGTGTCGATCGAGGTGCACCCGGGGGAGATCGTCGGTCTGCTGGGGCCCAACGGCGCCGGCAAGACGACCACCTTCTACATGGTGGTGGGGATGACCCAGCCGGACAAGGGCCACGTCTTCCTGGGCAACGAGGAGATCACCAACGTGCCGATGTACCTGCGGGCCAAGCGGGGCATCAGCTACCTCCCCCAGGAGCCTTCGGTCTTCCGCCGCCTGACCGTCGAGGACAACATCCGGGCCATCTTCGAGACCACCGACCTGCCCCCGGCCGAGTGCGAGCAGCGGCTGGAGCGCCTCATCGAGTTCTTCAAGCTGCAGACGGTGCGGGCGAGCCCCGGCTACGCCCTGTCGGGCGGCGAGCGGCGCCGGGTGGAGATCGCCCGCGCCCTGGTCATCGACCCCTCGTTCATCCTCCTGGACGAGCCGTTCGCGGGGATCGACCCCATCGCGGTCGAGGACATCCAGGAGATCGTGCGACGGCTGAAGCAGGCCGGAATCGGGGTCCTGATCACCGACCACAACGTCCGCGAGACTTTGAAGATCACCGACTGCGCCTATATCATCAACAGCGGTGAGATCCTGCGCTCCGGCCCTCCCGAGCAGCTCTCGAGCGACCCCCAAGTCAGAAAGATCTACCTAGGCGAGGACTTCAGGCTGTAGCCTGACATTCGGATGGCGCTCGAACAGAAATTGCAGCTCCGGCTGGCTCAGAAGCTGGTCATGACGCCGTCGCTGCAGCAGGCGATCAAGCTGCTGCAGATGACCCGTCTGGAGCTGCAGAGCACCCTCACCCAGGAGTTGGTCGAGAACCCCACCCTGGAAGAGACCGAGACGATCGAGGAGACGCCGGAGGACGCCGAGGAGGTCGAAGAGCCGGAGGAGGTCGACCCGATGGAGGAGATCGATCTCGAGGCCTACTTCAACGACTACCTCGAGAGCTCCGGTCCGACCTCGCCGAACACCTTCGAGGCCCGCCAGGCGCCGCCCCTCGAGAACACCCTCTCGCGCGAGCCGGACCTCTACGACCACCTGCTCTGGCAGCTCCACATGACCCCCGACCTGTCGCCTACCCGGCAGCGGGTCGCGGAGCTGGTGATCGGCAATCTGGACCCGGACGGATTCCTGGTCGCCTCGCCGGAGGAGATCGCCGCCATGGGCAGCGACGAGGCGCAGGGCGAGCCCTACGCGGAAGAGGAGGTGCGGGCGGCGATCGAGCTGGTGCAGAGCCTGGATCCGCCGGGGATCGCCTGCCGCGACCTCAAGGAGAGCCTGCTGCGGCAGCTCGACCACCTGGAGGAGCCCGAGGACTCGTTGGTACGCCGGGTCATCGCCGAGAACTGGGAGCTCTTCCTGAAGCGTCAGTTCCCGGCCATCGCCAAGCGTCTGGGCGTCGATCTCCACGACCTCGAGCCGGTGGTCGAGCGCATCAGCTCGCTGGAGACCCGCCCCGGCCGCAAGTACAACTCGGAGCGGGTGGCCTACGTCGAGCCCGACGTCTACGTCATCAAGGACAGCGGCGAGTACGTCATCCAGCTCAACGAGGACGGGCTGCCGCGGCTGCGGATCAGCAAGGCCTACCGGCAGATGCTCCAGGCGATGAAAGACAAGGGGCAGAAGGAGGCCAAGGAGTTCATCCAGGAGAAGCTGCGCTCGGCGGTCTGGCTGATCAAGTCGATCGACCAGCGCCAGCGGACCATCTACAAGGTGGCCACCTCGATCGTGAAGCAGCAGCGTGACTTCCTGGACCGCGGCATCGAGCGCCTGCGGCCCATGGTGCTGCGCGACGTGGCCGAGGACATCGGCATGCACGAGTCCACGGTCAGCCGCGTGGTCTCCAACAAGTACATCCACACCCCTCGCGGGCTGTTCCCGATGAAGTTCTTCTTCCACAGCGGCATCGACCGGGACTACGGCGGCGACATCTCCTCCCTCACGGTGAAGCGCAAGATCGAGCAGATGATCTCCGCCGAGGATCCGCGGCACCCGCTGTCGGACAGCGAGCTCACCCGGGTGCTCAAGCGCGAGGGGATCAACATCGCCCGGCGGACCGTCGCCAAGTACCGCGACGAGCTGTCGATTCCCTCGTCCACCAACCGCCGCCAGATCTTCTAGTCCCACACCGAAACCAGGAGGCCGAGCCCGAATGAACGTCGACTACGTGGGCCGCAACTACCCGTTGGACGATCGGATCCGCGAGCACACCGAGGAGAAGCTCGCCAAGCTCCTGAAGTTCCTCCAGGAGCCGGTGGAGATCCGCGTGACGCTGGAGCAGGAGAAGCACCGCCAGATCGCGGAGCTCCACCTGGCGCACAGGCACGGCGTGATCCAGGCGACCGACGAGGCGGAGACCATGCCCGACGCGGTGAACCTCGCGGCCGCCAAGGCGGAGAAGCAGGCCCGCAGGGCCACGAAGAAGTTCCAGGACAAGCGGCGCCGAGCCGACCGCAACAACCACGTCCATCACTGGCCGATCGACGTGCTGGAGGGTGAGAGCGTCGCCACCGGTCAGCCGCGCATCGTGCGCTCGAGTCGGATTCCGGTCAAGCCGATGAGCATCGAGGAGGCGGCCCTGGAGCTGGACGGCTCGAAGCACGAGTTCGTGGTCTTCCGCAACTCCGCCACCTCGCGGGTCAACGTGCTCTATCGGCGCCGCGACAGCAACTACGGACTGATCGCGCCCGAATAGGAAGAGTATGGAGCTGGCCGCGCTCACCGGGCCCGACCTGATCTTTCCCGATCTGCCGAACTCCGACTCGGCGACGGTGCTTCTCGCCATCGCGCAGCGGATGGCCGAGGCCGGCGTGGTCTCGGACGCCGCCGCGCTCTACCAGGGCCTGCGGGAGCGGGAGGAGCTGGGCTCCACCGGCCTCGGCGGCGGGGTGGCGATCCCCCACTGCAAGGCCAAGGGCACCGACCAGGTGCGCGTCTCCGTGGGGATCTGCCGCAAGGGGGTGGACTTCGGCGCCTCCGACGGCAAGCCGGTGCGGCTCTTCTTCACCGTCGTCTCCCCCCACGACTCGCCCGCGGCCCACCTGCAGTCCCTGGCGGCGATCTCGCGCTGGGTCAAGGAGGGCCGCCGGGTGTCGCGGATCGTGCGGCGCAAGGACCCGGAGCGCATCTTCGAGCTGCTCCGGGAAGAGACCGGGTGAGCGAAGGCGAGCTGACGGTCCGCGAGCTGCTCGGCGGCGAGCTCAACGACCTGGAGTTCAGGGTGGTCCGCTCCCAGGAGTGCCTGGACAACCGGATCACCAACCCGCGGGTGCAGAAGCCGGGTCTCGCCTTCGCCGGGCACTACCAGTACATCAAGCCCGGCCGGGTGCAGATCATCGGCCAGAGCGAGATCGAGTTCATCGCCACGCTGGACGAGGAGACCCGCAGGGAGCGGATCGACCGGATCACGCGGCTGGAGGTCCCGGTCTTCATCGTCACCAAGGGCCTCGACCCGCCCGCCGAGCTGCTGGAGAACGCCGGGCGCAGGGGCATCCCGGTGCTGGCCTCGGAGGCTCTGTCGTCGCGGGTCATCCGCCGTGTGAGCTACTTCCTGGAGGATCACCTGGTGCCCCGCACCGTGGTCCACGGCGTGCTCCTGGAGATCTACGGCCTGGGCGTCCTGCTGGTGGGGGAGAGCGGGGTGGGCAAGAGCGAGTGCGCCCTCGACCTGATCACCCGGGGCCACAGCCTGGTGGCCGACGATCGGGTGACGATCAAGCGCTACCCCCACGGCGAGCTCGTGGGCTTCTCGGAGGGGGCGCTACACCACCACATGGAGGTGCGAGGGCTCGGGATCGTCAACATCCAGCACCTCTTCGGTCTGGCCGCGGTCCGCGAGCGGCGCTCGATCGACCTGGTGGTGGAGCTCGAGTCGTGGGACGAGGAGCGCGCCTACGACCGCCTGGGTCTCGACGAGACGGTCTTCCACCTGCTGGACACCCCCTGCCCCTACATCAAGATGCCGGTGGCCCTGGGACGCAACCTCTCCATCCTGGTGGAGGTCGCGGCGCGCAACCACGTGCTCAAGCTCCAGGGGCAGCACTCCGCCCGCACCTTCGCCCTGCGTCTGCAGGAGGAGCTGCGGCGCAAGCGGGCGCGGGCCATCCGGGGCGAGCGCCCCCCGGGCGAGCCCCCGACGGGGGACGGGTAGGGCCGTGGCCGGGGTGCGGCTGGTTCTCGTCACCGGGCTCTCCGGGTCCGGCAAGAGCACCGTGGCGAACTGCTTCGAGGACCTGGCGTACTACTGTGTCGACAACCTGCCCCTGTCGCTGCTGCGCGAGCTGCTGCGGGACCCCCGCGACCACGTCTCGGGCAACGCGCCGATCGCGGTGGTCACCGACGTGCGCGCTCCCGGCTTCGCCGCGAAGTTCCCCCAGATCGTGGCCGGGATCGACCGCACCCGGGTGGACGCCAGCCTGCTCTTTCTGGAGGCCTCGGACGACGTCCTGGTGCGGCGCTTCTCCGAGACCCGCCGTCCCCACCCCCTGGCCGCCGACCGGCCGCCGCTCGACGCCATCCAGGAGGAGCGCCGGCTCCTGGCGGGGCTGCGGGCTGCGGCGGACCGGGTCATCGACACGAGCGACCTGTCGATCCACGAGCTGCGGCAGAGCATCTTCGAGGACTACGCCCAGGGGGAGCGGGCGGTCCGCGGGCCGATGGTCTTCCTGGAGAGCTTCGGCTTCAAGCACGGCATCCCCAAGGGCGCCGATCTGCTCTTCGACACCCGCTTTCTTCCGAATCCCTACTTTCGCCCGGAGCTGCGGGAGCTGTCCGGGCGCGACGCCCCGGTGGTGGAATTCCTGGAGGGGCAGGAGGAGTTCGTTGAGCTGGCGCGGCGGATCGAGGAGCTGCTGCTCTACCTGCGACCGCGCTTCGAGCGCGACAACCGCGCCTACCTCACGGTGGCCATCGGCTGCACCGGCGGCCGTCACCGCTCGGTGGCGATGGTCGAGCGGCTGCGCGAGCGGTTCGCGCGCCAGGAGTGGCCGGTGCGGGTGAACCACCGCGACGTGGAGAGGTGAAGTCCATGGTCAAGACACTGATCGTCACGCAGGGCCGTCTGGCCGAGGAGCTCCTGGCCGCCGCCGAGAAGATCGCCGGCGCCAGCCCCGACGTCTCCGCCCTCGGGCTGGGCTGGGACGACGACCCCGCGGAGGCCCGGACCAAGGTGGGGGCCGCGATCGCAGAGCTGGAGGCGCCGGACGGGGTGCTGGTCCTCACGGACATGTACGGCGGCACCCCCTACAACGTGGCGGCGGCGCTCGAGGAGACGGGCCGGGTGGCCGTGGTCACCGGCGTCAACCTGCCGATGGTTCTGCGGCTCGAGTGCATGGGTCGCGAGGAGCGCCCGCTCGAGGAGCTGGCCGACTGGATCCGGGCCAAGGGCCGGCGGGCGATCTGCCGCTGCGGCGCCGGCCACGCCGCCTTGGCCGCCTCCACGACGTCATGATCGAGCGCGAGCTCGAGATCGAGAACCGGCTCGGGCTCCACGCTCGGGCCGCGGCCAAGCTGGTCCACCTGGCCAGCCGTTTCGAGAGCTCGATCACCATCGAAGAGAACGGCGAGCGGGTCGACGCCAAGAGCATCCTCGGCGTGCTGCTCCTGGCTGCCGCGCAGGGCTGCACGATCACCGTGCGCTGCGACGGGCGGGACGAGCAGGAGGCGATGACCGCCATCGCCGACCTCCTGGCCGACAAGTTCGGGGAGGGGGAGTGACGCCGCGCATCAGGAGTCGGGTGCTCGAGGGGCTGCCGGTCGCGCCCGGCATCGCCATCGGCCACGCCGTCTCGATCGGCGGCCAGCGGGTGGAGGTCTACCGCCTGCCGGTGCCGCCGGAGCGGGTCGACGACGAGATCGAGCGCCTGCGGCAGGCGGTGCGGGCGGCCGCCGAGGACCTCCAGACCACCCGGCAGAAGGCGCACCAGCAGTTGGGCAAGGAGCTGGCGTCGATCTTCGAGGCCCATCTGCTGGTGCTCGAGGACTCCGGCTTCCTGGGCGAGATCGAGGAGCGGATCCGCGGCCAGAAGGTCAACGCGGAGTGGGCGGTGCACGAGATCTCGGAGGAGCTGCAGCGGCGCTTCGAGCGCTTCGAGGTGGAGCACCTGCGCGAGCGCAGCGAGGACGTCCGCGACGTGGCCCAGCACCTGCTGAGCCGTCTGGCCGGCATCCAGAGCCGCGACCTGGCGGAGATCTCCGAGGGGGTCGTCATCGTGGCCGAGGACCTGGTGCCCTCGGAGGCGATCCGGCTGGGCCGTCACGGGGTCGCGGGCTTCGCCCTGGAGCGGGGAGGCCAGACGTCCCACACCGCCATCATCGCCCGCTCGCTCCACATCCCCCTGGTGGGCGGGCTGGCCGGGGTCACGAGCGAGATCACCGACGCCGATCTGGTGGTGGTGGACGGCAACGCGGGGCGGGTCGTCCTGCACCCCACCCAGAGCGCCCTGAAGCGCTACCGGAGGATCGAGGCGCGGGAGCTGCGGCGCGAGACGCGGCTCCGCCGCACCCGGCGGCTGGTCTCGAAGACCCGCGACGGACAGCCGGTGGAGCTCCTGGCCAACATCGAGCTGCCCGAGGAGGCCGAGGAGGCGCGCAGCTACGGCGCCGCCGGCATCGGGCTCTACCGCAGCGAGTTCCTCTTCATCGAGAAGAGCCCGGAGCTGCCCAGCGAAGAGGAGCAGTACGAGACCTACCGCCGCCTGCTGAAAGAGGTCGCGCCCCACCCCGTGGTGGTGCGGACCTTCGACCTGGGGGGGCGCAAGCTGGCGCGCGAGGTGCTCGACACCCGCGAGGAGAACCCGGTGATGGGTCTGCGGGGCATCCGGCTCACCCTGGCCCGATCCGAGATCTTCCACTACCAGCTCCGCGCCCTCTGCCGGGCCGCCGCCCATGGCGATCTCAGGATCCTGCTCCCCATGGTGTCGGCGGTCGAGGAGGTGCGCCAGTTCCGCGAGATGCTGGACCGGGCGCTCCGGGAGCTGGGGCGGGAGCGGCGGCGCCACGTCAAGGAGATCCCCCTGGGCGTGATGATCGAGGTGCCGTCGGCGGCCATGGTGGCCGACAGCCTGGCGCGCGAGGTCGACTTCTTCTCGATCGGGACGAACGACCTGATCCAGTACGCGATGGCGGTGGACCGCGGCAACGAGCACGTCGCCTACCTCTATCGCCCCCTCCACCCGGGGATCCTGCGCATGATACGGTTCACCGTGGACGGGGCTCGCGAGGCCGGGATCGGGGTCTCGCTCTGTGGCGAGATGGGAGCGCAGCCGCGCTACGCGCCGCTGCTGGTGGGTCTCGGGCTGCGCAGCCTCTCCGTCGTGCCGAGGTCGGTGCCGGTGCTCAAGCGACTGCTGCGACAGATCGACGCCCCCTTCTGGGAGCGGGCGGCTTCCGAGTGTCTCGAGCTGCACACGGCGGAGGAGGTCGAGAGCTTTGTCGAGGAGCGGTTGACCGACGCGGGCATCGACACCGAAGGGGCCGCGGCATGAGCCGTTGGGCAGCCGCCGCTGCGCTGGTGGCGGCCGCGGGCTGCTCCTCCGCCGGCCCGGCGCCGCCCGGCGCCATGCCCGCGGCGGCGCCCCCGCCGGCCGTCACCCCGGCGGCCCCGCCCGCTCGGGAGCCCGAGCCGCCGCCCCCGGCCCCGGCCGAGGCGCCGGCCGACGACGGCGTCACCACGGTGCTCGAGATCCCCACGGTGGAGCCCTCCGCCGCGGTGCCCCGCGACCTGGTGGCGGCGGCCGCCGCGGAGCGCCGCCGGCGCGAGCAGGCCGGACCCGCCACGGTCGTCATCGACCAGGACTCGCTCTCCGACTACGCCGGTGTGGAGATCACCATCGCCGAGGCGGCAGCCCCCGTGACCGTCCCCGGCGGGGAAGGGGAGGGGACGGAGGCCGCCGCCGACCGGATCCGCGACGAGGCCTACTGGCGGGCCCGGGTGCGCGAGATCCGCGAGCGCTGGCGGGAGGCGCACGACTCGATCGAGCGCCTCGAAGGGGAGATCGACCAGCTCCGCCGCCGCTTCTACGCCGAAGACGATCCCTTCTACCGGGACTCGCAGATCAAGCCCGCCTGGGACCACGCCCTCGAAGAGGCGCGGCTGGCGCGGCTGGAGGTGGAGCGCGCCCGGGCCGAGCTCCAGACCGCCCTCGAGGAGGGCCGCCGGGCGGGCGCCGACCCGGGGTGGCTGCGCGAGGGGGTCGATCTGCAGCCGGAGAAGCCGAGGCCACTCGAGGCGGACTCGCTACAGGTCGAGGAGACGGGCATCCACGAGCCGGAGGAGCCCACGGTCCGGGAGCGGCGCGACGGCGGAGGAGGGGAGACCCCGTGAGAGGCCGCTTCTTCGTCGAGACCTGGGGCTGCCAGATGAACGAGCTGGACAGCCAGCGGATGGCCGGACAGCTCATCCGGCAGGGGCTGGTGCCCGCCGACGACCCCGGCGAAGCCGACATCATCCTCCTCAACTCGTGCAGCGTGCGCGAGAAGGCCGAGCACAAGGTCTACTCGCGCCTCGGGGAGTACCGTCGGTTCAAGCGGGAGAGGCCCGGCGTGGTCCTGGGTCTGTGCGGCTGCGTGGCGCAGGAGGCCGGCGAGCGGGCCCTGGGCCGCGTACCCCACCTCGACTTCGTGCTCGGTCCCTCCCGGGTGGGCGAGCTGAGCGACGTCCTGGCCCGGCGGGCGGCCGGCGAGCGGCCGGTCCTGACCGGCTTCCCCGACGAGATCCGCTACGAGCTGGACGCCATCAGCCGCGACGGGAGCCACAAGGGGATGATCACCATCGTCGAGGGCTGCGACAAGAAGTGCACCTTCTGCATCGTGCCCCTGACCCGCGGTCCCGAGCGCAGCCGGCCCCTGGCGTCGATCGTCGAGGAGACGCGGCGGCTGGTGGGGGAGGGGTTCGTCGAGATCGAGCTTCTGGGTCAGACCGTGAACCACTGGCGAGAGCCGGGAGGCACGAAGGACTTCGCCGACCTGCTGGACGCCGTCTGCGCCGTGGACGGGGTCCGGCGTCTCCGCTTCGTCACCTCCTACCCGCGCGACTTCACGCCGCGCATGGTGGAGCGCTTCGCCCGTCACGAGACGATCTGCCCCTCCCTGCACCTGCCCGTGCAGTCGGGCTCGGACCGCGTCCTCAAGCTGATGGGGCGGGGCTACACCGCGGGGGAGTACCGGCAGCTCGTCGGGTCGCTGCGGCGGGCGCGGCCGGACCTGGCCCTGGCCACGGATCTGATCGTCGGCTTCCCCGGCGAGACCGAAGAGGACTTCCGGGCCACCCTGGACCTGGTGGAGGAGACCCGCTTCGCCTCGGTCTTCGCCTTCAGGTACTCGCCGCGGCCGGGGACCGCCGCGCCGCGTCTGCCCGATCCGGTGCCGGACGCGGTCGCCGCCGAGCGCCTGCAGCGGCTGCTGGCCCGCCAGCAGGAGATCCAGCGCGAGCTGAACGAGGCGCTCACCGGCCGGGTCCTCGAGACTCTGATCACCGGGCCCGGACGGCGGCCGGAGATGCTCACCGGTCGCACGCCCTGCCACCGGATCGTCCACTTCGCGCGGCCGCAGACCGGAGAGGCGGCGCGCGTCGGCGCCCTGGTCCCCGTGCGGGTGGAGCGAGCGCTGCCCCACAGCCTGCTCGGCTCCGCCGCCGCCTGAGATCTCCGCCGGCGCCGCCCGCCCTTGACCGGCGGGCCCTGCGTGGCGACAATCGGTCCGATGCCGGCGCCCGCCGACTCGGTCCAGATGGAGGTCAAGGGGCTGATGCTCGACCCCACGTCGAATCTGCCCATCGTGGTGCTGCGCGACACCAAGAGCAAGCTCTTCCTGCCGATCTGGATCGGGGTCTTCGAAGCCAACGCCATCGCCCTGCGGATCGAGGGGGTCCAGTCGCCCCGCCCCATGACCCACGATCTCATGCGCTCGTTTCTCGACGACCTGGGCGCCGAGGTCCAGCGGGTCCTGATCTGCGACCTCAAGGAGAACACCTTCTACGCCGAGATCCACCTCGGTTTTCGCCAGCGCGAGCTGACCGTGGACTCCCGCCCCAGCGACGCCCTGGCCCTGGCCCTGCGCACCGACGCGCCGATCTTCGTGCTGCGGACCGTGCTCGAGAAGGCCCAGGCCATCGATCTCACCGAGCGTCTGAGCCGGGACGAGCGGATCAAGAAGTGGCTCGAGGAGGTCGATCCCGCGGACCTCGGCGAGTGGGAGATGTAGGGCGTAAACCACTGATTACACTAGTCTTATATCGATGGTCGGCGTGCCGACACCGCTCCGACCCCGGCGCCGGGCTGCTCGGATCGCTCCCTTGACCGTCCGAGGTCGCTCTCGTAGACTGCGACCCGGTCCAGGATGATCATCGCTATCGCCAACCAGAAGGGCGGGGTCGGCAAGACGACCACCGCCATCAATCTGGCGGCCGCCCTCGCCTCGAAGGGCCCCCGCACCCTGCTGATCGACCTCGATCCGCAGGCCAACAGCACGATGTCCTTCCTGGACGTCCGGGACCTCCACCGCACGATCTACGACGCCCTGGTGGACCCCGAGACCTCGCTGGCCGAGGTGGTGCGGCCGGCGGAGAAGGCCGACAATCTCGACGTGGCCGGCAGCTCGATCGCGCTGGCCAAGATCGAGACCAAGCTGCTGGGGGAGATCGACAGCTACTACCGGCTCCAGGATCAGCTCCGCGCCCTCGACGGGCGCTACCAGAACGTGGTGATCGACACGCCGCCGACCCTGGGGATCCTCACGGTCAACGCCCTGGTGGCCGCCACTCACGTCCTGATCCCGATCCAGTCGAGCTACTTCGCCCTGGAGGGCACCGACGACCTCCTCGAGACCATCGAGAAGATCAAGGTGCGGGCCAACCCCGAGCTCCAGATCCTGGGCGCTCTGCTGACTCTCTACGACCGGCGCACCCTCCTGTCCAAGGACATCCACGAGAAGGTGGCCGAGGTGTTCGGCGCCAAGCTCTTCGAGACCGTCATCAGCAAGAGCGTGAGGTTGGAGGAGAGCCCCGCCTACCGCGAGCCGATCTTCTCGTACGCCCCGCGATCCAGCGGTGCCTTCGAGTACTACAAGCTCTCCGAGGAGGTTCTC